>PXRA01000001.1:0-21149 GCA_003021725.1 Halobacteriales archaeon QH_8_64_26
CAGGGACAGGAATGCAGTAACTCCCGCGTGCGGCCCAACATCGCTTCGAGGTCCTCGTAGCCGCCCCGAGCGAGACCGACACCACCCGGGTAGCCGTCGTAGACGAAAACCGTGCTCCGGCCCGTATGCGGGTGCAGCGGCGTCGAGAGCCCGCCGATATCCCGACGATCACAGAGTAGTTCCAACGGAAAGAGCGAGATCAGCGCGTGCTCGACGGCGTGGATCGCCCCGGCGAATCCATCGTCGGTCGGGCTCGCCTCGCGGATCGTCGCCTCGATCGACGGCGGGACCGTGAAGTATAGTGCTTTCGTGCGAAGCTGAGTTTCCGGGAGGGGCTCGTCGAGGGTGATCTCGGTACCGTCGTCGTCCGGGCCGTCGAACCGGAGGTAGCTATCGATCCGTTCGCGCATCGTGACCGTCGCGAACCCGATCGGGAGAGGCGGTCGTTCCAGCTCTCCCCCGCCGGTTTCGTCGTTGCCTTTGCTGCCGTCGGTATCGCCGAACTCGATCGTCGCCGAATCGAGATCCGTCTCGACGGTAATGTGCTTGTCCCTCAGTGCCCGCGTGTAATGGCTGGCGTCGGTCGTTTCGAGCTGCGCCCGGCCGCGATCGAGATCGAGCTCGGCCACCTCGTAGGTACGGCCTTGGTGGTAGTAGATGGCCTCGGGATGGGCGTCGCGAAGCGCGTCGGCGAACGGCAGGCTCGCGATCGTCTCGTTACGGTGGCGGTCGCGCAGCCGGATGGTTCGATCGTCGATCGTCCGGAGGCTCATCTCGTGTTGGGGGCTCTCCTCGCTAGCGTCGAACCACCGGAGCCCGGCAGGAGTCCGGCGTCGATCGAGGTGGTCGGCTTCCTCGAGATCGGCGACCACATCCGGAAACCTCTCGCCGAAATGCCGGTCGTCGGCCGGCGTGAGCCAGGACTCGGCGGCCGCGCTACGAACGTGCTCAGGCAGTAGCTCCTCGTTCGCGGGGTTGACGACCGCGCGCTCGGGTTCGCCGTCGAAGAAGTCCTCGGGGTGACCCATCACGTACTGATCGAGCTGATCATTACCGGCGATGAGCGCGACGAGACTGGCGTCCTCGCCGCGACCGGCCCGCCCGGCTCGCTGGTGGGTCGCCATCTTCGTCCCCGGATAGCCATCGAGGAGCACGGCATCGAGCCCGCCGACGTCGACGCCGAGTTCGAGCGCGTTCGTACTCCAGACTCCTCGGATCGATCCATCGTGCAGGCCGGCTTCGATGGCCTCGCGTTGCTCGGTTTCGAGGGCGGCCTGGTAAGCGGTGACCGCCTCGGCGAGCTCGCTTTCGCCGCGCTGCCGAAGGCGGTTCGCGGACCAGTCGGCATAGCGCTCGGCACCCTGTCGCGAGCCGGTGAACACGAGCGTCTGGTAGCCATCGACGAGCAGGTCACAGAACAGGGTCACCGCTTCGGAGTGCGAGGAGCGCCGATCACCGCCGGTTGAGGTCGGACTCGAAGGCGATTGTCCGTCCTGGCCGTCTGTCGGTGACGGTGCTGAATCCGAGTCCCTCTCGGAGTCATCGGCTGGTGCAGTTCGGGATCCGGACCGAGACTGGCGGGCGGCGACCGCTGTGCTTTGCTGGTCGCTCGTGATCGCCTCGGGACCGTCTCCCGGTTCGATTTCGACGGTAGCGTCGGATGCATCCGGCTCGCCATGTACCCGCTGGTCACTCTCCCCGCCAGCTCGAGCCCCTACCTGGGCGCCCTCGCTGTTCCTCAGTGGCGGGTTCCAGAACAGCCAGTGGGTTTCGCTGGTCGCGCTCGCGTCCTCGTCGACGACGGTGAACGACTCGGCGGACTGGCCGGTAACGTTCCTGGCATGCTCGGCGGGGTTACCGATCGTCGCCGAACAGCAGACGAACTGTGGAGCGGCGTCGTAACGCTCACAGATTCGGTTCAGTCGCCGGAGCACCAGGGCGACGTGACTGCCGAAGATCCCGCGATACTCGTGGATCTCGTCGATGACGACTACATCGAGCGTTCGGAAGAACCACTCCCAGAGGCGGTTCGACCATGGAAGCAAGGCGTAATGCAGCGAATCGGGCGTTGTCAGCACGATATCGGGCTGGTGCTCGCGGATTTCGCGTTTCTGTTCTCGGGACTGCTGGCCGGTATACTGGGCGACATCGACCCGTGCGCCGAGGCCGAGATCATTAGCGAAGGCTGCGAGAGTCTCTTCCTGATCGTTGATGAGTGCACGTTGTGGGGCGATATAGAGCGTCCGGCCGGTCGGGGGAGTGTCGCCTTCTGTTGGGTCTTGACCGCTACTCCGGGGAGAGTTCTGACTTCCGGCCTGTCCGTGCGAGCGGAGAGCCGCCTCGAAGGCCGGTACGGTGTACGCGAGGCTCTTGCCGCTGGCGGTCTGTGTGGCGAGAACGACGTTCTCCCCTTCGCGGACGGCTTCGATGGCGGCGGCTTGGTGATCGTAGAGGGCGTCGATGCCCTGGCGGACGAAGGCTTGCTGGAGCCGGTAGTCGGTCGCGATGTCGGTGAACGTCGCTGGTCGGGCAGGGGCCCGCTCGTGATACTGGACCCGCCCGCGGTAGCGATCCGCATCTAGTAGCCGTTCGACCGTCCTCTTCACAGTGCAGTTATTAGTGGGCGTATAGCGCACAAAAGTGCCCGGCAACCGCACACCGGAACTGATATTCTCGGTATCGAATCGAGCCGAGTTACACGAACTTTTCAGAGGTTAGCTAGTTTCTGCTCGGTGATATCCCTACCTGGGGGCCACGAGTGCGATCCCCCTGTAATCGCGTTCTCAAGACGATCGAAACGCTATCCGACTGATTCGCCGTTTACACGCTGCCGAGAGACCGCCGTACGGAACGAAAGAGGTTTGCTAGCACGCATTAATGGGCGAGATGGTCTACCGATCGAATTCGAATCGATGATATGATTCCGTGCTGGACCAGGGTGGCTCGTCATTCGACACCGCTAGCTTAGCAGTACATAAGAGCGGCAGGGCCCTCGGTCGGCCGCACGGGCCACAGCCACATGATCGGTCAGGGGGCCGTCGGCACTCCTGCCTCGCCCCGACGGTAGCTCGAGACAGAACCGCCCGGATGCGTATACCGCTATGGGATGTCGTCTACCGACGGAGCATGCGAGAAGGAGTGCTGTAGCTCTGGCACTGAAAGCGCGAGAACTGAACCCCTCAGTGCAGCGGCGATTACCTTGTTGTGGCCTCGGTCGCGGAGTTCGACGGGTTCGCCGATTTAGCGTTCGTCGTAAGGGATAGGCAGCCGCGGGTGCAGTTCGAAGGACCACCCCTAACACGCGTAGCGTCGTGGGCCAGTTCGTCATCCACACGCAATCAATGGTAAGCAGTGAAACTGAATAGAAGTCTCCACTCAAGCGCTCTTGCAGTTGAATACGATCGTTATGAACAGGGAGAGTATACTTTCACTCTCCTGTAGACGGCGACTTATCCTTACGAGGTCCCTCCGGAAAGACATGGCAGCGACGACGAATCTAGAAAACCTCCCCGGCGTTGGGCCGGCGACAGCCGACAAACTCCGCGAGTCGGGCTTCGACTCCTTCCAGAGCATCGCAGTAGCAAGCCCCGGCGAGTTATCGAACACCGCCGATGTCGGTGAATCGACCGCTGCAGATGTGATTACAGCCGCCCGGGACGCCGCAGATATCGGTGGATTCGAAAGCGGTGCTGAGGTACTCCAGCGACGAACGGAGATCGGCAAGCTCACCTGGGGCGTGCCTGCTGTCGACGAGCTCTTAGGTGGTGGGATCGAGACCCAGTCGATCACCGAAGTGTATGGTGAGTACGGTGTCGGTAAATCTCAGGTCACCCATCAAGTAGCAGTCACAGTTCAGTTGCCCAGCGAGTATGGCGGACTTGGAAAACGAGCGATATTCATTGATTCGGAGGACACCTTCCGCCCCGAGCGAATCGACGACATGGTTCGCGGGCTCCCCGAAGAGGCGCTCCAAGCCAGCCTGGAACAACGGGGCATCGAGGGTTCTCCTGACGATGAGGCGACAATGAAAGCGCTAGTTGAGGCGTTCCTCGACAAAATCGAAGTCGCGAAGGCGTTCAACTCGAACCATCAAATCCTCCTCGCCGAGAGGACGGACGGAATCGCAGGCGAGTACGAGGACACGGAGTGGCCGGTAGGGATAGTCTGTGTCGACTCGCTGACTGCGCACTTCCGTGCGGAGTACGTCGGTCGGGGTGAACTCGCCCCTCGTCAGCAGAAGCTGAACAAGCATCTCCATGATCTCACACGGGTGGCGAGCCTTCATAACGTCGCTGTGCTCGTTACGAACCAGGTCCAGTCGAACCCCGACTCGTTCTTCGGCGATCCTACCAAGCCGATCGGGGGGAATATCTTAGGGCACAAATCGACCTTTCGGCTCTATCTTCGGAATTCGAAAGGCACGAAACGAATCGTCCGCCTCGTCGATGCGCCGAATCTTCCCGACGGAGAAGCGGTGATGCGTATTGAGGACGACGGTCTCGTAAGCGAGTAATTGGGGCCCACTGACCTCTCTGTGGCCGTAGGTTTAGGTACGACCGCGGAGCAACCGTTGGTCATGCCTCACTGTGGCAACTGCGAGGAGTTCGTCACCGGTGCCTATCTGCGCGTGTTCGCGCCACCAGGGATGACTACCGTTCGGGTCCGCCCGAGTCGCGAGGACATGGTTCGCGAGGGGAGCCGACGCCCGCGAGGCCAAAGCGCCGAGACGGTAACACGAGCGGCAGTCTGCTCGCGGACAGTCAGTTCGAACGGGGACTCGGAGCCGCTGCTCGCTCAGGATCAGAATCAAGAGGCGAACTTGCTGCCGGAGGAAGAACTCGGTCAACTCGCTGATGCGCTGTTCGAGGGCAGCAATCCCCTCTGTAACTGCTCAGGCTCGGACTCGTCGCTACGTGCGGGTTGATCTCTGAGGCCTTGAGGCTGAGTCTCCTTGCGCTATTCGTCGAAGTCGGCCGAACACATTAGCCCTTCCGAGGTCGTAGTAGGCACATGGCGGATCTCGACAGTTACTTCACGGCGTTCACCCGGCGTGACTGGCAAACGATCGACGAAGGGAACGTCCGGCTTGCCGTGATCGGTCTCGGCGGGTTCGCTCGTGAGCGCGCCCTGCCAGCGATCCGCGACACGGACTTCTGTGAACTCACGGCACTGGTGAGCGGGTCACCGGGGAAGGCCAGGAATCTCGCTTCGACCTTCGGTGTCGAGCGGGTACTTAACTACGAAGAGTTTCGTGATGGTGTGGGAAGCGACGAGTACGACGCGGTTTACGTCGCTACTCCACCGGCGCTCCACGAGGAGTATGTGCGGACAGCGGCCGACCGCGGCAAACACGTCCTCTGTGAGAAACCACTTGCCGCCGATCTCGCGGCAGCCGAGCGGTTGGTCGGAGCCTGCGCGGACGCCGGCGTGGTGTGCATGACCGCCTACCGACTCCGAACCGAACCGGCGATCAGGCGGATGCGCGAGGTGATCGCCGACGGTGTGATCGGGGAACCGGTACAGGTCCACGGCGGCTTCTCCGTCCGATTGCTCGACGACGTGAGCACCGACACGTGGCGTCTCGACCCCGATATCGCTGGCGGGGGTGCGCTGATCGATCTCGGAGTATACCCGCTCAACACGGCCCGCTTCCTGCTCGACGCCGACCCCACGGCGGTGGTCGCCGAAACCAGCTCCGACGGAGCGCCGTTCGATCGCGTTGACGAACACGCTGCCGTCCAATTGTCCTTCTCGGATGGCGCGACCGCTTCGTGTACGGCGAGTTTCGACGCCCATCCTGACAGCCGACTCCAAGTACTCGGAACCGACGGTCAGGTGTTGATCCGCTCGCCGTTTGGTGGTGATGTCTCCCAGGAAATCGTGGTTGAGCGCGGCGAAACCCACACCGGATATACGGGGCCGCCGGTCGATGAGGTCCGCGAGGAGTTCGATTATTTCGCACATTGTGTATTAGCGGATACGGTCTGCGAAACCGACGGTGAAGACGGACTGACTGACCTCCAAACGATCGAAGGAGCATACGAATCCGCCGACACGGGCGAGCGCGTCGAACTATAGCCGCCGCATCGACCGACATCGCCTGGAACCGAAGGGTATCGATCCGGTGAAGGGAAGGGAGGAGGAGTCGATCTGAAAAGGGTGGGAAAACACCCGAGAGCACTATTCGTAAGGAAATCGATTTGGGGTAGCCATTGGCCATGCCGGTGGAAGTAGTCGCCCCTCGCGGGCATGGTCGAACTCCGAGGAGGCAAAGAGTCAAGCAAACCACTTTCAGAAACACTGATCGATTTTCGGAACCGGCCTCTCGCTTTGACCATTTGTCTTCCTATCTCAATCAACAGACGCGTTCCCCACAGCGTCTCGGGAAAACCGCTCGCGACCGGCGGCTGGGGTACTACGGATGCGTATCAACGATCGGATCCGACGCGCTACATCGCTCTCGCGAACGAGATTGTCGGTAATAGGAGGGCGTTCCACAGATCGGATCACGGTACTGTCCTGGCGCACCCGGACCACGACGATAGACGTAGAGGAGGAACCCCGAGAGGGCAAACGCGATCAGATTGAGATAGAACGTGTAGTTGAACTCGAAATAGGTCTGTTCGGTCGCCGTCCGGCCGCCAGCGAGGTTCGGGACGATGCCGAGGACGTCGAACAGTTCTTCCATGAGAAACCCCGAGAAGGCAATCGTCACGAAAAAGACCCCAAGGATGTAGGCCATCACCTTCCAGCCGTAGTACTTCCGATAGACGTTCAGTACGGGAATCGTGACGAGGTCGGCGTAGACGAACGCGATGACGCCGGCGAAGCTGACGCCGCCGCCCCAGAGCGCGACGGCGGACGGGACGTTGCCCATGTTGCCGACGAAGCTGATGACGGCGATCGCCACACCCATGATCGCGTTTTCAGCGCTGACGAGCACTCCATCACCCTGCAAGAACAGCGCGTTCCAGACCGACTGCGGGACGAACACGATGACGAACCCCGAGACGAGAAAGCCCACGATGACGTCCGTCTAGATCATCGACCACTCCTTGCGATACTGGTTGCCGAGCTTGTACCAGCCGCCCCCACGAGAGCAGTTCATCGCGCCAGCCACCGCTGCTTGCCATCTCTTGTTCGTACGTCTCCATGCAACCCGCCGAGCAGAACTTCACCGTCTCGCCCCCGTCAGTGACGAGCGAATACTCGTCTTTGCCCTCCATTTCACAGGTCGGGTCTTCGGTTGTTCCGTGCTCCCGGTCGCGCTGGGTGAGTTCCGCTCGCACGTCCTCGAAGAGGTTTCCAGGAAGCGTCAGATGGATGAGCAACGCCATGACGACGATGAGGACGATACCGCCGAGGAGTTCGGCGACGAGGAACTCCCAGCCGAGCAGCAGGATCATCAATCCCAGTTCCACGATGAGGTTCGTCGAAGCGAACATGAACGCGAGGAAGTTCACGACGTGAGCGCCCTTCTCGAACAGCCCCTTGCTGATCGCGATAGCGCCGAAACTACAGCCGCTACTCGCAGCACCGAACAGGGTCGCTTTCGTGAGTCCGGAGAGGTCACCCTCACCGAGAACCTTTGCCGTCCGTTCTTTGGAGACGTGCACTTGGACGAGGCTGGTGATGATCAGCCCCATGATGATCGCCCACGCGGCAACCCACAGGAATCCGACGCCGATGCGAAGTGATTCGAGATCCCGTTGACGAGCGTTGTCGGCATAGTTCGAGTAACGCAGGCATCATTTTTGTCAATTACTGCTCAGAACCCGAAGAAAGAGAGGCACTGTGCTGCGGTTTCGAAGCCCCCTCACTCGGATTCAGCGGTGTAGAAGAGAGGAGTGCTGGTATCGACGAACGAGATGGAGACGCGGCCACATCGATCCTCTTCTGCTGAGAGCGATCTCAGAGGGTGATTCGCTATTACGGTGGGTTGAGCAATGAGTGGTCAGAGCATAGTTCCTTTCGGCTAAACGGTGAGGATTGATCGGTCCGAACGCTCCCACAATCGCTACCACCAATCTCTCACAAGAGCGGTTGTCGTTTCGTCAGCGAAGGAATCCGAGCAGTTCGTAGTCGCGGTCGGGGGTGTACCGACGGAACAGCAGGCTGTTCGAGAGCACCGACACGCTCGAAAAGGCCATCGCCGCTGCGGCCAACACAGGCTGGAGCAGGCCGAGCGAGGCGAGGGGAATCATCGCGGTGTTGTACCCGAGCGCCCAGAAGAGGTTCTGTTTGATCTTCCGGAGCGTACCATCGGAGATGCGGATGGCACGCAGGACGTCGAGTGGGTCGTCGCGCATCAGCGTGACGTCGGCGGCCTCGATGGCCACGTCAGTCCCCGACCCGATGGCGGTGCCCACGTAGGCCGTCGCGAGCGCGGGGGCGTCGTTAACGCCGTCGCCGACCATCATCGCGCGCTTGCCCAACGACTGGATGTCGTCGAGGGCGTCGGATTTGTCCTCGGGGAGGACTCCCGCGCGGACGTTTTCGGGGTCGATGCCGACCTCCTCGGCGACTGCTTCGGCCGTGCGCTCGTTGTCGCCGGTAATCATGTGGACCGCGAGATCCCGGTCGCGGAGCGCCGCTACGGCCTCTTTTGCGCTCTCTTTGACCGTATCGGCGTCGGCCACGAGACCCAGTAAGCTACCGCCGCTGGCAACCAACATCGCGGTCTTGCCCTCGCCTTCGAGCCGTTCGAGTTCGTCCTCGGCGGCCGAGGGATCGATACCATTGTCGCACATCAGCTTGCGGTTGCCGACGAGCACCTCCTCGTCGTCGACCATCGCACGGACCCCATGGCCGGGCACGTTCTCGAAGTCTTCGGGATCGGCGAGGTCGATGCCGCGTTCTTCAGCGCCCACAACGATGGCCTGCGCGAGCGGGTGCTCGCTGCTGGCCTCGGCGCTTGCCGCGGCGTGAAGCACCGCCTCCTCGTCAATACCCGTTTCAGCCTCGGGTGCTGCCCCTCCTCCGACTGCCTGTGTGCCGCCATCGGCTGCCGTCTCAGCGTTGCCACCGTCAGTGGCGGTGCGAGCGCCGCCGAGAGGAACGACGTCGGTCAGTTCCATCGCGCCCTCGGTGAGCGTCCCGGTTTTGTCGAAGACGACCGTATCGACGTCTTTAGCGCGTTCGAGGATGTCGCCGCCCTTGAACAGCACGCCGTTTTGCGCACCGATCGAGGTGCCGACCATCGTCGCCGCCGGCGTTGCCAATCCAAGCGCGCAGGGACAGGCGATCAGCACAGCGGAGGCGAAAACGACGACCGCGAACTCGAAGACTGATACCGTGCCGCCGGCGACGGCCGGCCCGCCGGCGACGAGGCCCCATAGCGGCAACGCACCGACGAATCCCGCGAGCGCTTGAGGGAACAGATACCAGACGATACCCCACAGTAGGGCGTTCGCGATGACGATCGGGACGAAATAGGAGGAAATCCGATCGGCGATGTTCTGGATGTCGGGCTGGCGCGACTGCGCTTCCTTGACAGTCTGGACGATCTGCTGGAGCGCAGTATCGGAGCCGACCTTGGTAGCTTCGACTACCAGCACACCGTTCTCGTTGATTGTCGAGCCGACCACCTCCTCACCTTCCTCTTTCTCGACGGGCACTGACTCACCCGTGACCATCGACTCGTCAACCGCCGACTGCCCGTCGATAACGGTGCCGTCGGTCGGGATCTGCTCGCCCGGACGGACTTTCATCCGGTCACCGACATCGACCTCGTCGAGGGGGATCTCCTCCTCGTTCCCCCCGTCGCCGACGACGGTCGCGGTGTCGGCTTCCATTTCCAGCAGTTGCTGGAGCGCTTCGCCGGCCTGTCCCTTCGAGCGGGCTTCGAGGTAGTTGCCCAGCGTGATGAACACGAGGATCAGGGCAGCGGTGTCGAAGTACAGCCCGCCGGCGAGCAGGCCCAATAGGACTACGACCGAATAGACGTACGCGGTCGTCGAGCCGAGCGCTATTAGCACGTCCATGTTCGCCGAGCGATTCTTCACGAGCGCCGTGTAGGAGTTCTTGTAGAACGGCCAGCCGAGGACGGCCTGCACGGGCGTTGCAAGTAGGAACTCGATCCAGCCGAACTCGACGCCGAAGACTGTCTCGGGGAGTGCTCCGCCGCCCAAGACGAACTTCTCGACGAGGAACGCAAGCAGCGGGATCGAGAGTGCCGCGCCGAACAGCGTCAGCCGGAGTTGGCGGCGAATTTCCTCGTTCCGCGCAGCGTCGCGCTGCTCCTGTTCGGACCCTTCGCCGTCGTCATCGTCGCGCACCGGCGAATACCCGGCGCTTTCGATCGCATCGTAGAGCTGCTCGCGGCCGGTTTCGGCGGGGTTGTACTCGACGTTCGCCTCGTCGGTCGCGTAGTTGACCTCCGCGGCGATCACGCCGGGAACGTCTTCGAGCGCTTCCTCGTTGGTCTCGGCGCAGTTCGAACACGTCATGTCGGTGATGCCGATAGAGACCGACGTGCTTATTACGCTGTACCCAGCGTCGCCGATCGCCGTATAGATCGCCGCGAGCGACGTTTCGTTGGGATCGTACTCGATCGTGCCCTCGTCGGTGGCGAAGTTGGTGTTCGCCTCGCTCACCCCATCGAGGTCGGTGAGGGCTTGCGTTATAGTTTGTGAGCAGTTCGCACAACTCATGCCCTGGATATCGAGCTGTGATTTCCGGTGACTCATCGATAGTATCTACGGGATTCTCATTCAATGCGCTTGCTCTTATGATACTCAAGATTCGAACCCGTGCTGACTTGTGATTCGAAAGTGATCGTGGCGGAGATCGATCTACCCTGTTGCTTCCTCTTCCATTCGTTCGTACTGTGCTTCGAACCGGGCCTCACATGACGAACAGCAGAGCTGATAGGGATCACTATCGATACGAGTGGCGATTTCTTCACCGGTGACGGTATTGCCGCACTCGGCACACGTCAGCGCGAACTCCGTTTCCAAGAGCAGGCGTCCATTCGACGCCCGTCAGAAGCCGTCCGTCGTAGTTCTCGATACATCGTGTATCGAGTATCTCCGCGAGCCACGTCGGGACATCGCCATCACTGACGAGTGCGTAACAGCGGAGGTCGTGGTTCGCGGCCGTGAAAACGCACTCGACCGCTTCGGTTTCGAGAAGGGCTTCACGGACGGATTCGAACCTGTCGGTTCTACCGTGAACTCTAGGAGGACAGGAACGCCCTCGTGAAGTCATGACCGATCGATATCGACCGTAAATCGTCGAATAACGCCTATCTCCTGGAGCCTCTCGACGCGATCCGGGACGGCCGGTGGGGAGAGATCGACTACCTCAGCGATCTCACTCCACGGCCGACGCGAATAGCTCATCAACAACTCGAGGGTTTCGAGATCCGTTCCATCGAGATCGGACATAGCACGATCGACGCCAGCAACGAATAAATGCCCTTCCGAACAGGTGCTTTGGAATCAACAGTTTCCGGACCGTCGGGCCACCACTATCGGAACGAAAATCGGAATAAATCGGGCGCGCATAGAACTACCCGTATGGCAACGACAATGACGGTCGAAGGGACGAGCTGCGAGCACCGTAAACAGACCACTGAAGAGACTCTCCAAGATGTCGCCGGCGTCTCGGATGCTCGCGCGGATCGCGAAACGGACAGCGCTACGATCGAGGGGGATCCTGACAGTGCTGCTCTCGTTCAAGCGGCCGCAGACGCAGGCTACGAGGCGTCAGTGTAGACACTCGCTTACCGCCTGATCACACAGGACAGAGACCCATGTCAGACACACTCACCACGACCACCGGCAAACCAGTCGAGGAGGTAGTGACTACTACGACCGATTCGGACGCGTGTTACGGACCGTCAGCAGCGAAGGGAGTGATGGCCGATGAGTAATTCAAATGAAACGAACCTCGCGACGATCCTGTTGGCCGGCCTCGCGATCCTCGTCTTGGGATCGACGCTCATGATGGGATTCGCGATGCCGATGCTGGGCGGGATGTACGGCTACGGCGGTATGGATGGCCTTGGAATTATCGGTGTTCTCGTCCAGCTCGCCTTCCTCCTCGTGGCTCTGGGGGGAGGATATCTCCTCGTTCGCCGTGTGACTGACCCCACCGCGTCGCGTGACGGCGCGATGGACGAACTCCGAACCGCTGCGCGCGGCGATCTCCCCGATGAGGGGTTCGAAACGCGACGGGAGAAACTCGACAACAACTGATCGGACGCATATGGGCCCCCTTCCATTTCTCAGTCGTCGAACGTTACTCACAGCAGCCGGAGGTACAGTGTTCGCTACGCTCGCTGGCTGCTCGGCTTTCCCGACATCAGAATCGGCCGGAGCGGAGGCGATACCTCGGGGCCCCGTTGATCCGGATAGCGCTGACCAGCGGCGAACGCTGACCGGTATTCCCGAAACGGTTTCGCTGGCTCCGAACGGAACCGGGAATTCGAAGACGTGGCTGTACGACGAACAGAGCTCGGGGCCGGAACTCCGCGTCACCGGAGGCGACACCCTTCAAGTCGATCTCACGAACCGACTCCCTGACCCGACGACGATCCACCGGCATGGCGTCCCGCTCGCGAGTCCTACGAACGGCGTTCCAAAGGTCACGCGAGCACCTATTGAAATAATGAAACGTTCACATACGCCTTCGAAGCGGCTCCAGCTGGGACGTACTTCTATCACAGCCACGTCGGCCTCCAATCGGATCGCCACCTCATCGGTCCGCTCACCGTCGTTCGCTCTCCTATAGTGTAGCGGAACTACGGGGCAGCAGTTGGTTCAGCTCCTGCGTGTTACATAATATCAACGTAGCGGCGTTCTCCCACCACTACTTGTTCAGAATTAGCACGCCGTTCCGCTGGTCTATATAAAAGCGACCAGCCCGCGCGTATAACCCTTGACATTACAACCGTGTAGTAGACAATGCTAACCATGAGATAATGAGGGTATTTAACACGCCTCATGTATTCACCTGTATTCGAGGATCGGATCCCCGTCTTCCTTAGTTTGGGACGAACCGCGATGGAACAGACGACATCGTGCTCGACCAGCTCCGGTATACCAACCTAACACACAGTTTCTCGTCGATCGACTCCATGCTGGTGGAGGACGGCGGCGAGGGAGCCCCACACCGGCTGGCGCTGGCCGGTCCTCTCTCCACATGTCTCTAGTCCCCGGGTCCGAGGACGATAGAGCGGCTACCGTCGTGCCGAACGGAGGGAACAACGGGCTACCGCAGCTCCCGATCGAGGCTGCCGGCGTCGGTATCGATCCCGTCGCCATCGCGCTCGCCAGTGTCGATATCGAGACCGATACCCGAACCGGCGGTGTCGTCGGGAGCACGGTCGGGATCGCCTACCGCGCTCCCGTCCGGATCGGCCTCACCATCAACGCAGCGCCCGCCAGTGGTGTCCTCAACACTGTCGGCGCTGTCGGCATCATCGGCAGCGAGCCGCGAATCCCAGGTCGGCCGGGACCGAAGCGCCTTATAAAAGCGGACGGTAATCACGTCGTGAACGATTTCGGCGAGCGGTTCCTCGTCGTCCTCGACTTCGGCGAGTATACCGAGCGGGATCTGGGCACCGGCCATCCCGGCGTGGCCGCCGGCGCTGCCGATCTCCTCGAAGGCGTCTCGCAGCGTTTCGCCGAGGTCGAGTTCGGCCCCGCGCGCTCGGGCGGAGACGTAGATCGTCCCATCACGGAAGCCATAGATCAGCGTCGTGCTCACCTCGCCCAGCCCGAGCAGTTGGTCGGCGGCCTGGGCGAGCGCGTCCCGATCGGCCAGCTGGCCGACGTTGCTCGTAAGTACCGTCTCGCGCAGCTCGCGATTGCGGATCGCCCGGGCGATGATCTCCAGGGTCCCGGCGCTGATGCTGGGAGCCTCGACCTGTTCGAGAACGGAACCGTCCGACCGGGGGAGCAGGTACGCCGCGGCCTCGAAGTCCATCGCCGAGATCTCCCTGGTAAAGTCCTTCGTATCGACGCGGATCCCATAGAGCAGTCCCGTTCCAACGGGAGCATCGGGTTCGATACCCAGCCCCTGGAGGTAATCCACGAGAAGCGTGCTCGTCGCGCCGACGTCGCTTCGCAGATCGACGAAACGTGCCTCGACGGGCGCTCGGGGCGGGTGGTGGTCGATCACGACGTCGATCGGGGTGTCCTCGGGCAGGCCGTCGTTGACCCCCGGCCGGGAGTGATCGACCAGCGCGAACCCGCCGTACTCCTCGAGATCGATCTCGCTGTTCAAGTTCACGAGATCCAGATCGAGTAGGTTGACGAACGCGCGGTTCTCCTGGTGGGAGATGTCGCCGAAGTAACACACTTTCGCCTCACAGCCGACGGCTTCGGAGATCCGGGCGAGGGCGACCGCGCTCGCGATCGCGTCGGGGTCGGGGTTGTCGTGGGCGACGACCGCAAGTGTGCCCTCGATGGTTCCGAGGACACGTCTGAGTCGCCGAAGGCGAAGGCCCTCCTCGCCGCTGCGTTCGAGCAGATCCGTCGCGAGAATCGAGCCAGGGTCGAGCATTCGATCGGCGACTCCCTCGATCCGGTCGGCGATCCCGGCGGCGGGGTCCGTGCCGGCATACGTGACCACCAGGGCGTCGGGGTAGGCCTCCCGTCCCGCGCGGGCGGCCGCGAGGTTCGTCTCGGAATCGTCGCCGGCGACCAACAGGACGTCGATCGGTCGGGTGACCCCGCGGATCGCGACGGGATTCGTCGGATCGGCGTGTTCGGCGGTGATCCCACTATCCCGCAGGGCTTCGACGCGTTCGGCGTCCTCGCTCAATACTAACAGGGAGCCCGGCCGCTCGGCGACGGCATCGATGATCGCGTGACCGATCGATCCGCAACCCAGCAGTAGCCGGGAAATCATAACCGGGGTATCGGCCACAATGGCTAAAGGCTTCCCGTCCCATGTACGTGGGAGTATCGACGCACTGGACCTCCCACCTATAAGCGAGAGAGGCTATCGATCGAAGTGTCGTCGATCCTGGAGGGCCCGGGATCGAGCGACCGACGGCGCGAACCGAGCCGGGAAGCGCGAAGGTTTTGCCCCCGTCGCCAGTAGGGTGCGTATGGAAACCTTTGAGCGCGAGACACACGTCGATGGCTCCTTCGCGGAGGTATGGGACTTTCACTCCCGTGTCTCCGGGCTCACGGGGCTCACGCCCGACTGGACGAATATGACCGTCGAGTCCATCAGGGGACCGGACGGCGAACCCGCTCCCGACCTTCTCGAACCCGATCCGGGGATTCTGACGACCGGCTGCGAGATCGACATCACCGTCCGGCCCTTCGGTGTCGGCCCACGCCAGAGTTGGACGAGCCGGATCGTAGCACGCGAAGAAGGCGACCGAACGGCCTTCTTCAGGGACGAGATGGTGGCGGGGCCCTTCGATCACTGGATACACTCGCATTACTTCTATGCGGAGGACCGCGGGACGAAGGTCCGCGACCGTATCGAGTACCGGTTGCCAGGTGGCGATCTGGGCCGGTTCGCGGGGCCCGTCGCCGTTATCGGGTTCGAGCCGATGTTTCGGTACCGTCACCGCGAGACCGAGCGGCTGTTCGGCCGGCGCTGAGGGGGACTCTGGCTCGGTTCGCCTTCTCGTCCCTGCTACGAACGGACCGACACCCTCGACCCGGCGACGGAGTGGACGGCCGAACCCGGAGCGCTATCGAGGTGACATCGAAGTAACTGGTAGAACTATGTGTCTCGGCGCAGTAGAGCGCGGTGCATGACTGACGTAATCGTCGTCGGCGGCGGTCCCGCCGGCCTCAGTGCGGCACTGTTTACCGCGAAAAACGGGCTCAGTACAACGGTGTTCGACACCGACGAGACCTGGATGCACAAAGCCCACCTGTTCAACTACCCGGGTATCGAAAGCGAGAACGGCAGTGTTTTCACCGAGGACACGCGCGAGCAGGTCGATAGTTTCGGCGCGGATCGCCACCAGGGCGAGGGAGTAGAGGCGGTATCGACCAACGGTGAGGGGTTCGTTGTGACCACCGAGGAAAGCGAGTACGAAGCGCCCTACGTCGTGCTCGCGACCGGGGCGAAACGCGACCTCGCCGAGGATCTGGGCTGTGAGCTAACCGAGGCGGGCGTCGTCGACGTCGACGTGGAGATGGAAACATCGGTCGAGAACGCCTATGCGACCGGTGCGATGGTTCGCGCGGAGGAATGGCAGGCGGTGATCGCGGCGGGTGACGGCGCGGCCGCGGCGCTCAACGTCCTGACGAAGGAGAAAGGCGAGCACTTCCACGACTTCGACGTCCCCGACGACGCCGAATAGCGACGACTCGGGCGACCGGATACCACCGAATCGAGAGACGACTGCGATCGTCGGACACACCAGTGTGGTGTCGGTCACGTCCGATTACACGCCGGTAGGACGATGATCAGTACGCTCGGCGATCATATTTGATCCGTCACAACCGCAGTTATCACAATCGGTAAGCCGGCTGCGCGAGTGAGTCCTCGAACGGATGGGAAGCGACGATGGGGCGGAGCGAGAACCCGAGTTCGGAGCGAGAAGCGACCGCGCCGACGGCCCCTTTGCTCGGCTCACCGCAGGGCTCGAACGGGCAACCCCGCCACTGGCCGCACTCGTCGTCGCCGTGATCGCGGTGAGTACGAGCGCGATCCTCGTGCGCTTCAGCGACGCGCCGAGCCTCGTGAAGGCCTTTTATCGGGTGCTATTCACTATTGCCTTACTGGGTCCGTTCGCGCTCGGTCGCTATGGGGAGCGGATACGATCGCTGTCGGGGCGGGATCTCTTGGTGGCGGGCCTTGCAGGGATGGCCCTTGCGGCACACTTCGCGAGCTGGTTCGAGAGCCTCCAGTGGACGAGCGTCGCCGCTTCGGTTACCCTGGTCCAGGCCCAGCCGCTGTTCGTCGCCGGGGGAGCCGTATTGGTGCTCGACGAACGGGTCACCCGCCGGATGGGGATCGGGATCGTCGTCGCGATTTCCGGCATGGCGGTCATGTCCCTCGGGGAGTTACTCACCAGCGGAGCGCTCTCCGGTACGCGCCCGCTGTACGGCAACGCGCTCGCGTTGGTCGGCGCGGTGATGGCTGGGGCCTACGTGCTCGCCGGCCGGTCGCTGCGCCAACACGTTCCACTGATACCCTACGTGCTCGTGGTCTACGGGGCGTGTGCGCTGACGCTCTTAGGACTCGTGCTCGTCGAGGGCGCTCCGGTCGTCGGCTATCCCATCGAGGAGTGGCTGCTGTTCCTGGGGATGGCGATCGGGCCGGGCCTGTTCGGCCACACCGTGATCAACTGGGCGCTCGCCCACGTCGAATCGAGCGTCGTCAGCGTCTCCTTGCTCGGTGAGCCCATCGGCAGCACGGTCCTCGCTCTCCTCTTACTGAGCGAGGTTCCGACGCCGGAGACGATCGTCGGCGGCGCGATCGTCCTCGGCGGGATCTATGTGACGACCACCGGCCGGTCGGCCGACCGACGAACCGATCCCGATGGACAACCGACCGCGGACGCCGAGGCTGAAGAGGCCTGATCGCTGAGGACATCGGGAATCCGATCCAGTGAAGTAGCCGCCCGGCTGGCCGGTGCGGTGGCGGAGAGTGACACTGCTGCACCCGCGAGCGACCGGAGGGAGCGGTCTTTCTAGTGCAGGTTTTTGCGGTAAGCGCGGGACTCTCCGAGTCCCGCGGACCATGCGAGCGGGCCTCGCAGCCCGCGAGCAGACGAGTGGTGGGCGAGCAAATAACGTGAGCGAGCGCAACCCGAGCCGAAAAAAAGTGCGTGTTAGTATTTCGGGTCTGCGTCAGCCACCTCGTATATCTCTTCGAGCTTCCGGTCGCGCTCTCGCTGCCAGGCGTCGAGCCCGTCGGGACTGTCGGGGTAGCTCTCGTAGATTTCGAAGAGGTCGTCGGCGAGCCCTTTGGTTCGGTAGAGATCGTAGATCAGCTGCCAGTGGCCGACGCTTCGCATCGCCATCCGTAATTTCAACCCGAGCCCGATCGAGGCACTACCGGAATACAGCGCTTCCGAGAGCTTCTCGCCCGGCAGTACGCTCAACAGCCCGGTGAGATCGTCGATTTCGGTCGCGCTCACGAAGACATTGTAGACGTCGAGCGCAGCGTAGCGAGCGCCGAAGTGATCCATCACGTTACGATTGTACTCCCAGAGCGCGCCCTCGCCGACACCTCCGTCCGAGATCGCGGCGATCGCCTGCTCGGCGGCGTACTTCCCGGCGTAGGCGGCCCCGGCGATCCCGCCACCAGTGGTTGGATTGACGTGGCCGGCCGCATCGCCCGCGGCGAGGAATCCGGGCGCGACCGCCGAATCGTAGGGCCGACGGGTCGGCAGGGCCGCACCGAGTTTGTCCGCGACGCGGGCTCCCTCGAACTCCGGGCGACGTTCGAGATCGCGGCGCAACGCCGCGACCAGTTGCATCGGTTCGTCCATCATCTGGAAGCCGAGCCCGGCGTTGATCTCGGTATCCGTCCGCGGGAAATACCAGAGATAGCCTGCCGAACGATCAGTCGGCTTGAACACCAACGCGTCGTCCCAGGGGACGGGTTCGGGCACTTCCAGCACCTCCCGATACGCCGAGCAGAACTGCGAGTAACTGACGTTGGTGTCGAACGTAGCACCCCCCAGATCGGCCTTGTCCTGGAGGATCGAGAGCGCGCCGGCCCCATCGAGGACGACCTCGGCGTCGTAGTTCACCGCTTGGCCCCGGCGCTTCCCGCGCACGCCCCCTATTGTCCCGTTCTGGCGCACGTCGGCAACGACGGTGTCGTAGTGGATCTCCGCGCCGGCGGCCTCAGCGCCCGCGATGAGCTGGCGGCCGTACTCCAAGCGATCGATCACCGCGAGTTCGCCGGGGACGGGGATGTCGAGTACGGTATCGGTCTGTGGGATCTCGAAGCGGCCGTGATCGACGCCGGTGTTCGTCATCGAGGGTTCGATCCGGGACCGGGAAATCGCATCGGGGAAGGTATCCGCACCCTTGAGCGCGTCGCCACAGGCGATGTGGCCCGCCTCCTCGGCTGATTTGCGCTCGACGATAACGACCTCGAGGCCCTCCCGGGCGGCGGTCGCCGCGGCATAACAGCCCGCCGTGCCCGCGCCGACGACGACGAGGTCGTACTCTTGGGAACTCATACCGACACCACTCCGCCCGAGGGAGAAAGCGTTTCGCTCGCCGCTCGCTGCCCGGTCGCCGGCCGAGCGCCCGAACTGACCCGTCCGGGCGATCGAACGCCCGTCGGCGGGGCCCCTGACCGGCGGCGATCGATACCACGGCCCGGAACGATGTGGCGAGGCGGGAGGCCGGTAACGAGCGCTCGGTCCTGGCCCTTCCCTCCCTTTTATGAGGGCGCTCCCAGACGTGACGGATACACCATGGCAGAACAGGAGTCCTGGACGAGTAGGATAGGCTTTATTTTCGCGGCCGTCGGGAGCGCCGTCGGGCTGGGGAACATCTGGTCGTTTCCCTTTCAGACCGCCTCGAACGGCGGGGCAGCCTTCATTGTCGTCTACCTCGTCGCGGTGTTTCTTATCGGGTTCCCGGCGATGCTCGTCGAGTTCGTCATCGGTCGACGATCCGAGCGGAACCCCGTCGACGCCTTCGCCGATCTCGGATACGGAGGGTGGACGATCGCCGGCGCGCTCGGGGCGTTTACCTCCTTCGCGACGCTTGCGTTCTATAGCGTCGTCGGGGGCTGGGTGCTCATTTACATCGTCGGCAGCGCCACCGGTGCCTATTTCGGCGACGCCGCGGCGTACTTCGGGTCGGTAGCCTCGGGACCGACGGCCCTCGCGGCTCACGCCGTCTTCATGGCAATAACTATCGGTATCGTCGCTCTCGGCGTCACGGGCGGTATCGAGCGGACGACGAAAGTGATGGTACCCTCGATTTTCGTCTTGCTGATCGGCCTCGCGATCTGGGTATTCACACTTCCGGGCGCTGACGCGGGCTATGGCTACTACCTCTCGCCCGATTTCGGCGAACTCGCGGCGAACTTCGCGACGATCGTCCCCGCAGCGGTCGGTCAGGCGTTTTTCACTCTCTCGCTCGGTTTCAGCGTCATGATCATCTACTCCTCGTATCTCGGCCGCGACGACAGTCTCCCCGCGGATGGCGGTGCGATCGTTATCATCAATACCTTGGTCGCGATCCTCGCGGGCCTCGTGGTCTTTCCCATACTCTTCGCCATCGGCGGTGAGGTACCCGAGGCAGGCGGCTCGGGAACTGCCTTTACCGCCCTGGCAGGCGCGTTCGGTCAGCTTCCCGCCGGGGCGATCGTCGGGTTCGTGTTCTTTATGGTCCTGCTGTTCGCCGCGCTCTCGAGTGCGATCAGCTTACTAGAGGTGCCGGTTAGCTATGTCGTCCAGCACTACGACTACGAGCGCTCGGCGGTCACCGTTACGATGGGAGTCGTCATCTTCCTGCTCGGCATCCCGCCGGCGATGGGAACGGGAATTCTCGGGTGGTACAACGACATCGTCTTTCAGTTCCTCTTGCCACTTGTGGTGTTGCTCTTGATCGTGTTCGTCGGCTGGGTCGCGGCCGACCTCTCGGCCGACGAACTCAGCCAGGGGAGTTCGGTCGGGAGTTCCTTCACCGGCGCTTGGCTCTGGTGGGTTCGCCTCGTCGTCCCGATCGCGATAGTGCTCACCTTCCTGCTCGGAATCCAGTCGCTGCTGATCAAAGGCGGCGTCCTCGCCAGCCCGGTGTTCCTCGGCTAAGGAAACGGCGGATCCGAAGTTCGAAGTATATCACTTTGAGGAAGCGCCGCGGCGAGTAAGGGACGTAGCGCTCGATACCCGAGCCGGAGTACGAAAGCGAGCACGGAGAGCGAAGGGTTTACTCGAACTCCCGTGTAGGAACGTCCATGCCCGAGGAGTATACCGTCACGTTCGCGGGAACCGGCGAGCGGATCACGGTGCCCGAAACCCGGACGATACTGAGTCGCTGCTTGGAGGAGGGGATCGCCCAGGAGTACTCCTGTCGGGTCGGGATGTGTCTGGCCTGTTCGGCCGAAATCATCGAGGGCGAGGTGACACAGCCAGCCGCCCGGGGGCTGACCGAAGCTGAAACACGGAACTACGCCCTAACCTGTATGGCCCGCCCGCTTTCGGATTGCACGATCGACCGCGGGAAGTATCCCCCGAGCATCGAAGGGGA
>PXRA01000001.1:21185-23241 GCA_003021725.1 Halobacteriales archaeon QH_8_64_26
CTCAGGCGAGCACGAATCGGAGAACGAACGCGAGAAGCGCTATCGAGAACAGCGCCAGCACGAAGCAAACGAGCGCGAGAAGCGTGCTCCGACGCGGCGCGTTGCTGTGGAGGCCGGGCCATCGGCCCCCGAGAAGCAGCGTCACCGCCACGATCAGGTCCGGCGAACACGCCCGCTCGGGATCGATGACGGTCGATCCGGGAGCAGGCGGCAACGACCTCCGCTGGCGTTCGGCGGCGCTTCTCATCGGTGCGGGAGGTCCGGCGGGGTGTCCTCGGCACCGAGTCGCATCCGCCGGCTGTAGCAGGTGTGGGCCACTGCCGAGCCGACGAACACCGCTACGAAACACCCGATCCATACCAGATCGGGAAGCACCCCGAGCGGGAAAGGATCGAGCCGGAGACCGGTGAGAAGCACGACGCTCAGCGCTGAGAGGCCCAGATAGTAGAGACCCCAGGGGATCTCGTTCGCGGGGACCACATCGAGGTAGACGTCGAGACCGGTCGTCGTCTCGACCAGCGAGACGACACCTCGGTGGCGATCGTGGACGAGTAGTCCCTTCTCGTCCATCTTCGGCAGGTGGAACTGCTGGAGGGCGGTGTAGATCCGCTTTCGCTCCTTCGAGGAGAGGTCGGCGGTCGCCTTCCCGGTCTCCCGAGCACGTCGAAGACGTCGTCGCGTGAGGGAGGGTCGTCGCCTGCCTCCTCGGCGGTCGGTTCGGTGGGGCCGAGCGACGCTCCCGTCCCCGCGTTCGTCCCCGCGGTTCCCGCGTACCGAGTATCAGATGCCACCGTCGAATCCACCACCGTGTGAGAACGCCACATTCGAGGGGGTCATTAGGGTATCCGCTGCACACTGTGCAAGGGGTGAATAGCGTGCAACCACTGGTGGCTCGGCGGAAGCCTTCGACCGAGTCGATCCCTCTCAGGAACGCGCCTGCGTCGAGATCGGCTCCGACCGGCGCTTGTACGACTCGTACTTCTCCTCGGCCCACTCTCTAACTGGGGCTGCGTCGCTCTCTACCATCGCACGCGGTTGGTCGCCGTCGGCGACGACGATTTGTATCACGCCGTCGATCTCGACGAGAGCGTAGGGCAGGTCCCCATCGTAGCGGAAGTACTCGAAGCGGCCCGTCTCTACTATCTCCTCGGTTAGGGGAGCGTAGTTGGGATCGGAGAAGTGTATATCCGCGATCTCGGGAGTGAGGACCAACTCGCCTTCCGCGCCGTGGTCGACGACCCGCTTGTGATTTGCCTCTGTGGCGTGCAGGCCAGTGAAGGGCAAAAAGCCCCAGCTGCCGTCGTCGATGGTCTTGATGCTCTGGACCTGATGGTTGATCATCGACCAGGGGTCGCCGGGTTTCGCTACCAGGACCTCCGCGTCGGCGAAGCATCCGAGGTCGAGATCCAGCGCGCCGTCGGGTACCCATTGTAAGACCGGTTCGAGCTTTCGGGTGATCCCGATCGTCTCGGCGAGATCGAGGAGATCGGTAGCGATCAGTTCGCCTGCGCGCGTGAGCGCGTAGTCGGTGCCGACCTTCGCTACCAGCCCCCGCTCACAGAGCCCCTCCAAGTTCCGCCCAACGATCGTCCGGGAAGCGTCGAGGTACGCTCTGAGATCGGCCCTCGAAAGCCGGTCGCCGTCTCGAAGCGCATCGAGCATTCGAACGCGAGCGGGCGAGCGGGCGACGAAATCGATCCGATCGAGCGCGTTGAGGTCGGTTTCGGCATCGGCATCAGTGCTGGTATCCGAATCGGAATCGGGGTCACGATCGGCGGTGGTCATGGGGCGGCCTCCATCGAGAAGGGCGTCGACCGGTCCCGGTATCGATCGTACGTGTCGGTCGCCCACTCCCCGACGCTCCCGGCGTCGGTCTCCAGGAGCGCGCGGGGCACTCCCGCCTCGTCCTTGACCCCGACCTGGATCGTCTCGTCGAGCAAGCCGAGGTAGTAGGGCACCTCGCCGTCGTACACGCTAAGTTCGAAGCGACCGGTCCCGAGCATGGCCTCGCAGGGCTCGGTGTAGTTCGGGTCGGACCGCAGCGTCTCGACGACCC
>PXRA01000002.1 GCA_003021725.1 Halobacteriales archaeon QH_8_64_26
CAAGGAAATGCCTTCCGCCGATCGATCGGGTTCGGATGCGCGCAAGCGGAGGAGGGAGTAACTGCCAGCGGACCGGTGCGGTAGTCAGGCACACCCAGCGTGAGCGAACGATCAACGGGAGGAAGTGAGCGTTTTGATGTTCTCGTGAGCGCTAGCAAACGAGAGCAGGGAGCAGCTCTGTTGCGACTGTGGAGATTTTTGCCGAGCCCGCAGTCGTTCGAAAGACGCCGAAGGCGTCTTTCGTGATGACAAAAGGCGCGAAGCACCTTTTGAACCATGAGCGACTGAAAGGAGCGAGCGAGGACCTCAGCAAAAAGGTCCGTGTTAGAAGTGCCAGGGGTACTTCGAGAACTCCGGCTCGCGATTTTCCATGAAGGCGTCCCGGCCCTCCGTTGCCTCGTCGGTCATATACGCCAGTCGAGTTGCCTCGCCAGCGAAGACCTGCTGGCCAACCAGACCGTCGGAATCGAGATTGAAGGCGTACTTCAGCATCCGGATCGAAGTCGGGCTCTTGTTCGTGATCGTCTCGGCCCACTCCAAGGCCGTCTCCTCTAGATTTTCGTGGGCGAGAACCTCATTCACCATGCCCATTCCGGCGGCTTCCGCAGCGCTGTAATCCCGACCGAGGAAGAAGATCTCCCGGGCTTTCTTCTGGCCGACCTGGCGGGCGAGATACGCCGAGCCGAAGCCGCCGTCGAAGGAAGCGACGTCGGCGTCGGTCTGTTTGAAGATCGCTCGCTCGCTGGCGAGCGTTAGGTCACAGAGGACGTGGAGACTGTGGCCGCCGCCGACCGCCCAGCCCGGCACGACGGCGATCACCGGCTTCGGCAGGTGGCGGATCAGGCGCTGAACCTCCAAGATGTGGAGTCGGCCGGGGCTTCGCTCGCTCGCCCCGGTCTCCTCGTCCGCGTTGTCCTCACCGTTTGCCTTCTCGGCGCTGTCGTGCCCTCCGGGGCCGTACTCGTAGCCCGCACCGCTGCGCACGGACTGATCGCCACCCGAACAGAAAGCCCAGCCCCCGTCCTTTGGGGACGGTCCATTGCCGGTAAGAAGGACACAGCCGACATCACCCTGGCGCTTGGCGTGATCGAGCGCGGTGTGGAGTTCGTCGACGGTCTTCGGGCGGAAGGCGTTCCTGACTTCGGGCCGGTCGAAGGCGATCCGGACGGCCGCGACGTCCGTCGCTCGGTGGTAGGTGAGGTCCTCGAAGTCGAAGCCCGAAACCGGCTCCCAGTGCTCGGGTTCGAAGAGATCCGAAACCATATCCGCTGTGCGCACGGGCAGGCGAAAAAGCTTGGTAGTATCGCGCTCCGATCGATAACGTCGAGTTAGTGATAACTTCTCGAAAGGGCGTTTCTCTGCGACCGCACTGCTAGGACAGTGCAGTCGCACACGGCCGGCGTTACGCGATAGCAAGCACAGGGTATAACCGTATAGGTCGACGTGGTAGAGTGCTACCACAGGGACGCCGCCTCGCGTGTCACGCCTGCGAGGACCGTTCGATCGGCGATCGCGTGCAATACCAACCCACGGACAGTGATACCACGACAGTGAACACGACACGACGAACCTTCCTGCAACTCGGCGGCGCGACGGCCGTGACCGCCGGGATGGGGGCATCGGCCGGCTGTATGGGCGTCCTCGGTGCCGTACAGCCCGGAACGGTAAAGATAAGCTCGGCACGCTTCCCCGAGAGCATCCTGCTCAGCTACATGTCCATCGAGGCGCTGCGGGCGAACACCGACCTCACCGTCCTCGACGAGACCGCACTGGGCGGAGTCGGCATGAACTTCCGGGCGGTCGAGAACGGCGAGACGACCTCCTTCTGGCTCTATACCGGCGGCGGATGGACGACGATCCCGCCGAAGAAAGAGCGGGTGATCGGCAAACAGGAAAAACTCTACGAGGCGGTCAAAGAGAAGATGCAGGAGGTCTACGGTCTCGGATATCTCAATCGTGCGCCCTTCAACAACACCTACATCCTCATCGCCAGTCCGGAGTGGACGCGGAAGACGGGTGTAACGACGACGACGGAGTTCGCCGAATACGTCAGGAAGGGCAATACCGACTTCACCGTCGTCATGGGCCCGGAGTTTCGCTCGCGGCCCGACGGTTGGCCGGGACTCGCGAAACGCTACGGTTTCGAGCAGGCGACCTCGAAGCTGACCATCCGCACCGTCGGCGCGTCGCTTGCCTACCAGACCATCGCTAATGGCGGCGCGGACGTCGGGGTCGGCTTCAGTACCAACCCCAATATCAGGCGCTACGGGCTGGAGACGATTGCCGATAATAAGACTTTCTTCCCGCCGTACAATCCCGCGCCGCTGGTCAACGAGGAGGCCCTCGAGGCGAACCCCGGGATGCGCGAACCGCTCGGCGCAATCGGCCCGACGCTCACCCTCGATAAGATCGTCCGGCTCAACGGGCTGGTCTCGCTGCAGAACCGGGACCCCCAGAGGGTCGCCCGCGAGTACCTCCGCTCGGAGGGCCTGCTATGATCGAGGGAGTTCTGGCGGACGGCGTCGGAGCGGTCCCGCTGATCATCGATGGGTACATCAGGTTCGCGCTAGACAACGCCGATCGGCTGACACGACTGTTCTTCGAGCACGTCATAATCACCCTCGTGGCGCTCGCGGTCGCGCTCCCGATCGCCATCACTGCCGGCGTGGGCATCAACTACTACGATCGGGCGAGGACGCCCGTGCTCTGGGTCGCGAGCATCCTGCTGACGATCCCGGCGATCGCCTTCTTCGGACTCCTCGTTCCGATGCTGGGAATCGGGAACCCGCCGACGATCGCCGCGCTGGTCGCCTACATCCAGCTCCCGATCATCCGAAACACCTACGTCGGCCTGACGCGGGCCAGCGATGCAGCCATCGAGGCCGGTGCGGGACTCGGCATGACGCGCTTCGAACGGCTGTGGCGCGTACGAGTGCCGACCGCACTGCCGGTCGTGATGGCCGGCGTTAGGAACGCCGTTGTGCTCCTCGTCGGCCTGGTCGCCATCGGCGCGTTCATCGGCGCTGGCGGACTGGGCCACTACATCTTCTATGGCATCACGCAGGACGACACGGCGATGATCGTCGTCACCACGATCATCCTCTCGCTACTGGCACTCGTTTTCGATTACGCCTTCGGCGTCATCGAGGAAGCGCTCCGGCTTCGCAACGGCGAGGGCATCGACCCGTCGATCGCGACACGAACGCTCGCTGGGATACACACACGAATCCAATGATCCGCTTCGAGAACGTAAACAAAACGTATCCGGACGGTACAGAGGCAGTTAACGAACTCGGCATCGAAGTCGAGGAAGGAACGACAACGGTACTCGTCGGCCCGTCGGGGTGTGGGAAGACGACGACGATGAAGCTCATCAACCGGCTCGAAGAGCCCAGCGGCGGTGCCATCTACTACGACGACACCGACGTCACCGACCTCGACGCAACCGAACTCCGCCGGAAGATAGGGTATGTGATCCAGGACGTCGGTCTCTTCGAGCACATGACCGTCGGCGAGAACGTCGCGACGGTTCCCGACCTCGAAGGCTGGGACAGGGAGCGCATCGACGATCGCGTCGAGGAACTGCTCGATCTCGTGGGCCTCCCCGCGGAGGAGTACCGCGATAGCTACCCGAGCGAGTTATCAGGCGGCCAACAACAACGCGTCGGCGTCGCCCGCGCGCTCGCGGCCGACCCTGACGTCATGCTGATGGACGAGCCCTTCGGCGCGCTCGATCCCCTCACCCGCGAGGAACTCCAGGACGAGTTCTTAGATATCCAATCGGAGATCGAGACCACGATCGTCTTCGTTACCCACGACATCAACGAGGCGCTGAAGATGGGCAACCGGATCGCCGTCATGAACGAAGGCGAGTGTGTACAATACGACTCGCCGACAGCACTGCTCAATAACCCGGCGACGAAGTTCGTCGAGGACTTCATCGGCCCCGACCGCACGCTGAAGCAACTCCGCGTACTGCGCGTCGAGGAGATCATGGAGTCCGAAGTCCCCGACGAGCACCGGACCGTCGTCGACGCCTTCGAGGGCGGCGAGGACGCGGTGATGGCCGATGGCGGCGAACTCATTCCGGTGACCCCCGGTGACAGCGCACAGGTCGCGCTCTCCCGGTGCATCCAGGCCGACGTCGAGGCCCTACCCGTTGTCGAGAGCGCCGACGTCATCGGGGTCGTCACCGAGACGGCCATCAGGCACCGACAGGCGGAGGAAGCATCCTGATGGGCGTGCTCGATCTGCTCGGGGCGACCTGGACGTACCTGCTCGCGAACTGGGGGAACTTCACTACCCTCCTTATCGAACACCTCGAACTCGTGTTCGTCTCGGAGCTGCTCGCGATCGCCGTGACCGTTCCGCTTGGGATCATCGCAACCCGGAACGACCGGGCGAAGGGCACGATCGAGACCTTCGGGAACGTCGCCCAGACGATCCCCCCGCTCGCGGTGATCGCGCTCATGTTGCCCTTACTGGGGCTCGGTTTCCTGCCGGCACTCATCGGGCTGTTCACCTACACGCTCCTCCCCATTCTCACGAACACCATCGCCGGTCTCGAAAGCGTCGAGGAAGGCACCCTCGAAGCGGCCCGCGGAATGGGCATGACCGAATGGGAGATCCTCCGGAGGGTCCGGATCCCGCTCGCGTTGCCCGTCATCTTCGCCGGCATCCGGACGAGCACAGTCCTCAATGTCGGGACCGCCTACCTGGCCTTTTTCATCGGCGGCGGCGGGCTCGGCGTCTGGGTCATCGGCGGTATCAAGCTCTTTAACACCCCGCGATTGCTCGCCGGCGCGATCGCCGGCGCGCTACTGGCCATCGCGCTCGACGGGGCGCTCGCGCTAATCGAACGACAGCTCGGCAGCGAAAGCGAGAGCGGCCAGGCCGCGGCCGCAGCCTGATTCGCGGGCGATCCCGTCTCCGTTCTCGACTCCCTGTTCCGACAGACGATCGGACCCGAGTGCAGTTCCCCGTAGTTTCGATCGCGGAGGACGGAACTCGGCGATCGGGTGGCGGTTCGCGAGTCGAGACGGGGTATCTGATACCGCAGGCGGCGTCGCTTCCTACGGGCGCTCGAAGACCGTATGCGAGCAATTGCTACACTTCGATGGGTTCCGGTAGTACTCCTTCCCGCAGTTCCCACAGCGCCAGTTCGCGCCCAGCAACCGGCTCAGAACGGACATATTCGCCGCACGAAGGGGACTGTTGAAGCCCTGTCGGTACTCGGTTTAGGGAGAACTACTAGTCCTCGTTTCCGTCGGGCCCGATCTCCCTACGTACCCGCTCGTGGATCGTCTCGCGATACTGGTGGTTCGCCTCGCTGTCGAAGCCCACCGCGATCACCTGGGTTCCCGTGCTCACGAGGGAATCCTCGTAGGCCTCGCGGAAGGCTACCCGGGAATCGACCCTGGTGAACTCCAGTTCGTATAGCTCGCTCGTCGGCGCGAAATCGAGTCCGTGTGGCGTCTCGAAGCCCTCGGTAAAGGGGGGGTCGAACTCCGCGATCGGCAGCATATGGAAGATCCCGCCGCCGTCGTTGTCGACCAGTACGATCGTCGCGTCCACCCCACAGCGCGAGCACGCGAGCAGGCCGTTCATGTCGTGATAATAGGCGAGATCGCCGAGCACGAGGACGAGCGGGTCGCTATCGACGCTGCCGGCACCGAGAGCCGTCGAGGTGATGCCGTCGATGCCACTGGCTCCACGGTTCGCGAGCGCCGTAACCTCAGCCCCGCGCGGTCGAGCGAAGCGATCGAGGTCGCGCACCGACGTACTGTTCGAGACGAACAGGGTAGCTGGGTCGGGCGCGAGGTGGGCGACATCCCGCAGGACCGTGCCCTCGAAGAACTGCTCGTCGTGGGCCCGATCGAGGAGGGTCCAGTACCGCGTCTCGGCGTCGGCGAAGCGCTCGGTCCACCGGGTTCGAGCGCTATCGCTCGACACCGCCTCGTTCTCGCCGTCGCCGGCAGGTCGATCGGAAGCGAGGCGATCGGCGAGACCCCGGGCGAGTCGCGCGGAATCGGCGACGAGGAGATCGGTCGCCGTGAAGGTCGCCTCGCGCCACCCGCCTGCTGAGTCGACGACGATCTGGCGCGTCTCGGCGTCCCGCAGGTAGTGGCGAAGCACCTTCGAGGTCGGCGATGCTCCGAATCGGAGCACGAGATCGGGATCGGGCCAGTTCTCGCCGTCGAGATACGAATCGTAGCCCCCACAGATCGGGGCATCGCTCGTCTCCGTGCCGAATCGCAGCTCCGAGAGCGGGTCCGCGAGCACTGGGAAGCCGGTCGCGCGTGCGAGTGCGGCGATCGCGGCAGCGTACTCGATGTCCCCCGTGTCCTTTCTCTCACCGTTCTCGCCGTTCTCGTTGTTTCGTCCCTCGACCAGCGGATCGGCCGGACCGGCGACGAGCAATCCCCGGTCGGCGGCTTCGAGGTCCGCCGCGAGCGTATCGAGAACCGAGGGACGGAGTTCGGGCTGCCCCTGGTTCGCTTGGACGAACGGTCCGTCTCGACCCCGAGCGGCAAGCGGTGCGCGCTCGGCGAGGTCCTCGGGGACGTCGCCCGGTACTTCCGTGGGTTCGAGGGGTTTGTGAAACCGCGCGTTCAGATGCACCGGACCGGCGGGCGTGCCACGAGCAGTCGTTATCGCCCGACAGACCGTTACCCGAAGCGAGCGCAGTTTCCGGGGGTCGGCCTCCGGTTCGGGGAGATCGCGAAACGCTCGGACGGCGTCGCCGTATAACTTCTCCTGGTCTACCGTCTGGTTCGCGCCGCTGTCGGCCAGTTCCGGCGGGCGATCGGCGGTCAACACGAGAAGCGGGACACGGGCTTGGTCGGCTTCGATCACGGCCGGATGGAACTCCGCGGCGGCAGTGCCCGACGTGCAGAGCAGGGCTGTGAGTTCGCCGCGCCGACCGCGCCCGAGCGCGAAAAAGGCCGCCGAGCGTTCGTCGAGATGGGAAACGACCTCGATTTCGGGGTGGGCGATGGCGGCGACGGTGAGGGGCGTCGAGCGACTGCCCGGCGCGAAACAGATCCCCGAGACCCCGGCGGCCGCCAGTTCCGAACAGATCACCCGGCCCCACAGCGTGGCGCGGTTCGGGGCCGCTGCCGGGTCGATTGAGTGGGTCGAATCGGTTAGAGCACCCGGATCGGTCGAATCGACGACACCGGCTGGGTCGCAGTCGTCACCCCCATCGGCATCGCTCGCACCGTCGCCCCCGCTGGCGTCGTTCGTGTCACTGTCCGGGCGGTTGCCAGCCATGTTCAGAGCCCGAGCGCGTCGAGTATCGGGCGGTACTTGAGTTGAACTTCCTCCCACTCCTCGCTCGGGTCGCTGCCGGCGACGATGCCATTGCCCGCAAAGAGCGTCGCCTGTCTTCCGTCGGCGACCGCCGACCGGATCGCGACCGCGAAGGTACCATCGCCCGCGGCGTCGAACCAGCCGACCGGCGCGGCGTACCACCCACGATCGAAGGCCTCGATCGCCCGGAGCGTCTCGGCAGCCGCGTCGGGCGGGAGGCCCCCGACTGCGGGCGTGGGATGGAGAGCCTCGACGAGCGAGAGGACGTGTTCGTTTCCGGCGAGTTCGGCCTCGATCGGGGTATAGAGGTGCTGGACGGTCGCGAGCTTCCTGACGTCGCGCTCGCCGATCGTCACCGACCGGGCGATCGAGTCGAGCTGGTCGGCGATCGCCTCGGCGACGAGGGCGTGCTCGCGGTCGTTCTTCTCGCTGTCGGCGAGCGCGCCTGCGAGCCGGTGGTCCTCGGCGTCGGTTCGTCCCCGTTCGATCGAGCCCGCGAGTGCGCCGGTCGTAACGTTCTCTCCCCGCACGGAGACGAGGCGTTCGGGCGTCGCGCCGAAGAAATCCCGCCTTCCCTCATCCGGCGGGAACGAGAAGCAGAAACACTCCGGGTAGCTCCCGGCCAGCTGCGAGAGCGTCCTGGGCATCGAGACGGCGTCGTCGAGGCTCACCGATAGCGACTGGGCGAGGACGACCTTCCGTAACGCAGCGCTATCGATGCGCGAGAGCGCCGTTTCGACCTGCTCGTGCCATCTCGCCCGCGAGGTCGTTCGCTCGGCGTGTTCGATCGACGGCGCGGTTCGGGACGGGGAGTCGAGCACGGCAGCTACCCGATCGCGCCAGTCGGCTAATCGAGCCTCGATTCCCTCGGAGTCGCCGATCACGGTGAGCCAGCTTTCCGCCTCGGTCGAGGCGAACTGAACCTTCGGAAGAACGAACCGGGCGTCGGGGACCCCTTTCCAAGGACCGCTATGGGTATCGGGCAGGAACGAGAAGCCGCCGAACAGCCGCGGTCGGGCGACGCGCGGAGCTTCGGGGTCGGTTTCGAGCGCGGCGAACAACTCGGAGCCCTCCTCGCGGATCGACCCGAAGCGACCGGCGCCATCGGCAACACAGCTCGCGCTCGCGCCGATCGCGGCGAGAAAGTCACCCTCGGGCGGCCGCCAGACGACTCGGGGCCTCGCCGAGGCGTCCGCGGGAGCGGCGTCAACGCTGTCCGCCCGGGCGACGTCGAAAAACCCCTGGATCGAGAGGTCCTCGATGTCGGTCGTCCGGACGGCGAGCGAGGGGTCAGCGTGGGTCGATGCCTCCTCGCCGCGTGCTGGCTCCATCGATAGTCAATACGGTCGTGAGGCTTTTGAGGCTAACTATACCGGGTTACCTATCGACGGCGGCTCACATATGAGCGTGCCAGCCCGACGGCCGTGTTTCCGGTTCGAAAACGAAGTTCCCCTGAGTGTTTTGAACTTTCACCTATCGAAAAGCAATAATCCCATCAGTGTTAAATAGGCGTCAGTCAAAGGCCGAAACGCGATGGGTAAAGTGGAAATCACGATTCCGGAGCGCCTCGAGATGCAGATCTCCCAGATGGTCGAGCAAGGCGAGTTCCTCAACCGGGACGAAGCTATCGAGGAACTCATCTCGACCGGTCTGCGCGCGTATCAAACGAGCGGCCCGCGGGACGAGGAGGACGCCGACCTCGAAGACGACGGAATGATGGGCCACGACGACGAGTACGTCTTCTGAGCGGAAGTGCCGGGCACCGGGAGAGCTGAGGACCGACGAGGGTTCGAGGTGCAACAACTGTTAAACCGCAAACGGCCCTAATCGTTCTCACGATGCACAAGGACGAACTCCTTCGGCTCCACGAGGAGATGGTGACGATCATGGAGTACTTCCGCGATCGAACCGATGCCGATCCCGAACTCTTCGAGCCCTACGAGCGGATCGAGGTCACGCCCGACGACGTCCACATGTCCAAAAGCGAGCACAAACACGCCGTGTTCGTACTCGGTAACGCCCTGGCGAAAGCGATGAGCGACGACGAGTTCTCCAGTGCCGGACGGGTCGGCAAGCGTATGGAGGAACTCGCCGAGGACGCCGAACGCAAGCTGTAACTACTCCACTCAGTCGAACCGGAGACGGGACGCTTCACCGGGTCTATAGCCACTGCTCCGACTCGTAGAGGCCAGGAACTCAATCTCCCTTGTGATGGAGGTCCCGGCTACCGACGTTCGTTCCCTGTTGGTCGGCGTCGCCGATATCGTCACCGGCCCAATCGACGGCTGCCTCGCCGAGGCCGATGAGTAGATCCACGAGCCAGAGGGCCATGCGCTCCGCTAGCACCTGGAAAGAATTAACCTTCTCGGTAACTGCCGCCGATGGCTCGTAGGCTAGTGCCGAACGGGTACGCCGATCGACGAGCGAGACAGGAACAGACGAGAGGGCTACATCATCGACGAGTGAAAGCTACATGTAATCAGACGAAGAGCGCGCTCGCCGCACTGATCGCAGCATCGGAAACGAGGAAGATCCCCGGCAATAACAGGAAGGTCACGACCGCCGCGCCGACCACTGCGCCATAGAGGCCGAAGGGGTAGCCCTCGATGTCGAGCGAGTCGGCGGGCTCCTCGAACCACAGCGAGCGGACGACCCGCGAGTAGTAATACAGCGAGAGGGCGCTGTTGATCAGTAGTAGCGCTGCGAGCAGGAAGTGGCCCGTGCCGACGGCCCCGACGAGGATGAAGTACTTCGACATGAACCCACCGCCGATGGGCAACCCGGCGAGGCTGAACATGAAGACGCTCATCGCCACACAGGCGATCGGTGCCTGAGTTCCCAGTCCATTGTAGTCCTCGAACGTCCGGCCGACCTCCCAGTACTCCGCCAGTGCGATGAACAGGAAGGCGCCGGTGTTCATGAAGCCATAGACCAGTAGGTGGATCATGCTCGCGCCGAGTACGAGCCCGTTCTGTCCGCTATTCAGCGCCGCGAGGCCGATGAGCACGTAGCCCGCATGTCCCACCGAGGAATAGGCGAGCATCCGTTTGACCTTGTCCTGGGTGGCAGCCGCGAAGTTCCCGAGCGTCATCGTCACCGCGGCGAGCAACCAGAAGGCGAGCGTCCAATCGACGCTCGCGACGACCGCTTGTGGCGAGAAGGCCACCGCAAAGACGCGGATCGCAACGGCGAACCCGGCTGCCTTCGAGGCCGAGGAGAGAAACGCCGAGACCGGCGCGGGCGCGCCCTCGTAGGCCTCGGGGGCCCAGAAGTGGAAGGGAACTGACGCAGTTTTGAACGCGAACCCGCCGGCGACCATGAGCACGCCGACGCCGAGGATCCCTACCAGTTGGGTGCCCCCAGATAAGCTCCGGGCGATCGCTTCCAGTCCCAACTGCCCGGTCGCGCCGTAGACCAGCGAGATGCCATAGGCGAAGATCGCCGAGGACAGCGCACCGATCAGGAAGTACTTGATGCCGGCCTCGACGCTGCCCCGGTTGTCCTTGAGGAAGGCGACCAGTGCGTAGGAGGGTAAGGACGCGAGTTCGAGGCTGATGAACACCGTCGCGAGACTGCCCGCACTGGCCATGAGCGCCATGCCCGTTGTCGCCAGTAGCATCAAGACGTAGTACTCGGCCTGGTAGACCCGATCGCGCAGGTAATCGTAGCTGGCGACGATCACGAGGGTTGCGACGCTCGTGAAGATGACGGTGAAGAAAAGGGCCATCCCGTCGACGACCAGCTGGTCACCATAGAGCCGGAGCGCGCCGCCCTGCCCCTGGCCGATCCCCGCGACGAGCAGAGCGATCGCGGCGACGAGGGCAAGCAGCGTTCCGACCGCAGCGGTACCGGCGAGTGCCCCGCCGCCGGAGGCGTCGTCGGGATCGATACTATCGATCACGAACAGAACGAGTGCCGTGAGCCCGAGCAGCAGTACCGGGGCGAGAGCAACCCAGTCGCCGACCGGCGGGGCGGTCTGGAGCACCGGGGTCGGAAGAACCGACGATCCGACCGCCATCAGCCCGCACCCCCTGTGAGCAGTGGCGCGACCGCATCACGGATCATCCCAAAGGAGATCTCGGGGGCGACCCCGAGGACGATCACTAATGCGAGCAACATCGCCAGGGGCACGACGTCGTGGGCGGCCGCACGCTTGATGTCGTGCTCGGCCCCCGAGTCGGCGTCCTCGCCACCGTCGGTTCGCACTGCGCCGCCGTCCCCGTGATCGGTCGCGACGCCGAAGGGTCCAAACAAGGTCCGTTGCATCGCATACAGCAGGTAGCCCGCAACGATCACGATGCCGAACATCGCGATCGCGGTGAACCACGCCGCCCCGGGGAAATCAGCGTGGAAGGTCCCGAGGAAGACGAAATATTCCCCTAAGAAGCCGCTCGTGAGCGGTAGGCCCATGTACGCGAACGCACCGGCGACGAACATCGAGGTGGTGACCGGCATCCGGGCGGCCATCCCCGACATGTCGTCAACCATCCGCGTGTGGGTCGTGTTGTAGATCACGCCGACACAGGCAAAGAGCAGGCCCGAGATCAGCCCATGTGAGAGCATCTGGAAGGTCGCGCCGCCGACGCCATAGACCGTGTAAGCGACCAGGCCCAAGATCACGTAGCCCATCGACGACACTGAGGAGTACGCGACGATCCGTTTGAGGTCCTGCTGGGCGAGGGCGAGCAACGCGCCGTAGATGACGCTCACGACCGCAAAGAGCGCGATGATCGCGGCGTAGCGCTGGGCGACGTCCGCGAGCATGGTGAAGTTGAAACGGAGCAGTGCGTAGGTCCCCATCTTCAGCAGAACGCCCGCGAGCAGCACCGAGACAGGGGTGGGGGCCTCGACGTGGGCGTCGGGCAGCCAGGTGTGCACCGGGACGACCGGCACCTTGACCGCAAAGCCCGCAAACATCGCGGCGAACGCGAGCGTCTTCAGGGTGGCGGGCCCGACCCCGGCGAGCGAACCCAACTCCCCGGCACGGAGGGCTTGGGCGATCGCGGGCATGTCGAGCGACCCGATCGAGTCCCCGAGGCCGAAGATCAGCGCGAAGAAGCCGATGAACATCACGAGGCTCGCGACGTTCGTGTAGACGAAGAACTTGATCGCGGCGTACTTCCGCCGGGGACCGCCCCAGATGGCGATGAGGAAGTACATCGGGACGAGTACGGCCTCCCAGAAGACGAACCAGACGAAGAAATCGAGCGCCGCGAACACGCCGACGAGACTCGCCTCTAAGAAGAGAACGAGCCCGTAGAACTGGTTCTCCCGGTCCTCGATAGGTGTCCAGGCCGAAAGGATCGCCGCGGTCGTGAGCACCGTCGAGAGCGCGATCAAGGGCATCGAGATGCCATCGAGCCCGACGTGCCAGTTGAGCGTGTATGGGCCGAGCGAGACCCACTGGACGGTCGTTTCGTAGGCCAATTGGCCTCCCAAGAAGGCGTTGCCCTGGCCCGAAAAGCCCGCGTACATGAACAGGCTCAGCGCGAGGGGCAGTAGGCTCCAACCGGCGGCGAGACGGCCGGCGTACCGACTGGGCGCGACGAACAGGACGACCGAACCGAGCAGACACAGGCCGATCAGTAGCTCTACGATCACAGGAACCACCCCCCGGCGAGGCCGACGGTCAACAGCAAGACGACGAGCCCGAGGGTGAGCAGCGTCGCGTAATTGGACACGATTCCCGTCTGGATCCGCCGGATGCGGTCGCCCGAGAGCAACGAGACCTCCGAGACGCCGTTGACGGCGCCGTCGACGATGCTCTGATCGAAGCGATCGGAGAGGCGGGCAACGCCCGTCCCGAAGGTTTCGGCGATCCAGACCTGATACTCGTCCTGATAGTAGTTGTTCATGAGTAGCGTTCGGACGTCACCGAGGCGTTCGGTGTGGGCCTCGGGGTTCGGCCCGCTGTAGAGCATCCAGGCGAGGCCGGCACCGGCGAGCGCGAGCGCGAGAGAAATTCCCGCCGAGAGCAGGACGGTGAGGACCTCCGAGCCGGCGAGCGCCCCCGTAGTATAGCCGGCGAAGTCGTGGGTCAACTCGCCGTAGTGCTCGACGGTCAGCCCGCTGATTCCGTGATCAAGCCAGCCATGCAGCAGTTCGATCCGTTCGAGACCTAATATAGTGCCGACCGGTACCATGTTCACGAACCCGGCGGTCGCCGCCAGGATCCCGAGCACGGCCAAGGGCGTCTTGACCGACCAGCCCAGGTCGTGGGGATTGCGTGCGGTGTGGGTACGGGGCTCGCCGTGGAAGGTAAGCAAGACCATCCGGAAGGTGTAAAAGCCGGTAAAGACGACCGCAGTGAGGCCCATCAGGTACCCGCCGAGCAACAGCGGGCTCCCGCCGATGCCATGCACCAGTGCTTCGAAGAGGATCTCGTCTTTCGACCAGAAGCCCGCGAAGGGGAAGATCCCCGCAAGCGCGAGCGATCCCGAGAGGAAAGCGTAGTAGGGGATCGGCAGCCGCTCTTTCAGACCGCCCATCTCCCACATGTCCTGGCGGTGGTGCATCGCGATGATGACCGCCCCTGCGCCCAGGAACAGCAAGGCCTTGAAGAAAGCATGTGTCATGAGGTGGAACACGGCGGCGACGTAGCCCCCGGCCCCGAGCCCGAGCATCATGTAGCCGTACTGGCTGATCGTCGAATAGGCCAGGACCTGTTTGATGTCGCGTTTGACGACGGCCATCGACGCGGCGAAAAGTGCGGTGAAGCCGCCGACGAAGGCGATGACCGCGAGGGTCGTGGGCGAGAGGGCATAGAAGCCGTACATCCGGGCGACGAGATAGACCCCGGCAGCGACCATCGTCGCGGCGTGAATCAGTGCCGAGACCGGGGTCGGGCCCTCCATCGCGTCGGGCAGCCAGGTGTGAAGCGGGAACTGGGCGGACTTGCCGATCACGCCGCCCAGAACGAGGAAGCCGAGAATCGTGAACCACGCCCCGGGGCCGAACCCGAAGGTCGAGAGCCCACCGGCTCCGCCTCCCGCCCCACCGCTACCGGCCAGCGCTTCCTCGGCAAGCGTGGGGAAACTCTCCGGGCCGGCGAACACCGTCGTGCCGAAGGTCGCGAAGATCGCGACGACGCCGACGAGGAAGAAGTAATCGCCGAAGCGCGTCACCAGAAAGGCCTTCTTCGCGGCGCTGGGAGGGGCGTCCTCGCGATACCAGTGGCCGATCAGAAGCCAGGAACACAGTCCGACGAGTTCGAAGAACACGAACGACATAAAGAGGTTGTCGGCGAAGACGAACGCGAGCATGCTGAAGCTAAAGAGGCCGAGCCCGGCGTAGTACCGGGGGAGTCCTGCCTCGCCTTCGTCGTTCATATACCCGAGGCTGAACAAGTGTACGAGGAAGGAGACGAGCGAGACGATCACGAGCATCAACGCCGAGAGCGGATCGAGCAGTAAGCCGAAGTGCAGATCGAAGGTATTCGGCGTCGTGACGAGCGAGTAGATCTCCTCGTTGTAGGTTGCCCCGCCCGCAACGGTGAGGGCGACCCACAGCGAGAGGAGCAACGAGCCACCCGTCGCCGCGATGCCCGCCAGCGCCCCGCGTTTGGGGAGGTACTTGCCTGCGAAGAGCGCGATGACGAACGATGCCAACGGGAGGATCGCGATCGCCGGTGCGACTTCGAACGCGAAGGCCGTGATAGTTGCTACCATCTCTTACCACCTCAGAGTCGTCGCTTTAGTTATGTCTACGTCTCCAAAGTTCCGGTAAAGGACGAGCAGGATGCCGATTCCGAGGGCGACCTCCGCGGCAGCCAGTGCGGTGACGAACAGGCTGAAGACTTGACCGGTGAGGTTGCCGTACTGGAGGGAAAAGGCCACGAGGTTGATGTTCGCCGCGTTCAACATGAGTTCAACGCTCATGAGTAGAAACAGGGCGTTGCGCCGGGTGAGAATGCCGAGTAGTCCGATGCAGAACATCGCAGCGGAGAGCAACAGGTAGTACTGAACGGCGACGGCCATTCAGTTCGCCTCCTCCGTGTTCGTACCAGTACGGGTATCCGAAGCGGTATCGGAGACCGAACCGGAGTCTGTGCCTCCGGCGGCCGAGTCGCGAGGACGGCCGCCGTCGGTACGGGTCGATTCGATACCGATGAGCTTCTCGTCTCCCTCGCGTTTGGCGAGCATCACGGCGCCGTCGAGCGCTGCGTCGAGGACGACTGCGATTATGAGGAGCGCAGCCAGAAAGCCGTCCGTGGGGATCGTTCCGAGCCGCTGTAAGTCGATCAGCGCGTAGCCGATATTAGCAGTGATCGACACGTCGGTCGGGAAGCCCGCCGCTTCGCCGAACGAGGAGGTAAGGAAGACCGCGGCGAGAACGGCAAAGAGGGCGAGTGCAACGAGCCCCGGCAGAAGATGGGACCCGAGATTCAGATGGGGACGGGTCGGCATCAGGCGACCTCCCGTCCCGAGCCTTCCTCGTCGGGGACCTGGCGAACGAGCATGACGGCGAAGGTGATGAGAACGAGCACGCCGCCGACGTAGACCAGCACCTGTATCGCCGCGAGGAACTCCGCGCGTAACATCACGTAATGGATCGCGACGCTTAGGAGCGCCACCCCCAGCAGCAGCGAGGCGTGCCAGACGTCCTCGACGAGAACGACCCCGAGGCTGCTGGCCACTGTGAGGAGCGCGAACAAGCCGAAGGCGATCGCCTCGTAGGGTATGGCCACCATTGCCCGAGTATCGTATGGGCCGATGTTTGAAGGTTTCGAGACTCACGCGCAGGCATGCGAGAGGGGGCTCCCATCGCGTTCTCCCCTCGGTCGGGCACGGCAATCGATCGAGCGACGGTCGGCAGGGGTTCGAGTCGGGCGATGCTTTCGGAGCGAAGGCTGGGTCGGCGACAGACCTACACGGCTCGGAGCGAACCCTCGATCATGGAGGAGTTCACCGAAGAGGACGAAGGCACCCCGGTCGTCGACGTCAACGACAACCCGGTCGGCGTGGTAAGCGCCGTCGAGGACGGTCGGGCCTACGTCGAGTTCGAGCCCGGCGTTCTCGACGCGATCAGATCGAACCTGGGCATCGGTCCCGGCGGGGAAAGCGAGGCAGACACCTATCCGCTGCGCGAGGAGATGATAGATCGAGTCACCGGCGAGAAAATCCGCCTGCGCGGCGATCACGTCGTCGAGTAGTGCGAGGACGGACAATCGAGGACACGGCCGGAACGTGATCGACCGAGCAGCCATGAAAGAAACCGGTAGCGAAAGGTTCTAAATAATCGATCGACATGAACCACTATGTTACTGGGGATCGATCGACGCCAGCGTAGTGGGGATCGAGCGGTTCGCATGGTTCGAACGACCGGCGGGAGGAGCGCCGTCCGGACGATCGGGGCGGGGAGTAAGCACTGATGCATCGACGCCGGCTGGTGACCACCGAGGAGATCGTCGCGATCGCGAGTCCCGATAGCGAGGGCGTGCTCGAGCGACTTGCCGACTGGAGCGACGAACGGGGCATCGAGTGCAAACCCGTCGCGGTCGGCGAGGACATCGCCGAAGTCTACGAGCAGGGGCGGGACACCCTCGGCGTAACGCTGGGGGGCGATGGGACCTTCCTCGAAGGCGTCCGAGCGTTCGCGCCCCGGGAGATTCCCTTACTTGGGATCAATACCGGGACACTGGCCTTTCTTCCGCGGGTCCAGCCCGCCGACATGGAAGACGCCCTCGCGGAGGTGCTGCGCGGCCAGGCCGAGGTCAAGACCCGCCAGCAACTCCGGGCCCGCGCGGAGGGCCTCGATGCCGTCGGGATCAACGACGTGATGATTCAACACATCCCCCCGGAAAACCCGGTCGATCGGAAGATCACCCGGCTCAAAGCCTTCGTCGAGGGCGACTACGTGGGCGAGTACGACGGCACGGGGCTGGCGATCGCCACGCCGACGGGTTCGACGGGCATCTCGCTGTCGGCGAACGGACCGATCCACTCGCCGGACGACAACACTACTCTCGAACTCGTCCCGCTGCACACCCACTCGATGGGCGTTCGGCCGCTCGTAGTCGGGGCAAGTTCGGACATCCGCGTGGTCTCGGAGAACGAGGCGAGCCTACTGGTCGATGGCGGGCGCTCGCATACGACCCTCGAACCGGGCGAGGCCGTCGCGATCACCGGCGCGGAGACCCCGATGCACATCGTTCGCACCGGCCTCGATGACACCTTCTACACCGCGCTCGCGGCGAAACTCGGCTGGGGGATCCGCGAAGGCCAGGCCGAGACTACGCCACAAGCACCGACCGTTCCTGGCGAGGAGTCGACCTTCGAGGACGTCGTCGGGCGAGCCGCCGACGTCGCGAGCGAGGCGGTCCGGGCCGCCGGCGAACCCTTACAGGAGATCCACGGTCGGGTCGAATCAGTCGAGTACAAGGGCGACAAATCCGACGTCGTTAGCGAAGCGGACTACAAATCCGAGCAGATCATCGCCGCCGTGATCGAAAACGAGTTCCCCGAGCACGCGATCCGCTCGGAGGAGGACGTCTCCCGCGAGGGGTCGAGTTCCTACACCTGGCTGCTCGACCCACTGGATGGCACCGGCAACTACGTAAACGGGAATCCGAACTATTCGATCTCGGTCGCGCTACTCGATGACGGCGAGCCCGTCATGGGCACGGTCTACGCCCCGGAGTTCGACGACCTGTTCGGAGCGATCGCGGGCGGGAAGGCCTACCTCAACGGTCAGGTCGTCGGCACGACCGATCGCGACGAGTTGGCCGAGAGCATGCTCGTCTCGGGCTACGATCCCGACGGGACCTTCCTCACTCACTGTTACCAAGCAACGCGGGGAATCCGGCGGTTCGGGTCGGCGGCATTGCACCTCTGTTACCTGGCGAGTGGCAGTGCGGATGCGGTCTGGGAGTACGACACCTACCCCTGGGACATCGCCGCCGGCATCGTGATCGCGCGCGCGGCCGGCGCCCGAATCACCGACGTCGAAGGGAAGCGATACGACTTCGACGATACGAACGACAACGACCGGAAGGAGTTGCTCGCGACCAACGGCCCGCTACACGACGCACTCTTAGAACACGTTGCCTCACGGCCGGAACTCCAGCAGGCCGAGGCCGACGACTGACCGACGAGTCGAGTACCGATCGCCGGGTCCGGAGGAGAGGGAACCGGAAAGGAGCGATATCGTAGAGCGACGCCGGAGCGGGTGGGGCACACACGAGGGATGTCAGGAGCGTTCGACGGTGGGTTCCCGTTCGCGCTCCCCTCGTCGCCGCGCCGCTTCGATCGACTCGGTTTCGAGCAGTCGTTCGACGCGGCGCTCGAACTCCGCTTCGTCGATCTCTCCGCGGGCGTAACGCTCCCGCAGGATCGTGAGCGGGTCGGGCGCATCGGACGGATCGGCGTCGTCATTCGACTGTCGGACCTCGGCCGTCGCTACCGAAGTGCTCGCTTCGTCGTGAAACGCCTCGCCTGCCTCGATCATCTTCGTGGGCGTGTCGTACCAGTATTCGAGCAGCGCATACGCGAGGTTCGCGAGGCCAAACGTCCACCAGACGGTCACGGCGGCAAGCAGTACGTGGCCGTCTTTCGTGCCGAAATCCGGCTTATGGAGCAGCGCCCAGTTCTCGCCGCGCTCTTTAATGCGCCAGCCGTCGGCTCGCTTGCGGGCGATTTGCTTGTCGAACGCGTCCGAGGTCATAGTGATCAACTGGCGGCGTCTCGCTCGACATGTAGGCGTCGACCTACAATAGGCTGTTGGGGTGAACGGACGACTGAACTCGATAGACAGTGACGGGACGCAACAACCTCCGAACTGTGCAGAACGCATCCGCGAGCGCGGTGTCGTTCGAAAGGCGCGAAGCGCCTTTCGTGATGACAAGAGGTGCAGAACGCCTCTTGAACCACGCGAGCGGTTCTCCGCGAACGAGGGCCGAAGGCACGAGTGAGCGGCGTTTTTATTGCAGGTTTTTTACCGTAAGCGGTGCTCGCAGTCGTTCGAAGCGGCGAAGCCGTTTCGTGATGACGAGAGAGCTTCGCTCTCTCGAACCACGAGCAGCGCAAGCGAGAACACCTGAACCCTAAAAAGTGCTACTGATAGTCCGCTTCGCCCTCGCCCTCTCCGATCCAGGCCCCGCGATCGGGTTCCCTGGATTCGAGCGGGTCGATGTCCTTGTACCAGGGAACGTTTTTGAGCTGTTCTTTGTTGTAGGCCAGGTCGTCTTTGGTGTCGCCGGTGAACTCGAAGTTCTGGGTCAGGAGGATGGCATCAACCGGACAGACCTCCTCACATAAGCGGCAGTAGATACACTGACCGATATGCAGATTGTACTGCTCGCCATTGCGTTGTTCGTCCATCACGATCTGGATGGTATCGTTCGGACAGACGTTCTCGCACTGGCGACACCAGATGCAGCGCTCCTGGCTGAACTTATGGACCCCGCGGAACCGCGGGCTGACCTCGGGAGTCTCGTCGGGGTACTCGACGGTAAAGGTCGAGCCGTCCAGTGCGTGTTGCATCGTCGTCGCCATCGACTTGAACAGGCCAATCATTATCGTAGTCTCGTGGTTCCTCGTTGGTATCGGTTGTGGTTGGTCGTCGGTATCGGTGTCCGCCGTCCGGTAGTGCGGCTAGGCTATCAGTCCCACGATGATCGCTGTGAGCACGAGGTTCGCGAAGGCAAGCACGAGCATGCCCTTCCAGCCGATCTCGATGAGCTGGTCGATCCGTACCCGGGGGACCGCCGAACGCGCCCACTGGGTGAAGAGGAACACCGCCCAGATCTTGATAATGAACCAGACGATGCCCGGCAGCACCGGCCCGGCAGGGCCCCCCAGGAACAGCGTCGCGATGATCGCTCCGCCGAGGAAGATGTGCAGGAACTCGCCGAGGTACATCAACACGAAATAGACGCTCGAATACTCCGTCTGGTACCCTGCGATGATCTCGGTGGGCGCTTCGGGAATGTCGAAGGGATTCCGGCCGACTTCCGCTAGATTCGCCGCTAAGAACAGCACGAACGCGAAGGGGTTGACGAACGCGTACCACGCCGGGATCGTGATCCCGACGATCGTGAACAACGGCTCGGTCTGTGCGGCGACGATCTCGGATAGCTGGAGGGTGCCCGCAAAGAGCACGACCGACGCCGCGGTGAGTACGAGGGGGATCTCGTAGGCGAGGTTTTGGGCGACCGAGCGCAGGCCCCCCAGCAGCGAGTACTTGTTGTTCGACGCGTAGCCCGCTGTAACGAGTCCCAGGGAGGCGAGCGAGGAGACCGCAAAGACGTAGACCAGTCCGGTCTCGGGATCGGCTAAGTGGATGCCGTTGCCCATTGGGATAACCGCGAAGCCAAGCAGCGCCCGAGCTGGCCAGGAGGACCGGCGCGATGTCCCAGGCCGGTCGGTCGACGCCGTCGGGCACGATCAGTTCCTTCGAGAGTAGGCGTACGGCGTCGGCGACGATAATGAGTAGTCCGAAGGGCCCGACACGGTTGACCGCGATCCGGTCGGTGAAGGCAGCGGTGATCTTGCGTTTGGCCCACGGCCCGGCGACGCCGGTCATCGCGAGCATGAGGTTCCCGATAAAAAAGGCCCCGATGAACGCTGCGACAAGCGTCTCGCCGGGGCCCATGTTCGCCCCGAAGCCTAACAGTCGGCCGATGGCGTCGGCAAACGGCGCGGAATCAGTTCCCCCGCCGGCCGAACCGGCCTGGAGGACGACGAGGCCCTCGAGTAGCTCCACCGTCCCCGTCATCTAACGATCGACCTCGCCGAGGATGATGTCGAGACTACCGAGCGAAGCGACCATGTCGGGGACGTACTCGCCCTCGGAGAGTTCCGGCAGGGTCTGGAGGTTCGAGAAACACGGGCTACGGATCTTGAACCGTGCGGGCGAGTCGGTGCCGTCCGAACGGATGTAGATCCCGAGTTCGCCCTTCGCGGCTTCGACCGCCCGATAGATCTCGGCGTCCTCCTCGGGGCGCAGTGTCCGGGGGACGTTCGATTGGATCTCCCGGTCCTCCTCGGGCCACTCGGCGAGCAGATCGACACACTGCTCGATGATCCGGGCGGACTGTTCGACCTCCTGGAGGCGGACGAGGACGCGCGCGTAGTTGTCACAGCCGTCCTCGGTGATCACGTCCCAGTCGAGTTCGGGGTAGTATCCGTAGGGATCGTCCCGGCGCAGGTCGTAGTCGATCCCTGATCCGCGCGCGACCGGTCCGGTTGCGCCGTAGGACTTCGCGACGTCGGGTTCTAAGACCCCGGTGTCGACACAGCGGATCTGGAAGATCTCGTTCGAGGACAACAAGTTGTGATACTCCTCGACGGTCTGGGGGAGTTCGTCGAGGAAATCGCGCAGCTTCTCGAAGTACTCCTCTCGGGGCTCGGGCAGGTCCCAGGCGACCCCGCCCAGCCGGAGGTAGTTGAACATGAGCCGTTGGCCGGTGAGGTCCTCCAACAGATTGAGGATCTTCTCCCGATCGCGGAAGGCGTACTGGAAGATCGCGGTGAAATCGCCATAGACGTCGAGCGCGAAGGTGCCGACCGCGAGCATGTGCCCCGCCATCCGGGAGAGTTCCGCTCCCATCGTCCGGATCACCTGGGCGTACTCGGGGACCTCCAAGTCCGCTAAGTCCTCGGCGGCCCGGGCGTAGGACCACTCGTTGAGGATGCCCGCCGAGCTGTAATCCCACCGATCGGGGTAGGGCATGATCTCTTTCTTGTACTTGCCCTGTTGGGCCATCTGTTCCTCGCAGCGGTGCAAGTACCCGATGTCGGGCTCGACGTCGGCGATCTGCTCGCCGTCGAGGACGGTCTTCAAGTGAAGCACGCCGTGGGTCGCCGGGTGATGGGGCCCGATGTTGATAAACATCGTATCGGATTCGGCGTCCTGGTGGTCCTCCTCCAGGGGATTGGCGTGGTTCTCGAAGCTCACCACCTGGGGTTGGTCCTTGTCGTAATCGAGGCCCATCGGGTGGCCCTGCCAGGTTTCAGGGAGTAAGATCCGCCGGAGGTCGGGATGATCGTCGTACTCGATCCCGATGAGGTCATAAGCCTCCCGTTCGTGCCAGTCGGCGGTCCGGTAGACGGGCTCTGCGCTCTGGCTCCGTGGATCGCGTTTCGAGGTGGGGACGACTACGGTCACCTCCTGGGTCGGGTCGTCGTACTTCTTGAGGTGGTAGATCGACTCGTAGCGGTCCTCCTGCTCCTGGGCCGAGAGGTTCGAGAGGTGATCGAACCCGGCCTGATCGCGCAGCGCGAACAGCACCGCTTGTACTTCGTCCGGCCGAATCACGAACGCTTCCGCGTTGACGTGTGATTCCCGGCCGGTGACGTGCTCGCCGAGCAGGTCCTCGAGCGCGTCGTAATCGACACCCTCTTCGGTGGCACCGACGAGTTCCTGTCTTCCTTCCTCCGTGTCGCGTGGGTCCTCTAAGCTCATGACGAATCGGCCCAGTTGTACCGCATGACCAGTGTCTCCTGATCGATGTCCTCCGCTAAGTGATCGACGAGCTCGTCGCGCTCCAAGTCGCCGAACTGTTCTAACTCGTAGGGTTTGACCGTGACGGGGGAACTCTCGCCGTTCGCGATCCGCTCCTGGAGTTTGGCGACGCCGTAGATGAGCGCCTCGGGGCGGGGTGGACAGCCCGGCACGTGGATGTCACAGGGGATGACCTCCTCCGCACCCTTGACGACGTTATACCCCTGCTGGAAGGGGCCCCCTGAGATGGTACAGGACCCCATCGAGACGACGAACTTGGGTTCGGGCATCTGATCGTAAACCCGCTTCATCCGTGGGGCGAACTTCGAGACGATCGTCCCGGGAACGATGATGACGTCGGCCTGGCGCGGGGAGGCACGGGGAACCCCCGAGCCGAAGCGATCGAGGTCGTGTTTGATGGCATACGTCGACATCATCTCGATCGAACAACAGGCGATGCCGAACTGGAGCATGAACATCGACGAGCCCCGCACCCAGTTCATGAACTGATCGAACTTGGTGAGGATAAACGGCGAGGAACCGAACGCTTCCCTGAGCTTGGAGTTGAACCGATCGTCGGTCCCCTCCATACGGGACTCCTGGGTCGACTGTACTGCCGGTTTCGAATCCGCGGGTCGGTCTTGACTGCTCATAGAACTATTGTTGTTGCTCTCTCCGCCGCTGTTCGGCACGCGGACTCTTAACCCACCGCACTGCTCCGTTGCGCCACGCCCAGGCGAGGCCGATCACGAGCACGCCGATGAACACGAGCATCGGGACGAGCGCCGCGAACAGTCCCGCACTCGAAACGGCGTCGCGGTAGATCACCGTCCAGGGGAATATCAACACCGTCTCGATGTCGAAGACGACGAACAGCAACGCCACCATGTAGTACTGGATGTTGAACCGAATGCGAGTGTTGCCGGTGGGAATCTCGCCGGACTCGTAGATCGCGCTCTTCCCCTGTTCGCGTACGGTGGGGCGGAGCAGGGCGGACACTGCCATCATCCCCAGCGGGATGGCGAGGGCCACGAGCGCGAGCGCGCCGACCGCGATCCATGGATTGGCCATACGAATCTGTGTGTCTCTTCCTCCGATACCCACGTACATAAGGGTTGACAACCGCTGTCCCCATCCGGGCGTTTCCGCTTCGAGTGACCGGGTTCGCGAAACGAACCGACGCCGGGAATCGGGTCAGTCGCCGCCGTCCGCACGGAGGTCGTTGCCCCGGTCGCACTATCCGGAACGAGCAGGACGGTTCGTCCAGCGCTCTCCGTGGCGTTCGGCCCAGTTGCGGCGGGAAGCCCGCGCCGATCGGTGACGTGACTTCGTCAACGTAGTTTTCGAGCATGACTCGGCCCGTCTGTGTCGTTAGGTCTCTGATCCTCACCGCGGTGAGGATCAGAGACCGATGCCGATCACGGGAGCGAAGACAGTATCGGTGGAGGGGTTCGCTGTTCAGTAATGTCTGCAAACGAGCTTGAGCTAGCGAAGAACGGACTCGGAGTTGGTATCGGACTTGCCGTTGTGTTCCTTGCTGCCAACACCTACCACTGGTATGAATACATGCGGGCCAACCCTGCCGTAGGCTCAGTATCCACATCACCCGGATTCACTGCATTCTACGCAGTGACTTTCGTCATCGGAGCAACTGTCGCTTACGCTTCCTTCGCAAGGGGCCTCATTAGCATCCCTAGCGACTACTGATCAGCACACAATACCGTCCCTGTCAGTAGGCACTTGTCTCGTTACACCCTGTGGTCACAGCGAGGCCGAGCGCGGTGGCGTAGCTCTCGATCCTCGTGCTTAGCGCTATAATCACGAATGATTTCGCCAATCCTGTGAGGGGGACCGCTGTGCTCTCGGCTGAACCGTCAAGTCCATGTCGAGTGCATTGACTACTGTTCGCGCTATCGAAGTACCTCGACGACACGTACGACACGGTAGGCAGGCTGTCAGTTGTGCGAACGGCGAACACTCGGGGAACCCACTTATCCGAGTGCTCCGACTAGCGCCGTACGCTAATGACCGACTTCGATTGTATCGTTTTCGGCGGCGG
>PXRA01000003.1:0-1544 GCA_003021725.1 Halobacteriales archaeon QH_8_64_26
TACTGGTGGCGCTCGGAGCCGGCGCGTTCGCCGCGTTCGGAGCCGGATCGCCGACGGGCGGCGGGAACGTCCTCGCCGGACTCGGCGCGATCCTGGCGGTACTGCTCGCCCTCGGCGGCGCGCTGCTGGGCGTGCTCGCCCAGTTCCTGTTGCTCTTCGCCGGTCCGGCCGCCGTTGTCGACGAGCAAGGGACCCTCGGGGCCGCCCGGGCGAGTTTCGGGTTCGTCCGGTCACATTTCGTAGCGGCGCTCGCCTTCGGGCTGGTCGTGATCGGCAGCTACGTCGCCCTCTCGGTTCTCGCCGGCCTGCTGAGCGTCGCCGGCGCTGCCGGGATCCTCGCGCCGGTGCTCCCGCTCGTCCTCTCGCCACTCCTAGACACGGCCGGGACCGCGCTGTACGCCGGCCGGAGCGTCGAGAGAGTCGACAACTCTCCGCTGTACGCCCGTATCGGCCGGAGCCTCCGGCGGGGCGTGCGTGAACTCGGGGCCTTTCCCCGGGAGGTCCCGATCGCGACGCTTCTCGGAGCGCTCTCGCTCGCCGGAGCGATCGCTCTGGGATACCTCCTCACGGCATCGTACGGCGAGGTCCTCAGCCCGCCCGGGGACGTCACAGGCGTCTTCGGAACCGTCCCGATCGATACGTTCGCGACACTGGCGGTGAACAACTGGGTCGTGAGCGCGCGGCTGGCCTTCGGCGGCGTCGCGCTTGCCGTCCCGGCGATCGTCGGCCTGGCGTTCAACGGGTTGCTCGTCGGCGGACTCGCGGGGGTTTCGGACCCCATGACGTTTCTCGCGCTCGTCGCTCCCCACGGAATACTCGAACTCCCGACCGTCGCGCTCGCCGGTGGAATCGGGATCCACCTCGGGCACGTCGGGTGGCGCGCGCTCCGAGGGAGAGCCGATGCGCCGGCGGTGGCCGACGAGCTGAAGCGAACCGGAGTGCTCCTCGTCGGGATCGCCCTCCTGTTGATCGTCGCGGCCTTTATCGAGGCGTTCGTCACTCCCAGGGTCGCCGCCGCGGTAGTCGGGTAGACGAACCGGCACTGCCGAACCCCGACGATACGTGTCCTTTTCGTCTTTTCTCCGGGACTCGGCAGCGCCCGTCGGTGGAACTAAACCGGCGTCGGGAGCGTTCGGTTACATGCACTCGACTATCGATCGGGTAGCGGTGCTCGGCGCGGGCAGTATGGGCCATGGCATCACCGAGGTCGTCGCGATGGCTGGCTACGACGTCACGATGCGTGACATCGAGGAGGAGATCGTCGCCGATGGCTATGAGAACATCGAGTGGAGCCTCCGGAAACTCGGCGAGAGCGACCGACTGGACGAGTCATCCGAGGGGGTTCTCGACCGGATCGAGACGACGACCGACCTCGAAGCGGCGGTCGGAGAGGCCGATCTCGTCGTCGAGGCCGCCCCCGAGCAGATGGCGATCAAACAGGAGGTCTTCGGGGAGGTCGACGACGCCGCGCCCGAGAACGCCATCTTGGCTTCCAACACCTCCTCGCTGTCGATCACCGGGATCGCGAGCGCGACCGACCGGCC
>PXRA01000003.1:1573-3565 GCA_003021725.1 Halobacteriales archaeon QH_8_64_26
ACGGGTTCGTCGAGTCGATCGGCAAGACCCCGATCTACGTCCGCAAGGATATCGATGGCTTCGTCGTCAACTCCGTCTTAGGACCGTTCATGACCGAACCGGCCTGGATGATTTCTGCCGAGGAGGCGACGATCCGGGAGGCAGACGCCGCGATGACCGATCGGGGCTACCCGATGGGTCCCTTCGAACTCGGGGACCTCACCGGGATCGACATCGGCTATCACGTCCGCGAGGAAGCCGGCGTGCGAAATCCGCCGATCATCGAGGGGAAAGTCGAGGCGGGCAATCTCGGTCGCAAGACCGGCAAGGGGTATTACGACTACGCCGAGGGCGAGGGACCCGATTACGAGGCCGGTCAGGGCGAGGGCTTCGATACCCTCCGGGTCGAGGCCCGCATCATCAACGAGGCGGCGAAATTAGTGGGTCAGGACGTCGCCACACCCGAGGCGATCGACACCGGGATGCGCTTGGGGACCGGCTTCCCGAAAGGCCCCTGTCGCCGAGCCGACCGGATGGGCCTGGACGTGGTTCTGGAGAAGCTCGAGGACCTCAGGGAGACTACCGGTAAGGAGCGCTACGAACCGGCCGACTATCTCCGCGAACTCGTCGCGGATGGAAAGACCGGCGAGGACGCCGGCGCGGGGTTCTTCGAGTACGACGAGGAGTCCAGTACGGGTCCGGGGGCGGCCGGTCGCGAGGCGGGATCGGCGGAATGAGCGAGTGTGAGTACGGGAAAGCCGACGACGCTCCCGGCGAGGGGGATCTCACTGACGACACGCTCGATCGGATGCGGGAAGTGCTCGACGAACACGGCTACCTCTCCTGGCTCGGCGTCGAGTTGGAGCAGGCAACGCGTGGCCGGGCGGTCATGACCCTCTCCTATCGCGAGGAACTGGCCAACGCCGTCGCCGGAAGCACCGGCGGCTTACACGGCGGGATTCCGGCCACCCTGATCGATACGGCGAGTGGCTTCGCGCTCCGGACGACCTTCGAGGAGCCCAGGCGGGTGGCCCTTACTACCACTGACCTCGATATCTCCTACCTTCGGCCGGGGACGGCCGACCTCCGCGTCGAGAGCGAGGTCGCCCGTGCGGGCGAGACGATCGGCGTGACGCGGGCGAGCGTCACGAGCGTCGCGCCCGATGGCGATCGGAAGGAAGTCGCGATCGGCACGACCACCTACCGACTCTTCCGTGAGGGCGACGGCGATAGTGAGGATGCAAGCGCGAGCAACGAGACAATCCAAATTACCGACAGAGAGGGGGAAGAGGACCGATGAGCTCCGAGAAGGACTCCCAGGGCGACGAGGGGACCGACACCGACGGCGACCGCACCGGGAAGGGTGATGGAAGCGAGGGAGGCGTCTTCGAGGCGATCGAGGTCGGCGACAGCTATAGGACCGGCGGCCGAACGATCACCGACGCGGACGTGATGAACTTCGCGGGTGTGAGCGGCGATTTCAATCACTTACATACCGACGCCGAGCGAATGCGCGAGACGGCCTTCGGCGGGCGGATCGCCCATGGCATGCTCGTCCTCTCGGCGGCCACGGGACTGATCTGGCAGACGAGGGACGACGCCGAACGGGAGGCCGTCGTCGCGTTCTACGGTATCGACTCGCTTCGGTTCGTCGCGCCGGTGTTCGTCGATGACACCATCTACCTGGTCGTCGAGGTGATCGATACCGAATCCCGCGATCCCCCCGTCGCCAACGGCGTCGTCCGCTACGCGATCGACGTCCGGAATCAGAACGAAGAGACCGTACTGGCCTGCGAGATACTCTCGTTGCTGCGCTGATCGGCCGGTGGGTCGGTCGGTGGACTGACGTGTCGATCGGTCCGGCGAGTCGACCGGATAGCCCACCAACCGTCGGTCGGACGAATGCTGCCATTTGTTGCCATCTACTGGGTCACATTGTTATTCAAGCCCAGAGCTTATACGCCCGGCGGGAGTACTATCGTTCGCGTGATGGCCCGTAAGGCCGACCGCACG
>PXRA01000004.1 GCA_003021725.1 Halobacteriales archaeon QH_8_64_26
CGGGACGATCCGCGTCGGCGACAGCGTCGAAGGAGTATGACGACCAGCAACGCGTCTCGCTCGGGGGACGTGGACCGTCGGGTCCGATCGAACTCGAGCATATGTAGCTCCCGCGGATCGTCGCCAGTAACCGGAGGCTCGCCGCGAGCGCGATTGCGCTGCCGAAGACCTGAGGCAATACCTGGGCACTTCTCCTCCGAGCGGCTGTTAGGACCCGCTGAGACGGGGTGAGTCCGCCAGTGCTCGTGACATCGCGGCCCGAAGCGACTGAGATAGGACTTCGTTCCCACCGATCGCCCCGTCCTGCCGGCACGGAGCGAACGCTCAATACGCTCGCCACACGCGAAGGGATACGGCCATGTCAAGGAGGGTCGCCCGCTCGGTGATCGACGTCGACAATCCCGGGTTCGTCTTGCTGGTGAGCCTCACACACGGCATCAACGAGTTCTTCTCGATCGTCGTCCCGCCGCTGTTCCCGTTCCTCGTGCCGGGACTGGATATCGGCTACTCGGAGGCGAGCCTGCTCGTTGTGGTCTTTTTCCTCACCTACTCGGTCGTCCAGCTCCCGGTCGGGCCGCTCGCGGACGTCTACGACGAGCGCGCGCTGCTCGTGGGTGGGACGGTCGTCCTCGCCTGTGGAATTGCCCTCGTCGCCCTCGCCCCTACCTTCCCGCTCATGCTCGCCGGCATGTTCGTCGCGGGCGTCGGCGGCTCGACCTATCACCCGACGGGGATGGCACTCATCTCCGACGTGGAGACGAACGCCACTCACGGCCGGAGCATGGGCGTCCACGGCACGATGGGCTCTGCGGGAACGGTCCTCGCACCGGCCTTAGTCGTCGCCGTCGCCGAAATTCTCGGATGGCGTGCTGCACTGGTCGTCGCCGCCTTCGTGGGAGTGGGCTTCGCCCTTTCGTTGTATGTGCTCTACCCCCGGGTCGCCCCTGCGACGCTCGATGACACACCGACGAAGCGTGCCGCGACCGACGGAGCCGGGAACGAACGGCGGACCGGTGATTCCCTTACTGCCGGATCCTCGCCACCGTCGTTCGTCGAGGCCGTTCGATCGACGTTCCTCACTGAGGTGAACCTCCGGGAGACGAGCACGCAGGTCGCGCGCTACCTCCGTGCGCCCGCGACGCTCGCGCTGATCGGGCTCTTCCTCGTGGTCGGCGCGGAAGTGCGAGCGATCCAGACCTTCACGGCCGCCTTCGCGACCGCTTCGGTCGGTGCGAGTCCTTCCTATGGGGGTGCGATGCTCTCGGTGACGATGATTTCCGCAGGGATAGCCTCGATGCTCGCGGGCTACGGTGTCGATCTGTTTAGTCGTACGCGCTTCGCGCTCGCGTGTTTCCTAGGGACCGCAGTACTCGTCGTGGCGCTCGTCCGGCTGCCGCTCTCGGCGCTCGCCCTGCCCATCGGGTTCGTCGTGCTCGGGTTCGTCCTCTATGCGGTGTACCCGGCCGCGAACGCGATCGCCGCGAGCGCCGCCGGGGGCCGGAGCGGGTCGCTCTTCGCCGTGACGAACACGGCCGCGGCGATCGGTGGGGCAGCCGGCCCCTACCTCTTAGGGGTGGTCGCCGACGCGGCCTCCCTCGAGGTAGCCTTTCTCGCCGCGGCCGGGATCGCCCTCTGTGGGGTGCCGGTCGCGCTCTACTCCGGGCGGGTCCTGACGGGAGCCGATCGCTGACGCCCGCTCAAAGGACTCCTACGGATGTCGCCGCTGTGTCGTCGTTTTACCCGTTCATCGTTCAGGCGACGTTCCGTTCGTCAACGAGCGCTCCGGATCGGTCGAACCGGTCGCTTTCCAGTGGGGCGATGTCGAGCAGCGTCGCCTCGCCATCCATGGCGAGCTCCGCGACGAGTTGTCCGGTCGCAGGCGCGTGCTGGAAGCCATGGCCGGAGAAACCGGCGGCGGTGATCAGTCCTGGGGTCGTCTCCTCGATTACGGGGTGGTGATCGGGCGTCACGGCATAGAGACCGGCCCAGCCGCGTTTCACCCCCGCTTCGGGCCCGAAGTAGGCCGCGTAGTCGGCCGCGCGTTCGAGCGCTTCGGCGCTCCAGTCGAGATCGATTCCCTTCGAGAAGCGATCGGGGTCGGCGTCGCGGTCGGTGGTAGCGAAATGACCGCCGACTAGGGCTGTGCCCTCCCGCTCGGGCCGGAAGTACGAGCCGGTATCGAGATCGACCGTCAGCGGGACTTCTTCCGGTACCGGGCTCTCGGGCTCGGCGACCAGTAGCTGGCGGCGTCGCGGCGCGATCGGAAGTGAAAGACCGGCCATCTCCCCTACTCTCCGCGCCCACGGCCCGGCGGCGTTCACGACGACGTCGCTTTCGACTCGCTCGCCGTTCGCTTCGACGCCCCGCACGCGACCGTTCTCGCACAGGACGTCGGTCACGGGCGCGTTCGTGTGGATCGCAGCGCCGGCCGCCCGCGCTTTCGCGGCGAAGCCTTCGAGCGCGAGATGGGGATCGGCGAAGCCATCGATCGGACAGTAGGTCGCGACGCGGAACTTCTCGGCCCGTAAGCCGGGACAGTACTCCCGTGCTTCGGCGGGATCGAGCAGTTCGCTGGGAACCCCTTGGTCGTGCTGGATCGCGACGCTGTCCTCGAAGGTGCGGGCCGTCTCCGCGGTTCGGGCACAGAGGAGATAGCCCGAGCGGCGGTAGGCGATGTCGGTGCCGAAGGTCTCCTCGAAGTCCTCCCAGACCGCGATGCTCGCGAGCGAGAGGGCAACGTGGACCGGCGTCGAGAACTGCGTGCGGATCCCGCCTGCGGAGCGTTCGGTGCTGCCATTGCCGATCGATCCTTGCTCGTAGACCGCGACGTCCGCGCCCCTCTCGGCAAGGTAGTACGCCGACGCGAGGCCGACGATCCCGCCGCCGACGACGACCACGTCCATGTGGCCGACCACCATCCCGAGGGCTAAACCGTTTCGCCGGCCCGAGGCAGGTGGCTCTTCGGTCCGGACTTTCGGTCGCCAATCGGCGTTGATCGAGCGCGATCCGACTGGGGAAACGGTATGCCGGGGAAGCGTTAGGCACCGTGGGGTGTAGTGATCGATCATGAGCGAGATACGCGTGCTCTCGGAGGGAGATGTCGAGGAACTGCTCGATCTCGACGCTCTGCTCGATGTCGTCGAGGAAGCGTTCGTCGAACAACACTGCGGAAACACCGAACGGCCCGACCGACCACACTTCCCCGTGGGGACCGGTCTCGCGGCCGACGCGCCCGGAGGACCTCTGGGGACCGGTCTGGTGATGCCCGCGTATATCCACGGTGCGAGCTACTACGCGACGAAACTCGTAGGCGTCTTCGATGGTAATGCTGATCGCGGGCTCCCGACCGTAAACGCCCAGGTCGCGCTCACCGACGCCGAGGCCGGTCTTCCAGCGGGGTATCTGGCCGGCACACGGCTCACGAACGCCCGGACGGGATGTATCGGCGGCCTCGCGGCGCGGGAACTCGCCACCGACCGTAAAGCGGTACGCCTGGGAGTGATCGGCGCGGGCACCCAAGCCCGTTGGCAGACCCGGGCGATCGCCGCCGCGACCGACCTGGAGGCGGTGTGGGTCTACTCGCCGAGTGACTCACGGTATCGATATGCCGAGGACCTCGACAGCGAACTCGACGTCCCTGTCGAGGCAGCCGGCTCCCCGCGCGAGGCGATCGAGGGGGCGACGGTCGTCGTGACCGCGACCACCGCGACCGACCCGGTCGTCCCGGGCGAGGCACTCGCACCCGGGACGACGGTAATCGCGATCGGGGCCTACACCGATGAGATGCGCGAGCTCGACGGCGAAACGGTAGAGCGCGCCGCGCGGGTCCTCGCGGACGTCCCCGAGGAGGCGATCGAGACCGGCGACCTCCGGGAGAGCGGTCTCGACGCGAGCGACCTCACCTCGCTCGGGGCCGTCCTCGACGGCGCGAGGGGACGCGAGGGAAGCGAGGAGATCGTCGTGATCGAGAGCGTCGGGACCGCAGTGCTCGACGCCGCGGTCGGCGAACACTTGTATGACCTCGCGAAGCGAGAAGGGGTCGGGACGACCGTCTCGCTGTGAGCGACGATCGACGGCGGCTGGTCGCCACCGCAGTGGGGAGCCGGACCGGTAGCCGAAACGAAAGCGCTTTTATCGGTACGCGGGGTACGATGGGATGCGTTGAGCGTGGGTAGCCAAGCTAGGTCAACGGCGCAGCGTTGAGGGCGCTGTCCCGTAGGGGTCCGCCGGTTCGAATCCGGTCCCACGCAGTCCCACTTTTCGCTCTGCGGGCTGGCTCGGTCGCAGCAAGCTGCTCCCTGCTCTCGTTCGCTTCGCTCACGAGACGCTCGTCGGCCCGAGCGCCTCCGGCGCTCGGTGAACGGCGTCGCTCGGGTTCTCCGAACCCTCGCTCGCCGATGCGACTTCGGCACTGAGAACAGGCTCAGGGAGGTCCATCATCTTCATGTGGTTCGAATTCGGTCTCACGCATCAGTTTGGTATCCAAACTATCGTCGACAGTGCAGGTCGTTCGTACACTATCGCAGCGTCGAGGATGGTATCATGTAGGCGTCCACCGGTGAACGTCGGTAGCGCCCGATTCGTCACACTTCGGACCACAGGTCACCGAGGCGGCGATCGACCCAGGGCAGGACGACCTCGCTCAGCGTCCTATCAAGATCCGTGGGATACTCGCGGTCCTCGGCGTCCGTGGTACTGGCGTTCGGGAGCGGGTGGAAGTGATCGCGGGTGCTATGGGGCTGTTCGTGTCGGTCCCATCGACAGCGACGCTGCTCGCCGAGATACGACTCGAAGTACGAGACGTGAAAGTCACCGCTCCGGTCGGCTCTGATCTCGAGGCGTACCTCTTCGACATTCTCCGGATAGTGGCTGGTTTCGAGCGCAGCGACGAGCGATTCCCGCTTGTTCGAGGGAAACGACGACACGCGGGCGATCCCGTTCATGTCGGCGAGAACACCCGTGAGATAGCGCAACAACGCCTCGTTCGGTTCCGACGGCGAGTCCGACGAGCCATCGCTCACGAGCGGACGGTGTTGGTGCCGGAGCCCCGACGCTTGCGAACCGCTTCGAGCCGACGAATCCGCCGACGGACGGTTCGCCACTCGCTCAGATCCAGCCAGACGTCCTCGACGGCGTCGTAGTCGGCGTGATCGAGCGCGTCCACCGCGTTGGGGTCATCGGCGGCGTAGGTGTCGCGGAACTCCCGTTCGTGGGCTGTGAGGTCGGTGAGCCGTTCGGTTAGGTCGGCCTCCGAGAGATCCGAGAGGCGCTCGCGTTCCCGCCACTCGAAGTACGACTCGTTCCTGGAAAACGTGTCCGGATCGTCCGAGATCCGGTCGACGACGCCGATATCGGCGAGCCGTCCCAGGTGTCGGCGAGCGGTGTCCGTCGAGCAGGTAGCCCGCTCCGCGACGGCCGAAACGCGCGTCGGCTCGTACAACTGGAGCGCGACGCGGTAGACTCGCTCGTCGGCCGGCTTCGAGTCGATCTCGGACGCGAATCCCTCGGCGAGCCCTCCTGCCGGCGGCTCGGCCGGCTCCTCGCCATCGCTCTCGGGACTACCGTTCGACGCGGGCATACGAGAGATCGGCCGTGACGACTAATATATTTTTCTAGTGCTGATATATTTCGCCGGCCGATAGTCGCTGACCGCACTCAAATCCAGTTCGACACTGGCGAACAAGCACTGATTGGCGGCTCTGCCGGACCGATCGTCCTCAACAGGGTATCGACACGGTTCGTTCGGTTGCGAAACGGAGAGTCTCGCATTCCGATCGGTAATTAAAGCCGATTCGTCTGCCTGTTCGCCGCGTCACCCCTCGTTGAACTCCTCGACTAGATCGCGGCGCTCGTCGGTCGCGAACTGCTCCCACCACAGGTCGGCCTCGTGGGCCCGAGCGCTCTCCAGATCGGACGCCTCGGTCGCGTCGTTGATCGCCCGCTTCGAGGCCTTGATTGCCCCGCGGCCGGTATCGCCGATGGCCTCGGTGATCCCCCCTACCGTGTCATCGAGTTCCTCGGTGGAAACGGCATGGTTCACGAGCCCGATCCGTTCGGCTTCGGCGGCGTCGACGTAGCCGGCAGTGAGCACCAACTCCTTGGCTTTCGCCTCGCCTACCAGATCGACCGCTCGGCGGGTCGAGCCCCCAGTAGGAATCTGGCCGATGTTCGCGGTGGGGACGCCGAACTGTGACCCCTCGCTCGCGACCCGCATGTCACAGTACATCGCGAGGATCAACCCGCCGCCGACACAGTACCCATCGATCTTCGCGATCGTCGGCGCGTGACAGTCGAGCGGAGCGCGGTAGACGTTATAAAAGAGCGACTGGCGGTGTTTCTGGTAGGGATCGTGCTCGGCGGCGGGGCCGGCGTACTGACTGATGTCCGCGCCCGCGGAGAAGGCATCCTCGCCTTCCCCCGAGAGGACGACTGCCTCGATCGTCTCGTCCATACTGATCTCCCCGAAGGCGCGCTGGAGATCGAGCATGACCGCGTTGTTGAGGGCATTGAGCTTCTCGGGACGGTGGAATTCGACGTTCGCGACCCCTCCCTCGACGTCGACGGTGATGCTCTCGTAGGTCTCGTAGGACATAGCTGCCCAACCGAGGCCCGGGGCATAGAGCTTTGGCTCGCCTCGTTCCGTCCGGGCCAGGGCTCGAGCGACACCGGGGCCATCGATCCCACCCGATACGAACGCAGCGTGTGAAATACCCACAAAGCACTTACTGACTTCGGCGAACTCCTTCGCAATGACGTCCCGCGGCCGTCGCTGGTGGGCACCGCTCGTTCTCGCGCTGCTGGTCGTCCTCGCGGGCTGTGGCGGTGCGGGGAACGCTGGCGGTGGTGGCGAGGACGCCAGCGCGGGCGGCGAAATCAGCAGTGAGGCGACGGCAGCAACGGCGGGGGCCGGCGGCGGTGCCGGTAGTGCCGGCGGGGAAACCGGCTCGGCCGGCGGCGAGCGAACCGCCGAGGCGATCGGGTCCGAGGAAGTACTACAGATCGAGCGACGGCAGGCACTGGTACGGACCGGCCGCGTAGCGCTCACCGTCGAGAACGTCAGTGCAACCGAGCGCGAGCTAACGCGAGTCGTCCGGGATGCCGGCGGGTTCGTGAGTTCCTCGCGCGAGCGCGAGCGACTGCGGGGCCTCTACGCGCAGGCCAACGACACCGAGGCCCTGCTCGCGATCCAGGAACGCCTCTCGGAGGTGCAATCGCGGATCGAGCGCCTCGAAGCCCGTCGTCAATCCCTCCGGCGACAGGTCGCGCTCTCGACGATCGTTATCGATCTCGCCGAACCGCTCGCCGGCCCGGACGACCGGAGCCGGGAGTGGTACGACACCGGCGTCCTGGCGGCCGTGCTCGATTCCCTCGGCGGGGTTCTGATGGTGCTGCGGGCGATCGTCGTCGGCCTCGCGTACGTCCTGCCCTACCTGCTCGTCTTCGGCGTACCGATAGCAGTGCTCGCCTACCTGCTACGATATCGGCGTCGAGGGGAGGAACGGGACACGGCCTAATGCCCGGCGACGAGAAGGGTCATCGAGCGAGCGGCCGTCGGTGGGCTACTGGTCGTTGGGAGTCCGGTCACCTTCGGTACTGTCCCACAACGCGTTTGACGGCGGCGAGCGACCGCCGGGTATGGGGGACGCTACCGATAACGAAGGCCCGCTCTCGGGCGTGGGTGTGCTCGACTGCACTCAGATGCTCGCCGGTCCCTACACGACCCAGCTACTCGCCGACCTCGGGGCGGAGGTCCTCAAGATAGAACGCCCGGAAGTGGGCGATCTCACTCGCTCGATCGAGCCCGAACTCGGCGACTCGGGCATGACGAGCTACTTCGCCTCACTTAATCGGGGCAAGCGAAGCGTCGAACTCGATCTGTCGAGCGAGGACGGCGCAGCGACCTTTCTCGCACTGGTCGAGAGCGCGGACGTCGTCGTCGAGAACTACCGGCCGGGTACGATGACCGACTGGGGGCTAGACTACGGGACGCTCGCCGAGTACAACCCCGAAGTGATCTACTGTTCGATTTCGGGATTTTTACCCGGTCCTTACCGGGATCTCGCGGCCTTCGATATGGTCGCTCAGGCGCTCGGCGGAACGATGTCGATCACCGGCGAGAGCGATGGACCACCCGTCCGCTCGGGGCTGCCGATCGGCGACCTCTCGGCGTCGATGTACGCTGCGGTCTGTATCCTCACGGCACTCTTTGCCCGCCCGCAGCAGGGCGGCACCCACATCGAAGTCCCCCTGTTCGAGTCGCTCGTCGCCTTCCTCTCCGAGCGGGCGGGGTGGTCCTTCGCGACCGGTGAGGCATACCCGCGGCTGGGGACCGCCCATCCGACCCTCGAACCCTATCGCGTCGTCGCGACCGCCGACGATCCGCTCGCGCTCGCGGTCGCGAGCGACGGCACCTATGAGGAACTCTGTGCGGCGATCGATCGCTCCGATTTAGCGACCGACGAGCGCTTTTCGACCAACTCCGCCAGAATCGAACACCGGGAGGCGCTCACCGCCGAACTCGAAGCCGTCTTCGCCGAGCGCGGGGCCGAGGAGTGGTTCTCGGTGCTGCGCGAGGAAGGCGTGCCCGCCGCCCCGGTCAAGGACACCCGAGAAGCCTTCGCGGACCCCCAGTTACGCGAGTCGGGCGTAACGAGCGATCTTGAGATCGACGGAATTGACTTACCCCTGGTTACCTTCCCCGCGCAGTTCTCGAACGCCGCGACCGGCACCGACCGGCGGCCCCCGGAGTTAGGCGAGCACACCGAGGACGTACTCGAAGGGCTACCCCCCACCTCTGAGGGGAGAAACGGCGAGGACAGGGAGGACGAATCGACGAACGGCCGATAGGAGGTCGCCGATCGGAGTGCTTCGATAGCGGCGTAGAGAGCTACGACCGCTGTGATACAACCGAACTCGGAGACGAGAACCGGAACGAAGCCGACCGACGGCACGCACGGTGATCGACGTCGCTCGATTCCGACGGCCGACGACTGTGCGATTGCAGTCAGCACGGGCGTCAGGCCGAAGTACGGCGAGGACGACTCCCTGAGGTATGGACCGGGAGTTCGGCTCCGAGGACGAGAGAAAGACGATCACGACCGCCGCGGGCGAGCCCATCGGGACGGTCTCGAACGTCGAGGGCGACCGGGCACAGGTCACACCCGATGACTCCGAGGATTCCGGCCTGACCGAGAAAATCAAATCGGTGCTCGGCTGGGACGACCCCGGGGAGGATCAAGACCTCGAGAAGGACTTCGTACAGGACGCCGACGACGAGCGGGTCCGCCCACGGGGGCTGTGAGTACTCGCGAGTAGCTACTCGAACGAGGACCCCTCACAGGCGTTTCCCGACCCGATCCGTGGCCGGCGACGTCGCAATCATCGCGGTCATCGAGGGTTCCGTCGTCGATGCGTTCGCCGCCGGAAGCCAACCGGCTGCGAGCAGGGGTCGGACCGATAGCTTTTGCCCGTTCCATCCCGTTCGTTCAGCATGGAACTCACGGCCGAACAGCGGGCGATCCGGGACCTCGTTCAGGAGGTCGCGAGCGAGGAGATCCGACCCGGTGCCGCCGAAGCCGACCGAAAGGGCGAATTCCCTGAAACGGTTTGGGGGGAACTGGCCGACCTCGATCTCACCGGACTCACGACGCCCGAGACCTACGGAGGCTTCGACGCCGACCGGCTGACCTACAGCATCGTCAACGAGGAACTCGCCCACGGCTCGCTCGCGGTCGCCACTGCCCTTTCAGTTCACTGTCTCGCGACCGCCTGTATCGCCGAGTTCGGCTCCGAAACCCAGCGCGAGCGCTGGCTGCCCGAGATGGCGGATGGAAGACCGGTCGGGGCCTTCGCGCTCTCCGAACCCCACGCCGGGTCGAACCCCGCGGGGATGAGTACCGAGGCGAGACGCGAGGGCCAGCAGTACGTGCTGAACGGCGACAAGCAGTGGATCACCAATGGTTCTCGAGCCGGCGTCGCAATCGTCTTCGCGAAGGCCGACCGCGAGGACCCGAACTCGATCACCCAGTTTCTCGTCCCGATGGACACCGACGGCGTCGAGGTCGGCAGAGAGGAGGAGAAACTCGGCTTGCGCGCGAGCGACACCACGTCGCTCACCTTCGATAACGCCCGAATCCCAGCCGAGAACCGCTTGACCGAGGAAGGCCGAGGGCTGGCGGCGGCGCTGTCGATCCTGACCGGCGGGCGGATCGGGATCGCCGCCCAAGCGGTGGGCGTCGCCCAGGCTGCTCTCGACGCGGCAGTGGAGTACGCCGGCGATCGCGAGCAGTTCGATCGGCCGATCGCGGACTTCCAGACGATCAGACACAAGCTAGCGGAGATGCACACCCGGACACAATCCGCCCGCCTGCTGACTCGGGATGCCGCCCGCAAGGACGACGCGGACGAGGATACTAGAACCGAAGCGAGCATGGCGAAGTACGCCGCGAGCGAGACGGCGGTCGACGTGGCGAACGAGGCGATCCAGATCCACGAGGGTTATGGCTATACCACCGATTTCCCGGTCGAGCGACTCTACCGGGACGCGAAGATCACCACGATCTACGAGGGCACCACCCAGATCCAAAAGGACGTCGTCGGCCGCGAGCTACTGGAGTGAGGCAGGTCGGAAATGAACGAAACGGGTAGGGATGCTATCGACGAGGCGGTGAGCGCCGATACTATCGACGCGATCGTCTACGATCTCGACGGAACCCTCGTGCGCCTGGCCGTCGACTGGAGAACCGTCGCCAGCGACGTCGATCGGGTGCTCCGCGAGCGCGGCGTCGACCCGCCCGAGGGCCTCTGGGCGATGCTCGAGTTCGCCGACGCCAATGGCTACCGCGAGGTCGTCGAGGCCACTATCGGCGAGCACGAACGCGAGGGGGCTCGGCGTTCCGAACGCCTGGCGCTTGCCGGTGCCCTCGCTGAGGAGATAGGACGGGAGGGAGGCGAACACGGGAACGCCGAGCGGGTTCCGATCGGAATCTGCTCACTCAACTGCGAGTCGGCCTGCCGGCTCGCCTTAGAGACCCACGGGCTTGCCGACCAGGTTCAAAGCGTCGTCGGCCGCGATTCCGTCCCGACGTACAAGCCCGATCCCGAACCCCTGCTGGCGACGATCGAGGCCTTGGGGGCGACGCCCGAGCGAACCCTCTTTATAGGCGATTCCGAACGCGACGAGCGAACCGCCGCCCGCGCCGGCACTCGATTCGCCTACGTTTCGGAGGTTCGCTCCGACGGTGCGGAGTGAGGTCCCGATCGTGTTGGCGGTCCCCAGGCTGGTCCTTGACTTCGGCCCGGCTCCGATCGTCCTGACCCTCGCGACTACCTTTCTCCTCGCCGGCCTCCCGGCGTGCGTAGAGAAAGGCCCCGACCGCGACGACGATCCAGACGATCGCGCCCACTCGGATCGCGAAACTCGCTCTCGCCCCCCAGGTCGGCAGGGTCGCCGGGATCGACGCGAGCGCGACGATCGGTGCACCGACGACGATGGTGACGACGAACGTCGTCTGCATCACCCAGGCGAAATCGACCCCCTCCGGGTCGGTCGTCTCGACGGGATCGGGCACACCCGGGTTTCGGCACTGGGGGCGATAAGCGTTCGCGACCGAGGTCGATACCGAGTCGTCGCTGCCTCACTCGCCCATACTCCGCTTTGCCGGTATCGAGCTACCGTCGTCTCGGCAGGAAGTTCCCTTACGCTGGGACCCAGAGGGAGCGAACGCCGATGAGCACGGCCGATCGTGACCCGATTCGCGTGCTCCACGTCGACGACCCGGAGTATACCGAACTGACGGCGACGTTTCTCGAAGGCGGGCGCGAACCCTTCGAGGTGTACAGGGCGACGACTGCCACCGAGGGACTCACGATGCTCGCCACAGCGGACGATCCCATCGACTGTGTCGTGAGCGACTACGACATGCCGGGGATGGACGGCCTGGAGTTCCTCGAAGCGGTTCGCGAGGCGTACCCGAACCTCCCGTTTATCCTTCTCACCGGCCAGGGCAGCGAGGCGATCGCCAGCCGCGCGATCGCCGCCGACGTGACCGGCTACCTCTGGAAGGACACCGGACGCGCCCCGTACGAGCGCCTCGAAGACCGGATCGTCGAAGCCGTCGAGAAGCGCCGCTTCCTCTGGGAGCGATATCGCGAGCTGTTCGAGGACGTCCCCCTGATGTACGCGCTCACCCGCAATCGGGGCGGCGAACCGGTGATCGAGGACTGTAACGAACGCTTCTGTGACACGCTTGGCTACCCGCGCGAGGCGCTGCTTGGCGACTCGCTGGCCGAGCACTACACACCCGAGTCGGCAGCGGACTTGCTCGAAAGCGGTGGGTACGAGCGGGCGCTCGAAGCGGAGTTCGTCAGCGAAGAGCGCCAGTTGGTCGCGCGCGACGGGACGGTGATCGAGACGCTGTTGCGAGCCGCCCCCTAGACCAACCAGGACGGGACCGTCGTCGGGACGCTCACGCTGTCTATCGACGTCACCGAACGCAAGCGCGCACGAGCGGTGCTCGATCGGGCCCGGGCGATGGAGGCCTCGATGGACGGGATGGCGATCCTCGATGCCCAGAACCGATACGTGTACGCGAACGAAGCCCACGCCGATATCTATGGCTACGACGACCCGGACGTCTTCCTCGGCGAAACCTGGCAGATGTGTTACGACGAGGACCAGGTCGAGGGACTCAGGGCGGAGGTGCGATCGGCTCTCGATCGGGAGGGACAGTGGCGCGGCGAGGCGATCGGCCGCCGCCGCGATGGGAGCCGGTTCCCACAGGAGCTATCGCTCACGGCGCTTCCTACAGACGAGTCGATCCACGTCGTCCGAGACATCACCGCGCGCAAGGAGCGCGAACGACGCCGCAAAACAGCTCAAGAACGGTTCCGATCGCTGGCGGAAAACACCTCCCTCGGCGTCGTAACGATCGACGCCAGCAGTACCGTCCGGTTCGCGAACGACGCCGTCGCGGAGCTCTTCGGTTATACCCCCGAAGAGCTGGTCGGCGAACCGCTCGCTACCGTCATCCCCGATCAGCTCGAGCCGGCACACTTCGAGGCGCTCGGGCGCTACGTCGAGACCGGGGAGAAGGCACTCGACTGGGAGTGGATCGAACTGCCCGCCCGCCACCGCGACGGCCAGGAGATACAGGTTGGGGTTTCCTTCGGCGAGTTCGCGATGGATGGCGAGCACCGATTTACCGGCGTCATTCGCGATATCACCGACCGCCACGAGAACGAGCGATATCGCCGGCGACTCTACGAGATCACTACCGACGCGGAGCTGCCGGCCGACGAACAGGTCCGAGAAGCGCTCGCGCTCGGCTGTGAGTACCTCAGGGTCGAAAGCGGCTTTCTCACACGCATCGAGAACGGCACACAGCACATCGTCGAAGCTCACGGTTCTCATGAGGGGATCCAACCGGGCGGTGAGTGTCCCCTCTCGGAGAGCTACTGCCGGAAGACGATCGAGATCGACGAACCGCTGGTCGTCCGCCACGCCAGCGAGGACGGCTGGGAGGGCGACCCGGCCTACAACCGCTTCGGCCTCGAAACGTACGTCGGGGCGGCGCTCACGATCGACGGCGAGCGATCCGGGACGATCTGTTTCGCCGACAGGGCCCCGCGCGGGACGGAGTTTTCGAGCCTCGAACTGGCGTTCGTCGACCTGCTCGCCGGCGGAGTTCGGGGTATCCTCGAACGCCGCGAACACCAACGGGAACTACAGCAACAGAACGAGCGCTTGGATGAGTTCACGAGCGTCGTCAGCCACGACCTCCGGAATCCCCTCACGATCGCGGACGGCTATCTCGAGGTGGCCCGCGAGACCGGCGAGGACACACACTTCGAGAAGGTCGCGACCGCACACGGCCGGATGGAATCCATCATCGAGGACGTACTGACCCTCGCCCGGCAGGGGCGGGTAGTCGGCGATACACGATCCGTGTCCCTAGCGAGTACCATCGAGACCGCCTGGAACGCCGTCGAGACGATCGATGCCGAACTGGTCGCTGACGGGGACCTCGGGGCGATCGAAGCCGACGAGAGTCGCCTCGAATCGCTCTTCGAGAACCTCTTTCGCAACGCGATCGAACACGGCGGCGAGGACGTGACCGTGCGGGTCGGCTGCTCGGAGGGAGGCTTTTTCGTCGCGGACGATGGCCCTGGGATTCCGGAAAACGAGCGCGAGTCGGTCTTCGAGCACGGCCACACCACGAGCGAGGAAGGCACCGGCTTCGGCCTGTCGATCGTCGCGACCATCGCCGAAGCTCACGGCTGGACGATTTCGGCCGGCGAAAGCGAGAGCGGCGGTGCCCGCTTCGAGATCGAGTTCTGACTTCGTACTCTTATAGTCCTGGTTTCGGGAGTCAGCTTTCCTACGGGGCGCGGAGCCCCCACCCTCGACGAGCGACCGGATGGGAGCGAGTAGGGCGGGGTAGTTCACTACTGCCGACTGTGTCGTCGGGGCGGCGGCAGTCACCCGGTCGAAACCGTAACAGCGAACGAACACGCTTAATCACGCTCGGGGACCGACACCGGTTATGCCGAGAACGGTTCGGGACTTTCGCGCCGATAGCGAGACGTCCCTGACGATGCTGACCGCCTACGACGCACCGACCGCCGCGATCGCCGATCGAGCCGGGATCGACGCTTTGCTGGTCGGCGATAGCGTCGGGAACGCCTCGCTCGGCTACGACTCGACTCTGCCGGTTACCGTCGAGGAGATCGCGAATCGCACCGGCGCGGTTTCCAGGGCCACCGAGGAGGTCCTCGTTATCGCCGATCTGCCTTTCCTCAGCTTCGGTGTCGAGGAAGCCGAGAGCGTTCGGAACGCCGGCCGGATGATCAAGGAGGCGGGCGCGAACGCCGTCAAGATCGAGAGCAGTTCCCATACCGTGTCGCTCACCGAACGGCTCGCGGAGCTCGGGGTCCCGGTAATGGCCCATCTCGGACTCACACCCCAGCGGGTCAACGAACTGGGCTACGCCCAACAGGGGAGCTCCGAGGAGGCCGCCGAGCGGATCGCCGAACTCGCCCGGGCCCATGAGCGGGCCGGGGCCTTCGCGCTCGTTCTCGAACACGTCCCCGAGGACCTCGCTCGCAAGGTGACCGACGAACTCTCGATTCCCACGATCGGCATCGGTGCCGGATCGGGTACCGACGGCCAGGTGCTGGTCGTCAACGACGTTGTCGGTCTCTCCGAACGCCAACCCCCCTTCGCCGAAGCCTTCGGGGACGTTCGCGGGGAGATGGAGGAAGCGATCGGCACGTTCGCCGATCGGGTTTCGGAGGGAGCCTTCCCGGCCGAGGAGGACAGCAGCGAGGCGGACGTCGACGAGGACGCTGCGCTGTAGCCGCTTGCACGATCCCCGCTCGGGAGCGTCGCTGATCGGTACCGCTGCTCGCTGACCCTCGTGTGGGCAGTCGATGTCCGTGATCCGATCGGCGGCCGGAAGTCGGTAGCCGAGCGTCGAGAGACGAACGGCTATCGGTGGACGATCGCAACGTCGGTCTCCAAGTCGCCGAGGCGCTCGAAGGTCGGCGAGGCGAAAAAGCGCGAGGTCGCGCTGCGATCCGTGCTCGCGCCCAGTATTACCAGATCGTACTCGGCGGCGTTGTCGTTGAGGAACTCGGTGACCGAGGCCTGCGGGACGCGGGTTTCGACGTGCTGGGTGCAGGTCTCGACGAGATCCGAAAGCATCCGCTCGGCGTCCCGTCGTTGCTCGGGGTCGTCGATGCAGTGACAGACGCTGACGTCACAGTCGTTCGTCGAGAGCCGTTCGGCGAAGTCGATCATGGTATGGGAAACGGCGTTCGCGCTGCGCACGGCCACCAGGACGCGACACCACTCCTCGCGGCTGTCGGCCGATCGGTGAGCGAGCGTGTCGATCTCGCCTCCGAACAGTTCCCTGACGAACGGACCGGGTTCGTCGCCCGCGGTCTCGTAAGGGGTAACGATGAGATCACAGTGTTGTCTGCGTGCGGTATCCAACACCGGTTTCGCCCGCCGATCGTCGCCGCCGACGACCGCTACCTCGCAGGGAACGCCGATCTCCCGTTCGATTCGTTTCGCACAGCCCTCGAGCTGTTCGGCGGCGTTCGTAACGACGTCCTCGACCCGGTCGCTCGGCGAGCGGTTCTCGATGCGATCGCGGGCGAGCGCGTTCGCCATCGTCCTATCGTCGACGGCGACGCTCTCGTCACTCCCGTCGTTCACCTCCTTTTGATTCTCTTTTTCCGCGTTCCCCGTGTCCTCTATGTCCCCCGCGTTCCGCGAGTCAACTCGCCCCTCCGCGCTCGTCGATTCCTCGCCGTTCGAACGTGAGCCGTCATCGATCCCCTCCTCGCCGTCGGAAGGGCCGGGATTGGCGAACTCGCCTCGCCCGCCATCGGCACTGACCTCGGTGGTCGTCCCGGGCATCGTACGCGCCGTCGGTTCGTCGAGGTGATCGCGCTCGGCACGGGCGATCTCGCTGTCGCCGACGATATCGAGCAGGACGACCTTCCCGACGTCATGCGCCGCGGCGAGCCGCGCTCCCAGCAGGGCGGTGGCAACGTGGTGGGCTCCACGCATCGGGACGAGGACGTGATCGTCGCCTTTCGTCGACTGGTAGAGGTACTGGGCGCGCTGTTCGTAGACCCAGTGGTGCCAGGCGAGATAGACGCCAGCGACGAGCGTCGTCGAGATCGCGACGCTCAACACGTAGGCTAACTCCGAGCCGGAGACCAGTACGAGCAGTGCCGTCGAGAACGCCGAGGGATGCTCGACGTCCAGTCCCCACGCGACGACGCCGGTCAGGGCGATCCCGAAGGCCGCCGCGGCGGCGTGCACTTCGAGTGCTTCCGGCGGGACGTGATACCAGTACTTCGCGAAACCCACGAGCGCGACCCACCCACAGAGCGCCCCCGCGGTCATCCCACCGATGAACCGGCGTGGCCGGGCGTACCGGTCTTCAGGCGTGGCGAACAATGCATACGTCCCCGACGCCAGCGGCGGGAACAACAGAAAGGGAAGCACGTCGACCATGTTGGCAACGTAGGTAATCACCGCGATTAGGAGCGGAACGAACACCAGCATCGAGAGGTGCAATAGGTTCTGTGTCCGTTCGAGCCACTCGCGGAACTCGCCGAGTTCCCGGCGTTCGATCCGCTGACAACGCCGATAGAAAGTAGAGAGACCCGAGCGCGGCCGATCCATGCGGGTACGTACCTATCCCGTCGGGAAGTGGCTTTCCCTGTAATCGTGTGTCCGCTCGACCGCTCTCCCACCGGTTGAACCGGTTCCCAGCCGGACCTCGGCTACCGACGGGACTCCCGACCGAGTCCTCGTTGCTGGCGCGGCGGGGTTGAGGTGCGGCGGGGTCGGCCGGAAGCTCTCACAACGCGAGCGTCGCGTCGAGCGCGATGGAAATCGCTCGTTCGACGTTGTCCTTCGCCTTCGCGGGCAGTTCCTCCGCGTCGGTCTCGCCCTTCTGGGTGCCCTCGATGAGATTACCGTCGACCGTACAGATCGCCCCGGATCGCAGGCCCTTTCGGCGGGCGAGCGCGAAGATCGCCGCCGCCTCCATCTCGACACACAGTAGTCCCGCATCCTCCCAGTCCTCGAGGACGTCCCCGGTTTCGGCGTAGAAGGCGTCGTCGGTCGCGATCGGTCCGACGTGGACCGCTTCCCCGCGTTCTTCCGCCCCATCGACGAGCGCCCGCACGACCGGGAACTCCGCGACCGCCGGAACGGACCGCCGCTCGTAGCGCGCGGTCGTCCCCTCGTCTTTCGCCGCGCCGGTCGCGATCACCATGTCGCCGATCTCGATGCCTTCCTGGAGCGCACCGGTCGTCCCGACCCGAAGGAACGTCTCGACGCCGACCGCCGAGAGTTCCTCGATGGCGATCGCCGCCGAAGGCGCGCCGATGCCCGTCGAACAGATCGTTACGGGCCGATCGTCGTAAACGGCGTTGACGACCTCGTACTCGCGATTCCGTGCGACCGTTTCGGTCTCCTCGCACTGCGCCGCGATACGATCGACGCGGCCGGGATCGCCCGGCAGTAGTGCGACGTCGTGAACGTCGCTCGATTCGACGAGCAGATGGGGCTGTTTGGCCATGCCGTCGCTGGCGGGGCCCAAGAGCAAAACTCGTCCGTTTCCGCGATTCGAGCGTGAAAATTTCGTCCCGGCCACGAACGGTTTTTATTCCGCTACCCCGAACCACCTACCGATGCGGGCGCACGTCTCCCTCGTGATCCGATTGCTCCTGCTCGTCTGTGTCGTCGCGACGCCGGCGACGGCGATCGTCGGGCCCGTGAGCGACGCGGGAGCGGTCGGTAAAGCGAGCGGAGTGGACGAACTAAGCGCGTCTACCGGGACGACCGCAAGGGAAGCGGAGCCGATACGGGAGGGAACCGGACGATCCACGGTGGGGACGTCGACAGCGGCGTCACTATCGTCGGTCGGGATGAGCGGAACGGCCACGCCACAGACGGCCGCGCCGGAATCGGCACCTGGGGTTTCGATCGCCGTCGAGCGCGCCGGGCCGACGACGCTCGCCATCAGGGTGCAGTACGACGTTTCGGCGTCGGTTCGAGGGTTACGGGTCGTGACCGGCGAGTTGGACGTCTACGATTCCGAGGGGTTCGAGCGCTGTGAATCGAACCGGCTGTGCTGGGACGATTCTACCGTCGAACCGACGTTTTCGGCTCGCTACGACCTGGAGCAGTATGCGGGCACCCCGACCGGTATCGTCAACGACTCCGTGGCGTTCGTCCCTGTACCGCGGCTCTATACGGTCTGGCGCACCCCGGAGGACCGCCGGACGGCTCCGCTGTTCGCGAAACGCCGCTACGCCGCCTACGACGTCGCCACTGAGGGGACCGTCATCGCGAACGCGATGGTCTTTCATGGTTCTCATACCGAGTACGAGCGCACGGCCGACGACGGGACGACCTTTCGGCTGGTCGTTCCCGCGGGAACACGCCTCGGTCCCTCACGCGAGCGGCTGTTCGACGCCCTCTCGGGAGCGTCCCGTGAGATCGGCGTCGGCGCGGAGAGCCGGGAGGTGATCGTCGTCGCGCGCTCAATGCCGGGGGGGGCGACCAGGGTCGGGCTCGCCGGCGCGACGGTCGGGAACGCCTATTGGGCGCGTGCGAGTTCGTCGCTATCGAGCGTCCAGAACGTCTGGCTCCACGAGTACGTTCACACCCGCCAGCGCTTCGCCGACCGCGATCGGGCAATGGAGTGGTTCGTCGAGGCGAGCGCGGAGTACTACGCCGCCCGCCTCGCCTACGAACTCGATCTGGTGAGCGGTCTCGAATACGAGTGGGAGTTCACGTCCCGCCGTGTGAGCGCGAGCGAGAGCACCCTTACTGAGCCGTCGACCTGGGAGCGCCCGACCGTTCCCTACCGGAAGGGAGCCTTAGTCCTCGCGGCCCTCGACACGAAAATCAGGAACCGGACCGACGGCGACCACACGTTGGAGGACGTCTTCCGCCGGCTCAACCGCGACGACCGGACGCTCACCTACCCGCGGTTCGTCGCAACGGTCGTCGCGGTGAGCGACGCACCCGAGTTGGAGGCGTGGCTCGATCGCTACGTGCAAGGGTCCGCCACCCCGCAGTACGAGCCCCGCGAGCCGGAGGGACGGCTGCCGAACCCGCCGCGGGTGACCGAGGTCACCGCGCTGATCCCGACGACGCCGCTTGGCTTCGGCGTCACAGCGATCGGGCTGGTAGTCGCGACGATGCTTACTGTTGGCGTGCTCTCGACGATCGGCCGCGCACTATGGCGGCTGATCGAAGCGATCTTCGACGCGCTGGGCTGGCTCGCCGACGTTCTCTCGGGACAGCGGCGATAGAGAATCCGACTGTGATTGCCTTGCTCGATGGAAAGTGAGACAGCCGGCAGGCGGACAAGCAGTTCTACCGCGAGTGACCGAAGGGAACGAGCGGCTTTTTAGCGTAGATTTTTGCTGGCCCCGCAGCGAGCGTAGCGAGCGTAGCGAGCGAGGACGCCAGGAAAAAGGTACTATTGGAACGCTACGGGCTCGGCGGCGGTCTCCTCGTCAGTGATCTTCTGCAATGCCGAGCGGAAGTCCTCCATACTGATCTCGGTGCGTTCGTCCCGCACCGCGAACATCCCGGCTTCGGTCGTGAGGCTCTCGATCTCCGCGCCGCTCAGATCGTCGGCCTCGGCGGCCAGTGCCTCGAAGTCCACGTCCTCGGCGAGGTTCATATCGCGGGTGTGGATCTTGAAGATGAGCTCGCGACCCACCTCGTCCGGTTTGGGCACTTCGATGAGGCGATCGAAGCGACCCGGGCGGAGGATGGCCCGATCGAGCATATCGAAGCGATTGGTCGCGGCGATGATACAGATATCGCCTCGCTCGTCGAAGCCGTCCATCTCGTTGAGTAATTGCATCATCGTCCGCTGGACCTCCGCATCGCCCGACGTTTTCGACTCGGTGCGGGTGGCGGCGACCGCGTCGATCTCGTCGATGAAGATGATCGCCGGCTCGTTCTCCGCGGCGAGTTCGAATAAGTCCCTGACCAGGCGAGCGCCCTCGCCGATGAATTTTCGTACTAACTCCGAGCCGGCCATCTTGATGAAAGTGGCGTCGGTCTGGTTCGCGACCGCTTTCGCAAGCATGGTCTTGCCCGTCCCGGGCGGGCCATGCAGTAGGACGCCGGTCGGGGGGTCGATGCCGACCTCGTCGAACTGGTCGGATTCGAGCAATGGCATCTCGACGGCTTCGCGCACCTCGCGGATCTGGTCGTCGAGGCCGCCGATGTCCTCGTAGGCCATCTGCGGGCTGTGATCGACCTGCATCGCTTGTGCGCGGGCGTCGGTCTCGGCGGAGAGGGTCGTCTGGATCGAGAAGGAATCGTTGACCGCGACCCGGTCGCCGGCTTCCAGTTCCTCGCGTAGCTGGGGGGCGACCTCGGTGAGGATCTCCTGGTTAGTACCGTGTTGTTTGACGACGACGCCTTCGTTGTCGGTTACTTCCTCGACCGTCGCGACGTACAGCGAGGAGGTCTTGAGCGCGCCGTTCTCGCGTTCGAGCTGATCGACTTCCTCTTGGAACTCCTCGCGGCGGTCCTCGGCGATCGCGAGCTGCTCGTCGAGCTCCTCGTTGACCTGGGCGATCGTGAGGAAGTGTTCCCGAAGTGCTTCGAGGCGTTCGTCCTCGGACATCTCGGGATCTAAGTCCAATCGCGGCCGATCCGGGATGGAGGGACTGCGTGACATCTGACGGCGGTACTACGGCACAGACCTAAAAGTGCCTTTGGGTCACGGTCGGTCCCTCGTGCATCGAAGACTCCGTTCTCGGCTCGATGGCGGAACTATCGCCGGGTAGACGGGTCGATAGTCGGTCGAACGAACGACTGTCTCGCCTCGCTCGGTGTGGGCTGCGCGGCGGCGTCGGTGGGGCACTCAGCGGAGATCGGCAAACGCCGAGAGCCGTTCGTCGTACTCGGAAATCGCCGCCTCGATCGGTGCCGAGGAGGTAACGTCGACGCCGGCGTCGCCGAGTAACTCGACGGGATAGGCCCGCGACCCGCGCCGAAGGAACTCCCGATACCCCTCGGCGGCGGACTCGCCCTCTTTCAGGATCTTCCGGGAGAGGGCAAGCGCGGTGCTGATTCCGGTGGCGTACTGGTAGACGTAGTACGCCCGATAGAAGTGCGGAATGCGCATCCACTCGCGGGCGATCCGATCGTCGATCGCCGCCGGCTCGTAGTAGGTTCCTTTGAGATCCCGATACACCTCGTCGAGACGATCGGGAGTGAGCGCCCCGCCCTCGCGTTCGATCTCGTGAGCCCGGAGTTCGAACTCCGCGAACATCGTCTGACGAAAGAGCGTCGAGCGCACTCGTTCGAGATACTCGTCGAGGACGTGTTCGCGCAGCCGATCGTTATCGAGCGTATCGAGGAGGTGTTCGGTAAGGAGAGCTTCGTTCAAGGTACTCGCGACCTCCGCGACGAAGATCTCGTAGCCGCTGTAGACGTAGGGCTGTGCCTCGCTCGCGAACTCGCTGTGGAGCGAGTGGCCGAGTTCGTGTGCGAGGGTGTACATCGAGGCGATGTCGTCCTGGTAGTTCATCAGGATGAACGGCTGGGAGTCATACGTCCCGCCCGAATACGCGCCCGACTGCTTGCCCGCCGACTCGTAGACGTCGACCCAGCGCGACTCCAGTCCCGTCGCCAGCCGCTCCTGGTATTCCTCACCGAGTGGCGCGACCGCCTCGATCACGTACTCGCTGGCGTCCTCGTAGGGTATCGTCGGTTCCTCGCTCCCGGCCATCGGCGTGTAGAGGTCCCACATCCGGAGCTCCGAGACCCCAAGCGAGTCGCGTTTCAGTTCGGCGTGGCGATGGAGCGGTTCCAAGTTCTCCCGAACGGTCCCGACGAGCGTGTCGTAGACGTCGATCGGCACGTTCGCGCTATCCAGCGCGGCCTCGCGAGCGGTGTCGTAGTAGCGAGCCTGGGCGTGTTTCCGATCGGCTTTCACGCTATTGCGATAGGCGGCACCGACGCTATTGCGCACTCCCGCCCACTCGTCGTAAAACTCCTCGTAGACCGTCCGGCGGAACTCCCGGTTGGGGCGTTTCTGGAGCTTAGTGAAGTTACTCAGCGTGATCTCGATCGACTCGCCCGCGGGGTCCTCGACTACCGGAAAGGACATATCGGCGTTCGAGAGGAGATTATAAACCTCCCCGCTGGCGCCGGTGACCTCGCCGAGTTCCGAGAGGACTTGTTCTACCTCGGCCGAGCGGGTGTGGGGTTTCATCCGCAGGACGTCGTCGAAGTAGTGCTCGTAGGTCTCCAGTTCCGGTTCGCGCTCGACGAAGCCCTCCAGATCGTCCCGATCGAGCGCCTGGAGTTCGGGTTCGAGGAAACTCGCCGCGCTGGCGGCCTCGCTCGCGAGCGATTGGGCACGGGCGGCGAGCGCCTGGTACTCCTGGTTCCGGGTGTCCTCGTCGCGGCGCATCCGCGCGTAGGAAGCGACGTTCGCTACCCCGCGCATGAGTTCCTCGCGCGTTTCGAGCACCGACAGGAGCGTCTCGGCGCTCTCGGTGACCTGCCCCTCGTAGGCACGCAGATCATCGAGGCGCTCCTCGATGTCCTCGTAGGCCGCCTCCCAGTCCTCGTCGCTCGCGAAGATGTCCTCGAGATCCCAAGTGTACTCATCGGCGATGTCGCTGCGGGCCGGTACCGAACTCATACCCGGGCAAGGGAGCGAGGCAATAAAACTCGCCCGGCGGCGGCGTGGGACCGAGGGACCTCCCGCCCGACCGGCTCCGTCGCTTCGATCGCTCAGGTCGTCTCGAGACGGCTGGTTTCGAGCGCGATAGTGGCCCAAAGAACTACGTAGTAAGACAATGATATATATTCACGTGGCCTCCGCAAGCGCCGATCGAAACGTTCGCGTCGACCTCGCGACGCTCGTGGGATTCGGGCTGGCCGGGCTGGCCGTCTACAGCGGCGTCCGGGACCTCTCGCTCGTTCGACGCCTCTTTGGGATGCCCTACGTACGGAGTATCGACGTCCTGTTCGTCGCGCCGGAAGTGCTGACCGGCCTGCTCGTTCCCGCGGTCGGGCTGGTCGTTCTCGGGATCGCGCTCGGCTACGCCACCCTCTTCGATCGCCGGTCGCGCTCGGTCGCGTTCGTCGTTGTCCTCACCGTTGTTCTGCTGTACTGGTCAGCCGGTGTCACCTTCGCCACGACCGCCGTTGCCCTCGCGGGTGCGTTTGCCGTTCTGGAGTTGATCTCAATACGCGTTCGCGCCAGCGGGAGCTGATCGACCCCTCGATTCCGGGTTCGGGCGTCCTGTCGACCATTCCTCGTTCCCTGATCGTCGACCGCCACGGTAGCCGCTCTTTTCATTCGGCCGCTCCTTTCGAGTAGTATGCGAGACAGTCCTACAGACGCCCTCGTCGGCCGTGTCTGGCGTGACACGCTCCCCTGGGAGTTTCTCACCGCGCTCACCGAGATCGGTGATCGGCTCGGCGGCGGCCCCGGCGAGCGCCGCGCCGCCGACCTCCTGGTCGAAGCCTTCGAGCACGCGACCGCCGACCCGACGATCGAGCCGTTTTCGATACAACGCTGGCACCGAGGAACGACCTCCCTCACCGTTCGCGTCCCTGCCGCCGACTCCGGGGACCACGACGCTACCGACGCTACTGGCACTGACGGCACTGACGACTCTGGCGACCATGACGACCCCGCCGAACCCGCAGGTTCTGGCGGTTCCGGTGAGAGTCCCTTCGCTCGCGAGGAGTCGATCGAGCGCTCCTTCGAGGCGTCCGCGCTCCCTTACTCGCCGGCCGGGGAGGTTCGCGGGCGGCTCGTCGACGTTGGCAGCGGGACGCCCGCGGAGATCGACGCCGCGGACGTAGAAGGTGCGATCGCCGTGACCAGGATGACGACGCCTTCGGATCAACGCTACGTCCATCGCATGGAGAAGTTCGGCCACGCCGTCGAGAGCGGTGCTTTGGGGGTGTGTTTCGCCAATCACGTTCCCGGACAGCTGCCGCCGACCGGGAGTTTGACGTTCGACCTTGAAGCTGACGCGCCCGGAGTCGGGGTTTCGGCGGAGACCGGCGCGTGGCTACGGGAGTACGCCGGGCGGGGCGGCGAGGCGACTCTGGAGGTCGAGGCCCGGACTGAGGCGGGCACGAGCCGGAACGTGGTGGGGACGATCGGGCCGGACACCGAGGAAGAGATCGTGGTGCTGGCTCACTACGACGCCCACGACGTCGCCGAGGGAGCGCTCGATAACGGCTGTGGGGTCGCCGTGCTCGTGACGGCCGCGCGCTTGCTGGCAGGCTTCGACCTCGACAGGACGATCAGAGTCGTCGCGACGAGCTGTGAGGAACTCGGACTGGTCGGCGCGGAAGCACTCGCCGACGCGCTCGATCCCGACCGGGTAAAGGCAGTCGTCAACATCGACGGTGCCGGCCGATTCCGGGACTTGCAGGCGATCGCACACGGCTCGACTGACTTGGGTGCTCTCGTGACCCGCGTGCTCAACGACGCGGGCCACCCCCTCGCTCTCGAACCGTCGCCCCATCCCTACAGCGATCACTGGCCGTTCCTGCGGGCGGGAGTGCCCACGGTCCAGTTCCACAGCGAGCGGCCCGGATCGAGCGGCCAGTGGGAGCGGGGCTGGACGCACACCCGCGCGGATACCCGCGAGAAGGCGGATCCCCGGGATCTCCGCGAACACGCGATTCTGATCGCGCTTTTCGTCCGCGAACTCACGCGCGAGGCGGTCGCGATCGATCGGGTTCCACCCGCCGAGACGCGCGAGCGCCTGCGGGAGGCCGGCGCGGAGCCGGGGATGCGTGCGGCGGGCATCTGGCCGGAGGAGTGGTAAGAGCAGTAAGCAACACGACAGGACCGAACGCGTCCGACATAGGGACCGATAACGGAGGGATCGCTCGGTCGCTCGATCGCAATCGCTTCGGCCGGCCGCCCCCTACCGAGCCCATGAACACGGATGCCGGAGACTGTCCGTTCCGTGGCGCTCCCTACCGAAAGACCCTCTCGGCCGACGAGGACACCCTCGGTGAACTCGCTGTTCCCGCGAGGAGTACGCCGCGATGTGTTACAACGTTCGCGCTCGCTCCGAACTCTACCCGGGTTTTACCCTCTATTTCCATCCGGCTACCGTCCACGCGGTCGAGACCCGACCCGAGAACGCCGAGGGGAAAGAGCCCGGACGCGGGTGGTCCCAGGAGGACGTCTATGCCTCGGCGGCGAGTGCACGCTCGCATCACGACCGGCTCGAAGGCGGGTCCGTCGAGGCACGGATCCGTGAGCTGCCCCTGGCTCACGCGCGGCTTCCGCCGGAGGAGCGCCCACGAAAGCCACGATTGTAGCCCGGAAACCGGGTCGAACGCTCCGGATGCTCGGCTTCGAACTCCGGCCCGGTTCGGCGGCCGGATCCGGATCTCGGCGGGTGGATCGCCCCCGATCACTGGATGCCGTCGGCGACCATGCCGGCCACGCGCGCTCGGGTCGCGTGCTCGATTCGTCGTTGCTCGAAGACCGCACGGGCGCTCGCCGCCGCTCGTTCGTCGACCGCGAACTCGACATCAGGATAGGCGACCTCGGTGAGCACGAGCGGGTAGGCAGGTGCTGGGCCGACCCCCGCCCCACCGTCGAGTCGCTCCTCGGCGAGTACCCGCTCGACGTGTGAGAACGGTCGCTCACCGGTCGCTACCGAACGGACGAGCGCGACGAGCCGACGAACCAACTCCCGGGCGAACCCGCCGGCGCGAACCCGGAGCACGAACAAAAGGGCGTTGTCCTCCAGGTCCGTCTCGAGCGTCCGAGTCGTGTTTCGCTCGTCGGGCGTCAAGTCCCGGAGATCGTGGGTGCCCGAGAGCGCGTCGAGCGCCGCTTCCAACAGTTCGCGATCGGCTTCGGGGGCGTACAGGTAGTAGGTATACTCCCTGAGTTCCGGGTCGTGGGTCGCATGAAAGTCGCTCGGAACGTCGGCGCTCGCCCATGCTCGGATCGCCCCTGGGAGTTCGGCGTTCAGTGCCCGTGGCGTACACCACGCCGGACACCGGAGCCCGATCGTCTGGGCGAGTGCCGAAACGCCCCTATCGGTACGTCCGGCGGCAGCGTAGCCCTCGGGTTTCCGTGCGCTCTCGTCGAGGATACCGAGCGCACGCAGCGCCTCGAAGAACTCGTCCTCGATCGTCTCGACGTCGGGTTGGCGCTGGAACCCCCAGTAGCCTCGGCCGTCGTAGGCGATCCGGAACGCCCGCATCGACGGTCGGTCGGTTTCCGGCTCTCCCATGGCGACTATCCTCCGGACTCGATCGTCGGTTCAGCCTCGGGCACCCGGAGGCCTCCCTCGACGTCCGCGGCCCGGGCCTCGGGGTTCGCCCGGAGCCACTCGGTCTCGCGCCGGGCGGTCTCGAAGACCTCGGCGTCGAGTCCGAAGGCTTCGAGGCGCTCGACCTCCGTATCGAAGGCCGTCCCCGGTGAGGCGTAGGGGGACGCGAGTATCACGACCGTCGGGCCCGGCACGAGCGCCGACGGATACGTGCACTCGACCATCTCAGGCGACGTCGTCGTAGGTCGGCCGGTCGTACGCGCCGGGGAAGTTCTCGACCGGTGCAGTGGTCTGATCGCCGCCCCGCATGTCCTTGATCGTTACCTCGTCGTTCGCGAGGTCCTGCTCGCCGACGATTACTACTGTTTCGGCACCGATCGAATCGGCATAGCTCATCTGAGCGCCGAAGCTCCGCCCCGAGACGTCGGTCTCGGTTACCTGACCGCGCGAGCGGAGTTCGCGGGTGATCCGTGCGGCGACCTGTGCGACGCGATCGCTTTCGCCCACTCGAAGCACGTAGTAGTCGGTCGAGATCGCTTCATCGGGCCAGACACCGGCCCGGTCCAGGAGCAACGAGAGGGGGGCGAGTCCCGGCGCGACGCCCACTGCAGGGGTGGGCTGGCCGCCGACGCTTTCGATGAGGTCGTCATACCGGCCGCCGCCGAAGACCGACCGGCTCACCTCCCCCGTCGAGTCGAAGCACTCGAACACCACACCGGTATAGTAATCGAGCCCGCGGGCGGTCTCAAGCGAGAGCGTGAGGTGCTCGCCCACGCCGAGGTTCTCGGCGGCCCCCAGCACCGCCCGGAGGTTCTCGACCGCTCTCTCGACCCGATCGGTCCCGGCGAATTCGAGGACCGTTTCCAGATCGCCGCTCGAAAGCACCCCATCGAACTCTCGGGCGTCCTCTCGACCGAGACCGGCGTCTTCGAGGAGGCCGTAGTACTCGCCCTCCTCTACCTTCTCGCGCTTGTCGACCGCCCGGATCGCTTCCTGTACGTCGGCGTCCCCCCCGATCGATTCGAGCATCCCCCCCAGAATGTCGCGGTGGGAGACCCGGAACTCGAAGTCCTCGCTCCCGAGTCCGAGCCCGGTCAGCGCGTCGGCGGCGAGAGCCAGTATCTCGGCGTCGGCCGCCGGCTCACCGGAGCCGAAGATGTCGGCGTTGAGTTGGTAGAACTCCCGGTATCGACCCTGTTGGACCTGTTCGTAGCGCCAGAACGGACGGGTCGAGAACCACTTGATGGGCTTGGCGAGTTCCTGTTGTTTGGCGACGACCATTCGGGCGACGGTGGGGGTGAGTTCGGGCGTGAGCGCGACGTGCCGACCGCTTTCGTCCTCGAAGCTATAGAGTTCCTCGACGATCTCCTCGCCGCTCTTCTCGATATAGAGGTCGGCCGACTCGATGGCCGGTGTCCCGATCTCCCGGAAGCCATAGCGACGGGCGACGTCCTCCAGCGAGTCGATGACCGCTCGTCGGGCACCCATTTCGTTGGGGTAGAAATCCCGGACACCCTTCACGTGATCATACATGGGATGTAGTTGCCGAGCGGGTGGGTTGGACCTTTCGTTCGCCGCCCCGAAGCCGTTGGCAGCGCTCCTTTCCGCGCAAAGAGGGACAGGGCAGGGGACAGTGAGTCGTCGGCATCCCGGGGTCGGTTCCCGGACCGGTCGGCGGTTGTCGGTCCCGGGGTTCGGCCGCTCAGGCGTCCTCCTCGGACCCGCCGGCGGTAACGCCGCTGGTCACCAGGGCGCTGACGGCTTCCTCGACGGTCATGTCGACGTCGTAGGTCCGGTCGCGGGGAACGTAGGTCAGGAAGCCGCCCATCACCGGGTTCGGCGCGAGCGGGACGAACAGCGTCACCATCGCCGGTTCGTCGACCGCCCGTTCGATCGCGCCGATCGATTCGGCGGTCACGAACGCGATCGAGTAGGCCCCCTCGTGGGGGAACTCGACGAGCTTTACCTCCTGAAAACTGTCCGTATCGCTCTCGACGAGCACGTCGCTCATCCGCCGGAAGCTCGTATAGACCGTCCCGACGCCGGGGATCGCCTCCATGCCGGCATGAAAGCCAGTCGCGAGCTGTTCGCCCGAGGTCGATTCGGTGATCATGCCCATCAGGAGTACAACGCCGATAAGCGAGAGTACCGAGACGATCTGGATGAACCAGGCCGGCGGCGTCTCGGCGAAGACGATGTTCACGGCCTCGACGATCGGCGTGAGCACGTTTGCGAGGAAATTCAAGGCGAAGGTCACGACGAAGAGCGTGACGATGGTCGGGATCGCGAGCGCGCTGCCGGCAACCAGCCACCGACGAAGCGAGTCGGAAATCGATCCGTCCGTCGGCGAGGGAGCGGTCGTCGTATTCGACATACGAAGACGAACGGAACGATCGAAAAGAAGGTTGTGGGCGCAATAGCAACCCGGCGATCGATGCTATCGACCACTGCCCGCAGTCGACAGCGTCGCCGGTGTCCTCTCGTCGCTACGGTCCCGGGTCACTCCGCTGAGAGAGCGTGAGCCGGCCGTCGGGACGCCGAGCTATCGTCGTCGAATGTTGTATCCGCCGGAGTCGGGCTTGAGTTCCTGGAGGAGATCGCGCATCTGGTCCTCGTCGATCTGGTCGCCGAGCCGGCCGCTCCGGGCGAGTGCGAGCACCTGGCGTTCGACCTGGTCGGCGAAATCGGGTTTGGACATCCGCACCGAGTTCAAGCGCTTTCTCGCGCCGTCGGTGAGGTGCTTGCGGAGCTGGGCCTTTTTCTGGGCTTCGGCCTGCTCGCGTTGGGCCTGCTGGGCCTCCCGGGCGGCTTCGGAGTCCCCGCTGCCTCCCTGCTGGTCTTGGAGCTGCTGAAGTCGTTCCTCGCGGAGCTGTTCGATGTCGTCCTCGCTTCCGTTCCCGCTCATACCCCCATGTTGGGGCTACGCGAGTAAAAAACCACACGGAGTGTAGAACGTCTATCGCTGTCACGCCGTCGTCCCTCTCGATCGGAACGAACCGATCGCGGCCCTACAGCAACTCGTCTTCCGCAACCGGGAGCACACGGCCGCCGACGCGAACCTCGACCCCGCTCCCTTCTCCGTTCCTACCCTTCCCACCGTCCCGTTCCTCGATCGCCGAGTTCTGCGTTCGGTCGGCTGTACTCATCGCATCGCTCGCCCGGAGGAGGAGTAACGACGGCCGATCGAGTTCGTAGCCCTGTTCGACGCGAGCCTCGACAATCGAGGAGTCGAAGTAGCGTTCGCGGGCGAGGTAGGCGGCGAGACAGCCGTTCGCCGAACCGGTCGCCGGGTCCTCGCCCACGCCGTGGGCCTCGGCGAACACGCGGACGTGCAGGTCGTTCTCGGGGTGGGTGGTCTCGGCGCAGACGACGAGAACGAGCCCCGCGTCGGTCCTATCAAGCAACTCCCCGTAGTTCGCGTCGTCGATCCGTGCTTCCCGGACGGCCTCGATCGATCGAAGCGGGACGACGAGCGTCGGAAGTCCCGTCGAGACGACGCGGGGCGCGAAGTCGGAATCGAGATCACCCTCCTCAGTGCTCAGTACTCCCGCAGCGAACGATCGACCGACCCGCTCGCCGAAGTCGGGGTCGGGCTGGCGCATCCAGAACCGCTCGTCCCCCTGATCGTCCTCGTCCGCTTTCCGCTCGACCGTCACCGGAACCTCACCGACGCCGAGCGAAAGCGGGATCGCTGCATCCTCCTCGCTGTCGTCGCCGACAGTCTCGCGGAGCACGGCAGCGGTACCGAGCGTCGGGCGCCCCGCGAAGGGGAGTTCGGTTTCGGGCGTGAAGACCCGAATCGGATAGCCCCCGGGGCTCCGTTCCTCGCTCTCGATAAAGGTCGTCTCCGAGTAGTTCATCTCCGCCGTGATCTCCTGCATCTCGCGATCGCTCAGGTCGCCGGCCCCGCGCACAACGGCCAACTGGTTCCCGGTGTAGCGCTGCTGGGCGAAGACGTCGACCATGTGGAAGGGATGGGACACACGTGGCTGATCGGTTCGGGATAGTGAAAACTACCGCGTTCGGCTCGGTGACGATTTCGGGAGCGTTAGGCGTAGCGTTCGAGTTCCGGCCGGTCGAGGTCCTCGATGACCTCGCTTGCGACCTCGTCGAGCAGCGCCCGGCCCTCGCCCGATACCCGTCGGCCCTCGCCCTCGGCGCGCTCGACGTAGCCGGCCTCGCCGAGTTGTTGGAGGATCGTCCGGACGATCTTCCCGCTGCCCGGCGAGGAGCGCGGCGGCGCGGTGCGATAGCGTGTCGAGCCCTGTTTCGTGCTGCCGTACTCGCTGCGCAGGCGCTCGACGCCGATGGGCCCGGATTCGGCGACCTTCTTCAGCACGCTCGCCGCCCGTCGCTCCCAGAACTCGGCCTGTTCGGGCGGCAGCTCCCGGCCAACGCCGGTCTTCGCGAAGGTCGCCCACGGCGGGGCCTCCAAATCCTCGGCGAGGCGGTCGACGAGCGCGTCGTAGAGATCTTCGGCTGGAACGTCGTAGAACGTCGTCATGGTTGGGTTAGCCCGGCGGCGAAACTTAACCCCGTCGGCTTCGGCTCCGAGGACTGTCTCTCACCCTGAACGTGGTGCTCGCGAGGGCACGCCGGAACGGTGGCCACAGTCGCCGGGTGGATCCCACCGTTCCCCAGAGGCCGCGTTCAGGCCTTGCTATTCGAAGGGGTCACGCCGAGTGCCGCGGCGGTGCCGCCGCCGACGACCGTCGGTAGCATGTAGGTCGCGGCCCGGTGGATCGTGACGGCGGCGGTCGCGGTCGCGAGATCGACGCCGGTCGTCGCGACCAATAGGGTAACGAGAACGAACTCGACGCCGCCCAGCCCCCCCGGCAACGGGGTGATGCCGGCGATCGCCCCGATGGGGATCACTACGAGTACAGCCGCAAAGGCCGTCGTGATCCCGAGGGAAAACAGCGAGAGCCACAGCGAGGTCGCGAGCCCGATCCACCCTAGAAACGAGAACCCCAGCGCGAGTGCCAATGCCTCCCGGTCGCCGGCGACCCGATCGACCGAGGGGAAAAAACCCTCGATCCGCGCTTCGAG
>PXRA01000005.1 GCA_003021725.1 Halobacteriales archaeon QH_8_64_26
GTCCCGAACTGCGGGCCGGTCCCGAGGCCGATCCCAGGGACGACTGCTGGGACAATCGCCCAGAACGCGAAGGCGAGTGCAGCGATTGCAAGCACGCCCGGTACGAAGTACTTGAGGACCTTGTCGGCGAGCTGGACGATCCCGGGTTTCATCGCGCGGGCTTCCTCGATCCCCCGGGCGACCTGATTGAGGAAGGCGTCCTCGCCCGTCGCTGTTACCTCGATCAAGAGAGCACCGGTCTCGTTGACGCTACCGCCGATAACCTCGTCACCGGGTTCCTTGTCGATCGGGGCGGATTCACCGGTCGCGACCGACTCGTCGATGGCACTCTGGCCGTCGGCGACTTCGCCGTCGATCGGCACGTTCTCACCGGGTTTCACTCGGACCTGGTCCCCGACTTCGAGCTCGTCGACGGGGACGTCCTCAATTGTTTCTCGCGGGTCGCTCGGCTCGCAGGCGTCGCCCGCTCGTCCGTCCGAGGCGCTCGCACTGCTCGCGCCTCGCTCCTGCTCCCCGCTCGAACTATCCGAGGCGTGGTTCGAGACGCTTGGCGTCTCGTCATCACGAGAGCCTTCGGCTCTCGAACGACTTTGCGTCTCGCTGTCGCCGTCCTCACTCACCCGCCGGGCGGTATCGGGCTGCATGTCCATGAGATCGTTTACTGCCCGCGAGGCCCGCGTTCGGACGATGAGACTCGTGTATTCGGAGAGAATGTGATAGGTGGTAATGAACGTCGAGACGACGAAGAAGTGGACCACCGGGAAACTCGGATAGACGAACCAGCCCAGTAATCCACCGGCGAGGCCGGCAAACGCCCCGGCTTCCAAGAGGACGTGCTGGTTGAAGATACCGCGCTTGAGGCTATTGTAGGCCTTCTCGATGATGTACCGCCCGGGCCAGAACACCGTGACCAGCGCCAGTGCGAGCGAGCCGTACCACATCCACTGCTGGTCGGTCTCGGCGAAGCCGTTCCAGCCACTGCGGACGACCATCGCGCCCATCAGTAGTAGCGAGACGACCGAAGCGACCCCGCTGACCCAGAGGCGCCGTTTGCCCGCTTCGAGCTCTTCCTGTTGCTGCTCGAAACGTTTCTGTTTGTCCGGATCTCGAATAGTGTAGCCGAGATCGCGGACGACGTCTTTGATCTCGGCCTCGGAGATGGCCTCGTCGTCGTACCGGACGAGGAGTTCCTCGTGGGCGAGACTGACGTCAGCGTCCTCGACGCCGTCGGTCCGCTCGTAGGCTTTGTTCATTGTCTCGGCACAGAACGAACAACTCATGCCGCCGACGTTGTACTGTACCTGTTGGTCGGTCATTCCTACACCCACTACTCACAGCTGCCATTTAGCCGTTATGACGAGAGTTATAACGGATGCACGTAGATAAGAAAGATGGACGATCTTTACCAGCAATATTATGTCTATCGTGGAACGTAGAGACGGACAATGAGCCTGCTCGAAGCGGACGTTCCCGTTCGGAACGTTATTACGACTGACCTCGACAAGGCCAAAGCGCTCGAAAACGACGTCCGAGCGAAAATCCTCGACATGCTCGCCGAGGAAGAGCTGACGATCGAAGGTATCCATGCGGAACTCGGCCGGCGGGGCGAGGAGAAGGCCGAAACCACCGTTCGCCACCACGTGAACGTCCTCGAAGACGCGGAGATGGTCGAACTCTCCCGGCTGGAGGAGGCCGGTGGCGGCACCCGGAAGTACTACAAGTCGAACACCCGGGTGTTCTCCTACGAACTCCCCGAAAGCGCGGACGGCAGCCCTGTGAGTACTGCGGGACTCAACACTACGAGGAGTTCGTCGTTCGCGAACTAATCAACCGAGCACTGACCGACCTGAGCGAGGACGGTGAGTTCGACGATCTGCTCGGCTGAATCGTCCGCCCAGTCGCTCGAAGACCGCCTACCAGCCCACGACCGATCGAACGACGAGGCCGGAACGAACCGACGGTGTTTCTACTACGACTAAATCGCTACTACAATTCTCGTAAGGGTTAAACGACGCCCGCACCTACCGATGTCCATGGAACAGTACACACTCGATGTCGAAGGGATGGCCTGTGCTGGCTGTAAACAGAACGTAACCGAGGCAGCAGAGGGAATCGAGGGCGTCCACCGGGTCGAAGCCGATCACGAGACCGGAGCCGTTAGCGTCACTGCCGAGGCAGACACCGAGGACGCGGTTCGTGACTCGGTTCACGACGCTGGCTACGACGTCGTAGCGTAATCAGCTCTCGTTTTCAACTGACGGCCGAACCGAAATTCGATCGCTGCGTCCACCGCTCTCGATCGTCGATCGCTCTCCGATCAGGGGCGTCTCCCGACGATCGCCGCCCCGGTGGTACCGACCGATCGGGAATTCCCCGTCGTCACTCCCCCGCGAAGTACCGCGCCAGGCCGGCACTCGTCATCATCTCGATGATACCGAAGGCCACCGCTGGCAAGGAAGCGATTGCCGGCAGCCCACTGGCGACGATCAGTGCTGCCGCGACGGCGAAATCACGGGTCCCCACCGAAAGCGCGAGCGCGATCCGATCGGGGCGTTCCTTCCGGACCCCGCTGGCCCACCCCAGTAGGTAGCCACTGCCATTGAGCGCGAGGACTCCGAAGCCGACGGGAACGAGGAGACTGATGTCCGAACGGACGACCTCGACGTTCGCCGCCGTCACGCCGCCGATGATCGCGATGACCATCAGCGCCGAGATCGAAGGATAGAGGTCGTCGTATCGCGAGACGAGTCCGGGGTTCCAGGTCCGCGCCCCGACCGCGAGGACCATCGGGAGGACAACGGCGACGAACAGTCCTTCGATGATGAGTACCGCATCGACCGCGACCGCGTCCCCGAAGGCGAGCGCGAGGACGCCCGGGACGTATCCCAGGCTCGCGATCCCCGTCACGACGAGCACGGTGGTCGTGAGTGCGGTCTTTCCGCCGGCCAACTCGGTCATCGTCGGCGAGACGAGTTCCGGCGTCACCGCTCCTACGAGTACGAACCCGACCGCGAGCGCCGGGGAAAGTTCGAGCAGCCGAGCGATCGCGAGCGCAACGGCGGGCATCGCCGCGTGGCCGAGGAGTGCCGGTCCCAGCGTTCGGAGGTCGATCTCGACGAAGCGCTCGACCGAGAGCGTCAGCGAGACGCTCCCGATCATGATCGCGAGGATCGGCGTCGAGAACTCCGTCAGGAACGCGACCTCCGGGACGAGCGCTCCAGTACCGACGGCGAGCAACACCCAGAGTAGCAGGTAGTCGTCGATCAGGTCGCCACGACCCATCTATCGACCAGGGGTAGTGCCCTCGGATAGCCGCGTCGATCCCGGCCCTCACCGAGTCGCTGCTCCTACCCTACTCGATACGGCAGCTCATCGTATCCGTGTCCTCGATATGGTCGCGCTCGCCGACGACTGTATTCGACAGAATGTAGCGAGCGTGCTCGGCTGTGGGGTCGTCGCCGACGACCGATAGACCGACTGGATGGTCCCTCGGCGACCGAACCGATCGCCTCGCCCGCCGTTCGTAGACCCGCTGGCAGCCGTTATCGACATAGCAGCGAAGCCCTTATGATCCTTATGCACCGGGATCGTATCGATACCTCAACGGAGGACCCTGACTGTAGGGCACCTGGACACCGCGAATGATGGTCACTACCCACGCTATGGTCGGTGTCGCTGTGGCCACGTCGCTGGTCTACACCGCCCCGGAGCTAGCTCTCATCGGTGCTTTCGGCGCGCTCGTCGGCGGCGTTCTCCCGGACGTCGACCTGTTCGTCGGCACGCACCGGCGGACGCTTCACTATCCGGCGCTGTACTGGGTCGGGACCGTCCCCGCGCTCGGACTCGCGATGGTCGCTCGGACTCCGGCGACCGTGGCCGTCGGGTTCGTGTTATTGAGTGCCGCGTTGCACTCGAGTTCGGACGTTCTCGGTGCGGGCGAGGAACTCAGACCCTGGGAGCGAACCGTCGACGAAGCAGTCTACCTTCATCCGGCGGGGCGCTGGCTCCGCGCCCGACGGATCGTCCGGTACGATGGCGCTCCCGAGGACCTCCTGCTCACCGTCGTGTTCGCGCTGCCCGGCACCCTCCTGTATAACGGGAGCGTTCGGTACGTCTGTCTGCTCTGTGTGCTCCTCGCGACGGTCTACGCGCTCTTTCGAAAGCAGGTTCCCGAGTACCTCGGCCGGTTCGTCGAGTAACGCCGGGGCTCAGGACGCCTCGGCCGTGGCCGTTCGCCAGTCCCGCTCGAACTGGAGGAGAAATGGGATCATGGCAGCGGTGGCGAGAACGGTACCGAGCGACGGCTCGACGATCGGCAGCAGCGCGAGAGCCACGACGACCATCTGCAGGCCCGCGAGCCAGCGGTTGCTCTCGTTTTCCGGAAGGCTGTTCGTCGGTCGGCCACGCCACGCCCGAACGGAGAGTGCGCCGACACAGATCGGTTTGGCCACCGCTACCGAGAGGTACCAGACCGGTAGTTGCCCATATAGGACGCCGAGCAGCGGCGCGACGAACAGCCCCAACGTATCGAACCTGCAATCGAGCAGCGCGCCGAGCCGCGTCGATCGGTTCCATCGGCGCGCGACGAGGCCATCGAGGAAATCGAGACCGACCGCGCTCCCGTAGGTCAGCCCCGGTATCCACGCGACCGTGCCCGTCGGCCGCGGGGCGAACAGGAATCCCGCGACGATCGCGAGAAACAATCCTCGGAGGACGGTTATAGCGGTGGCCGGCCCGAGGGAGGTGAGCAGGCGTCCGGTCTCGGCGTCTCGGTTGTGATCGAGCAGTCGCCAGAGTACCGCCAGTTCGTACAGCAGTACCGCCCCCGCGGAGAGCGACCACCGTAGCCCGGCGGCCGGCATGTCCCACCGAACCAGTGTCAGGTGACCGCTGGTGATCGACGCGACGGCGACGATCGCGACGAGTCCCCACTGCAAGCGCAGCCAGCGGCGCGGACTCCACCGACCGACCGTGCCGCTCATCGCTCGGCGTGAGCGACGGCCGTTTCCCGCTCGTGGTTCGTGTCGGTCCCCTCCTGTCGTGTAGTCCTCATCGCTGGCCGACAACCGGTGTCCCCGCGGGAACGAGCCGATAACCTCACCCCTCTCGCTTCCTCGCACCGGCACGACCGAAGCCGAGCGGTTGCCATGGCAGCGAGCGCGATCGTCGGTGCCGCATGGGACCGGGACCGGGCCGTGCTCCCGCGTGTCGGCGAGCGCGGGACGGCTACTCGGTGCGCCGGCTCTACCGGCGACGACGGCGATCCGCACGCGAACTCGTATGGCGCCCGACTCCCTCCGCTGCCGGATCCCATTGATTGAAACTAGACGCTGCACCCGCAAGTCGATTATGATGTACTCGCCGGATGCGACACGAACAGCCAACGGACGGCCGGGTCGCTCCGATCGGCGTCCCCGGTATCGTTTAGGGTCGTGCTCGCTCGCTTTCGGTACGGGCGACGCCGCCGAGACGTCACTGGCATTACAGCGTGTACTGTTCGCCGTCGAGCGCGAGCGGCTCCTCGAAGGCTTCCTCGGCCGGGTAGAAGTGGGCGGCGTGAACGAGCCGGGTCTCGCTCGCGCCCAACTCTTCAGCCAGCGACAGCGCCCCCTCCCTGGTCATATGCTTCGTGCCGAAAGTCCGGGGAACCCCGCTTTCGTCGTGGTGATCGCCTCCCAAGGGATGGTGCTCACAGAGGCTCGCGGGTACCAACGCCTCGGCGAAACAGAGGTCGGGTCCCGCGAGGGCCTCCCGGGACTCCTCGGGGACGTCGTAGCTCGTATCGCCCGTGATCGAGAGCTTCCCGCCGGTGTTCGGGTCCTCAATCGCGACGCCATAGCAGACGAGCGGCGGGTGGGTCACCGGCACCAGCCGCACCGACAGGCCACAGATCTCGACCGCTTCGAAGGGCTCGGTCGGGTGGACCGAGAGCGCATCGAGGTAGTCGTACTTCCTTCCTACCGTCTCGGCGACGCTTTCGCCGGTCTTCGGGTCGGTTTCGCTCGTCGCGTAGACCGGCAGCTCCCGCAACACGCGGTAGGTGTTGCCCAGTCCATCCAAGTGATCGAAGTGGATGTGGGATATCACCGCAGCGTCGGGTAGATCGACTTCCTGTTTCAGGAACTGGTAGCGAAGGTCCGGGCTCGCGTCGATCAGTACGGACTCGTCGATCCGATCGTTACGAACGTGCACCGAAAACCGGCTGCGCTCGACGCTGCGCTCGCGGGCGCGCTCGCAGGTATCGCACGAACAGCCGATCGTCGGCGTCCCGGTGGTGTCCCCGGCTCCCAGTAGCGTAACCTCCATTAGAAGTCCCCTCCTTCCTTGTCCACCACGTCGCTACTGTCCGCTCGCGTGGTTGCGTTCGTGGTCGTCCGCGTGGTCGTGCTCGTGGCCCTGGCCGTTCGTCTCGCCCGCGCCGGCGGCGATCGCGTTCGGGTCCTCCCCTGTGACATCCATGTTCTTCAGGTTGTCGCGCTCCTCGAAGTCCCGCACCGCATCGAGCAGGTCCCCCTGCGTGAGCGTGGTCCGGCCCTCGGTGAGCGCTTCGAGTACCGCTTCCCGGAGCACGAGCCGGAGGTCACTGCCGGTAAGACCCTCCGTCCGATCGGCCACGTCCGCGGGATCGAAGTCGATGATCTCCATGTCCTGGGTAACGACGTCCAGAATATCCGCGCGCATCCCCTCGTCCGGTCGGGGGAAGTTCACGATCTCGTCGAAGCGCCGCCATGCGGCGGCGTCCAACTGGTCGGGGTGGTTCGTCGCGCCGATCAAGAGGACGTCGTCGCGAATGAGGGAGATCTCGTCGATCGATTTGAGCAGGGTATTGACCGCGCGTTTGATCGCGGCGTGTTCATCCGAGCCCCTGGTCTTCGCGACGAAATCGAACTCGTCGATGAAGAGGATACACGGTGAGAGGCGCTTGGCGACCTGGAAGGTCTTATCGACGTTTTTGGCGGTCTCGCCGAGGTACTGGCTCGTGATCATCGAGAGTTTCACCTCGACGAAGGGCAGATCCAGTTCGTGGGCGAGCCCCCGGGCGATCGAGGTCTTACCGGTTCCGGGCGGGCCGACGAACAGCAATTTCCCGATCTCCCGCAGGCCGATCCGCGCGAGATAGTCGCGGTGTTCGATCGCTTTGACGACCTTCTCGATCTCGCCTTCCTGGTCGTCGGTGAGCACCAAGTCCGAAAGGGTGATCTCGACTTCTTCGGGCGCGCGGATCTCGACGAGATCTAGCATCTCGGCTTCCTCTTCGTCGCCGAAGTATTCCTTTAATAGGGAATCGATCCAGACGCGATCGGCTCGGATCGGCCGGTTCTGACTCCGGGCGTCCTCGTAGCTCACGCCCATTGCCTCGCCGAAGGCCGCGGCGAGGGTGGGGTTCGTCGCGACCCGCTCGCTCTCGGCGTTGCGGCGGAACCACTCGGCGGCCATCTCCTCGTCGGTGAAGGTGATCGCCCCGGTGAAATCGTTGCGATCGGTGAACATGAGCCCCGAGACTGCCTCCCAGGGCGACTCGGCGCTCGTCGCAGCGCGCGCCCGCTCGGCGGTGACGACCAGCGGCCGCTCGATGCCACTCGTCGCGTCCTCTTCGGTCCGAGCCTGGGCTTGGACCTGTGTCCCTCCATCCGAAGACTCGTCCGAGTCGCTCTCCTCGTTCCCGGGGTCCTCGGTGTCGGGGTCGGCGCGCTTCCAGAACACTCGACGGTACTGCGGGGGGAGGTCATCGGCGTCGCGCTCGCCCTCGGCGTTGTAGAGCTGGGCCGTGAGCAGGAGTTCGACGACGTCGAGCTGGGGGTCGTTCATTCCTGGCGCACTGGGGTCGCCGGGAAGATAAGCGCGTCGAAGCCGCCTGAGGCCCTCGCTCTCGCCGGGTCGACCGCGCCACTTTACCGTCGCGGACTCACAGAATCCTCATGGTCGATACTACACCCGTGATCGCCGCGGCACTTCGGACCCCCCAGGGCCGGGAGGACGGCGTCTATGCCGATGTTCGCTCGGAGAACCTAATCGTTCCCCTCGTCGACGAAATCCTCGCCGACACCCAGCTCTCGGGCGGGGAGGTCGACGACTTCATGCTCGGCTGTGCCCAGCAACGTGGCGAACAGGGGAACAATATGGCCCGAATCGTCTCCTTGCTCTCGGATCTCGGCGAGTCGGTACCCGCGACGACGATCAACCGCTGGTGTGCTTCCTCCGCCCAGTCCATCATGAGCGCGAGCGATGCGATCCGAGCGGGGAGCCGTGACGCGATCCTCGCCGGGGGCGTCGAGAGCATGAGCCGGGTCAAGCAGGGCGCGAACCGGGAGAACATCCACCCGCGGCTGGCCGAGGGCTACAACATCGCCGAGCTCTCGATGGGCATGACCGCCGAGGAGGTCGCTTCCCGCTTCGACGTCTCGCGGGAGGACCAGGACGAGTACTCGCTGCGCAGCCACCAGCGCGCCGCCGAGGCGACCGACTCGGGCCGCTTCGAGGAGGAGATCGTCCCGATCGACACGCCCGATGGGACGGTCGAGGAGGACGAGGGGATCCGGCGGGACACCTCGTTGGAACAACTCGCCGACCTCCCAACCGTCTTCAAAAGCGACGGGACCGTTACGCCGGGCAACGCCTCCCAGATCTCCGACGGCGGGTCGATGACGCTCGTCACTAGTCGGGATTTCGCGGAGGAACACGATCTCGAAGTGCTCGCGGAAGTCGGGCAAAACAGCGTCGCGGGCGTCGAACCCGAGGTCATGGGCGTCGGCCCGGTGCCGGCCGTCCGTGACCTGCTCGACCGGACGAACCGGGGGATCGAAGCCTACGACCTGGTCGAACTCAACGAGGCCTTCGCGAGCCAGTGTCTGTACTGCCAGCGCGAACTGGGCATCGACGAGGAGATCTATAATGTCAATGGCGGCGCGATCGCGATCGGCCATCCCCTCGGCGCGACCGGCGCGCGCCTCCCCGTGACCCTGATCCACGAGAT
>PXRA01000006.1 GCA_003021725.1 Halobacteriales archaeon QH_8_64_26
GTCGCGGCGGCGAGGACCGCGGCGAGGACCGGGACCCCGATCCCCAGGCCGCCCGCACCCCCAAGGAGGGTGGTCGCGTAGTACGCGCCGAACGCGCCGACGGTGATGCTAGCTCCGTGGGCGAGATTGAGCACCCCGCCGACGCCGAAGATGAGGGTGAAGCCGATGGCAACGAGGGCGTATAGCGCGCTGATGACTGCGGAGTTGACGATGAGGTTAGCTGCGTCTACCATATATGAGAGCAGTTAGCGAAGCCATGCCGGGCGCTCGTACTCGCCCGACTGGAGACTCCTCGGGGAGAAGACCTGTTGGACGCCGCCGTTGTCCTCCTCGGACCACTGGAAGTACACCGGGGTCTGGTCTTCCTGCTGGTAGACGAGGTCGTGAGTGTACTCCTGGTCCTTCGAGTAGTACTCGACGTCGCCGATGGTGCCGGTGAACGTACTGGATTCGAGGTTGCCGATGACCTGATCGGTGGCCAGCGAGCCCGCCTCCCCGACGACGGAAGCGAACTGTTTCACCGCATCGAAGGTATGGTAGCCTGTGTACACCGGGAAGGAGTCGAACTGCTCGTTGTAAGCATTGGCGTAGGGAACCGTTTTCTCGGTTATTTCGCTGTCTTTCGTCGCGGAGGTCTGGGTGAAGCCGTAGCGAGAGGCGCCATCGACCGACTGGTAGTAGGAGGGGATCTGCATCGGGACGTGGATCCCGCCGAAGCCGAAGGGTCGTTGCTGTTTGGCCCACTGGACGACCGCGGATGTCCCGGTATGGGCCATCGCGGTGAGAACGCCGTCGACGTTCTGACTCGCGATCTGGTCGTAGATAGTCGTGAAGTCACTGGTGCCGCTCGCGTATCGTTGGGTCGCGACGACATCTGTGGGAAGTTCGCCGACCTGGTTGTTAATAACCTCCGAGACCGGCGCGGTCCACTTGTAATCCTCGACGAGAATGGCGATTCGATCCCAGCCCATCCGCTCGAAGTTCTCGATCCCGAGGTCGATCAGGTTCGCCCCGAGGTAATGGGCGTTGATCGGGCCGGTGCGGAAGAAGTACTTGTACTCCTCGTAGTTCTCGTCGACCATCCGGCTCGCCTCGGGCGTCGCGGCCCCGGCACCCATGTGGATCGTCCCCGTGCGGGCGATGTCGTCCATGATATTGAGCAGGACCTCGCTCGTGAACACGCCCGTAGTCATGGCGACGTTCTGTCCGCTGGTTAGCTCCCGGTATTTCGTCCGGCCGACGCCGGGGTCCTCCTTGGTGTCCTTGACGATTACCTCGACGTTCGCTCCGGCGATCCCGCCGTCGTCGTTGAGCTGCTGGGCGGCCAACTTCGCGGAGGTAGCGATCGAGGCCCCGATCGGGTTATCGGAAGGCACCGGTGCGAGTACGCCGATCGTGATCGTGTCGCCGATGTCCCCGCTACCGCCATCCCCGCCGCTTGCGGCACCGCCGAGGCTGCCGACACAGCCCGCACTCGCCGCGAGCACCCCCGCGCCGGCGGCTTGGAGAAACGCCCGCCGGTTCGAACTACGATTCCGGGTTCCCGGTTCGCTCCCATCCGTCCCGGGATCGAACGTCGAGTCAACCGATCGGTTGTCACTGTTAGACGTGGTTCACGGGACTAGAGTCCAGGGGTGGACGAAAAAGTGTGCTTTTCGATGGCAAAGCCCTCGACCGGTTTTCAACGAAACGGGCTGGCTCGCCCGGTGAGAGGAGTCGAGGGAACCGATCGGTCAGGACTTCGAGAGGCCGTACCGCCCGCACTCGACCCATTCGGCCTTGTTCCAGCCACACTCGGGGCACTGATCGTCGTTCCAGTCGAACTCGGTGCTACAGTGCTGACAGAGGTTCATATCCGGCTCTTTTCCCTCGGCCAGACGCGGCCCGTCCTCCTCGGGGTTCTCCTGGGACATCACCCCGATGTTCGCCGGCCGTGCTAATAAATACCGATGGCGGGAAGGTTCCGGCTGCAAGCGGGCACCCGGTTGCGCTGCGAGGGACGACACTCCGTACGCCTCTATCGGCTCTCGCGTTCGAGAGCTTCGATGGTCTAGAGCTTCGCTCGATCGAGGGGTGTCCGCCGAGCGACCGAGTGACCGGGCGATCGAGCGATCGAAGAGAAGAGACACGAAACGCGGGAGTCGCCTTCGCAACTACCAAATAGCCGCCTGGCGAACGTGAACCAACACATGGCCAGGCCAGAGGTTCTCGACGGGATCAAGCAGGCCGAACGCGAGGCCGAGGAGATCCGGGAGGAAGCGCGGACGGATCGGGACGAACGCATCGAGGAGGCACGCGAGCGCGCCGAGGAGATCCGGGAGGAGGCCCGTAAAGAGGCCGACGCTCTCGAAGAACAGCGGATGACGGAAGCTCGCGAGGAGATCGAGTCCGACCGCCAGGAGATCTTAGAAGAAGGCGAGGCCGAACGCGAGGCCCTTCGCTTCCGGGCCGAGACGCAACGCGAGGACACCGTCTCCTACGTGGTCGATCGGTTCGTCGACAGGACAGAGGAGATCGATGCTCAGACCTGAGCGGATGAGCCGGGTGTCGATCGCCGGTGCCCGGCGCGTTCGCGAGGACGTGATCGGGACGATCCACGATCTGAACTTGATCGACCTCTCCGAGTACGACGGCTCCTGGGAGGGCTTCGAGCCGGGCGATCCGATCGAGGGAGCCGACGACTCGGCCGAGAAGCTCGTCACCGCCCGCTCGCTCCGGACCATCCTCGATGTCGACGAGGAAGCGGACGCCGGACCGGCCCGGATCGTCGACAGCGAGGACGCCGCCGAGGAACTCGAAGACGTTCGCGGGCGGGTCAACGACTTGGAGGACCGACGCGACGAACTCGAAGCCGAGCGCGGGGCAACCGACGAGCGCCTCGAGACGATAGAGGCCCTCGCCGCGCTCGGCATCGACCTCGATTTGCTCGGGGGGTACGATACGCTTTTCACCCGCGTCGGCGAGGGCAACCCCGAGGCGGTCGGACGGGCGCTCGAAGGAAGCGAGGACGTCGAGGCCTTCGAGACGTTCACCGGCGAGGACGATTGGGTCGTCGCCGTCTTCGCCCGGCCAGCCGGCGGTAGCGAGGACGGCAACGGCAACGGCGACGGTGACGATGCCGGCGAGGAGGGTGGCGACCAGGACCCCCTCGAAGACGCGCTCGTCGGCGTCGAGTTCGCCCCGATCGAGGTGCCCGACGCGGAGGGCAGCCCCGAGGAGTACGCCGCGGAACTGGGCGATCGTCGCGAGGAGTTAGACGAGCGGATCGCCGAGATCGACGCCGATCTCCGGGAGATCCGCGAGGAGTCCGGCGGCTTCCTGCTCGCGGCCGAGGAGTTCCTCGCGATCGACACCCAGCGCCGGGAAGTTCCGCTCTCGTTTGCGACCACTGAGAACGCCTTCGTCGCGGAGGGGTGGATCCCGACCGAACGGTTCGTCGATCTCGCGGAAGCCCTCGAACAGTCGGTCGGCGATCACGTCGAGATCGACGAACTCGAGCGGGCCTCCTACGACGACGACGGCGGGGTGCGCGACCGCCAGCCGGTCGAGGGCGGTGCGGGCGAGGCGGGCGAGCCGACCGCTGTCACCGACGGCGGCACGGCGAGACGAGGGCCCGACGATCGAGAGAGCACCGACCGTACGGCCGCGACTGCCGAACCGGACGAGAAAGGAGAACTCCGTGCCGATGGCGGCGAGCGCGAGGAGCGACCGATGGCCGGTGCCCCGCCGGTCGTCCAGGATAACCCCGATTCGGTCCGGCCCTTCGAGACGCTCGTCCGAGTGATCAACCGGCCGACCTACTCGGAGTTCGATCCCTCTTTCCTCGTGTTCCTCACGTTCCCGCTGTTCTTCGGCTTCATGATCGGGGACCTCGGGTACGGACTGATCTACTTCGGCGTCGGCTACCTGATCTATTCGCGCTACGACGGCGCGCTCGGCGCGCTCGGTGCGATCGCAACGTGGGCCGGCGGCTTCACGATACTGTTCGGGATCCTCTATGGCGAGATCCTCGGGTTACACACGATCACGGAAGTGCTCTGGATCGGGGCCCTCGGAATGGAGCACGCACCGATCGAGAAGGGCCTCGAACCCGCCGGCATCGAGTACGCCCAGCTCTGGCTCGTCTTAAGTATGATCGCCGGGCTCGTACACGTCACTGCGGGCTACGCGCTCGGGTTCGTGAAGGGGCTGCAACACGGCCTGCGCGATGCCGTACTCGAAAGCGGCTCGTGGCTCGTACTGATGCTCGGGGTCTGGGTCTGGGTCTTCAGCCGTTCGGCGGCGGGCAGCAAACCCGACTTCGTCTTCGCGGTGTTCGACGGCGAACCCTTCGCGCTCGGTTTCGCGGGCTTTTCGGCGACGATCGGGATCGGCGCGATCGTCGTCGCCGCGATCGGACTGACCTTGATGATCGTCGGCGAGATCGACCACCTCGGCACCGGCCCGGGGTTGATCGCCGGTACGCTCGAGAGCCTCAACGTGCTCGTAAACATCCTCTCGTATACGCGCCTCGCGGCGGTGTTGCTCGCGAAGGCAGGGATGGCCTTCGTGGTCAACCTGCTCTTTTTCGGTGCGTATCAGGACCCAGACGGGGCCTTTCACTTCCTCATCGACCACGGCCCACAGTACGGCGCGGAACACGGTACGGTGCTCTTCTCGGGGCTGGTTCATGCCGGGATCGGCGGGATCCTGTTGGGCATCGTCGTGTTCGTCGTCGGCCACGTGCTCGTACTCCTACTCGGGATCACGAGCGCCGGGTTACAGGCCGTTCGGCTCGAATACGTCGAGTTCTTCCAGAAGTTCTACGAGGGCGGCGGTGAGGCCTACGAGCCGTTCGGCTACGATCGCCGGTACACCACCGAGGAGTAGCTCCCGAGCTCCTCTCGGTTCGGCCACAGCGATACGGCCTCCTCGAGGATACGACCGATCGCATCCGATCAAGATCGTCGACCGTCGCTCCGTTATCGAAACCCATAATCGTCACAAACAGGCGCTACGCCCGGAGTAGGCGGAGTTCTTTGAGAAGGTTTAAGGGTCCGGTAGCGGGATATATGCCCGCTCGACTATGAGCGAACGCACAGATCGGAGGGGCAGGTAGACACGATGATTGAACTCGAACTAATCGCCGCATTCGCGACCGTTTTGCTACAACAGAGTGCACCAGCTATCCCGCCGACCGCCGGTGCCGCGATCGCCGTCGGCCTCGCTGCCTTCGGCGCAGGGTACGCCGAGCGGGGGATCGGGGCGGCGGCGGTCGGTGCGGTCGCCGAGGACGACGACATGTTCGGTCGTGGACTGATCCTAACGGTGCTTCCGGAGACGCTCGTCATCCTGGCGCTGGTCACGATCTTCGTCGTCTAGGGACTCGATCAGTATTTCCACCATTATGAGCTTAGATACCGTCGCCGAGGACGTCAAGGAGGAAGCGCGCGAGGACGCCGAGGAGATCCGCTCGGAGGGCGACCGACGCGCCGAGGAAATACTTGAGGCGGCCGCGCGAAACTCGAAGCGAAACAGAAGCGCCTCGAGACGCGCCGAGACGTCCTCGAAGACCTCAGAGCCGACGTCGAGGACGCGATCGCCGGTATCGACGGCGAAACCCGGCGCGATCTCACACGGGCCCTGTTGGACGATGCGGCGACGGAGTTCGAGGGTCGGTCGGTACGGGTATACGGCCGGGCCGAGGACGAAGCCCTCCTCGAGGAGGTCCTCACCGACTACGAGAGCTTCGAGCACGCCGGGGAGTACGACTGTCTCGGCGGGATCGTCGCCGAGAGCGATAGCTCCCGGGTGCGGGTGAACAACACCTTCGATTCGATCCTCGCGGAGCTCTGGGACGACGAGCTCCGTGAGGTGAGTACTCGCCTGTTCGAGGACAGCCGGTCCGGGAGCAGGAGTAGCGATATCACCGATACCGGCACCGACCCCACGGGCGAGTCATGAGTATTGGAACGCCGTCCGAGCAGAGCTCGAACTACGAGTACGTCACCGCACGCGTGCGCTCGCGGAAGGCCAAGCTGTACGACGAGGACGACTACCGGAAGCTGACCCGAATGGGAACGGGCGAGATCGCGCGCTTCATGGAGGAATCGGAGTACGAGACGGAGATGAACGACCTGGGCGCGCGGTACTCGGGAGTTGATCTCGTCGAGTACGCGCTCAATCGCAGCCGGGCGAAGCACTTCTCCGATCTGCTCCGGTGGGCCGACGGCCGGCTGTACAGCTACGTCGCCAGGTACCTCCGCCGGTTCGACACCTGGAACGCAAAGACCGTCCTGCGAGGGATCTACTCGGGGGCCGACCGGGAAGCCATCGAGACCGATCTCGTCCGTGCGGGCGAGTTCGACGAACAGTTTGTTAGCCGGCTGTTGGATGCCGGTTCGGTCGAGGCGGTCGTCGATCTCCTCGATGGTACCGTTCTCGGCGCGGGACTCGCCGAAGCCTACGAGGAGTACGAACAGCACGACCGCCTCGTTCCCTTAGAGAACGCCATCGACCGTGCGTACTACGAGAACCTGATGAAGGGCTTGCCCGCCGATCCCTCCCGCCCGACGGCACTCTACATCGAGTTCCTCCGCGCGGAGATCGACTTCCGAAACCTCAGGAACGCCCTCCGTCTCGCACGGAGCGGCGCGGACGTCGACCCTTCGGAGTACTACATCGAGGACGGCGATCTCTTCTCAGCTGCCGATCTCGATCGGCTCGTCGGCAACACCGACGAACTCCTCACGCGGGTCCGAGAGAGCCGGTATGGCGATCGGCTCTCGGCGGCGCTCGACGATCTAGAAACCGCTGATAGCCTCATGAGATTCGAGCGCGCGCTCGACGCGGCGCTACTGGAGTACGCCGAGTACCTCTCGCGGTCCTATCCGCTGTCGGTCTGTCCGGTCTTTTCCTACGTCCTGATGAAAGAACGGGAGGTCCGGAACGTCCGGGCGATCGCCCGCGGTCGCGAGGCCGGCCTCGGTGCCGAAGAGATCGAAGACGATCTGGTGGTACTGTGAGCGTCCCGACTCGCTCGCTTCGGCCGCTTGCCGTCCGATCGAGTCCGGCCGTGGCCACCGCCGGGGCGGGCGGCCCTGCTACCGGCACGATCGCCGCTTCTATGCACGTCCGGAATCCTAGGAGGGGACGATGAGCCGCGAAGTTGCCGTCATCGGCAGTCCGGAGTTCACGACGGGCTTTCGTCTCGCTGGCGTGCGGAAGTTCGAAAACGTCCCGGCCGATAAGAAAGACGAGGCCCTCGACGACGCCGTGACGCGCACCTTCGATGACGAGGAAGTCGGCATCGTCGTGCTCAGAAACGAGGACATGGAGCACCTCTCGCGGCGGGTTCGCGAGCGCGCGGAGACGAGCGTCGAACCCACCCTCGTCACCCTCGGTGGGGGTGCGGGCAGCGGCGGACTGCGCGAGCAGATCAAACGCGCCATCGGGATCGACCTGATGGACGAGTGATCGCGGTGACCGCGAGCCACACCGACATCGATCACCGGCAGCCGGCTCGACAAGCGGTCGGCTACCAACCCGAGTAGGGGACCGAAACGACGAACGATAGACGACGGACGACGACCAACACACAACACATGAGCCAAGCAGTAGATTCCGAAACCGAATCGGACGCGGTGATCCGCAGCGTCAGCGGCCCCGTCGCCACGGCGACCGGCCTCGACGCGAAGATGAACGACGTGGTCTACGTCGGCGAGGAAGGCCTGATGGGCGAGGTGATCGAGATCGAAGGCGACGTCACCACCGTCCAGGTCTACGAGGAGACCTCGAACGTCTCGCCCGGCGAACCCGTCCGGAACACGGGCGACCCCCTCTCAGTGGATCTGGGTCCTGGGATGTTGTACTCGATCTACGATGGGGTCCAGCGACCCCTCACCGTCCTCGAAGAGCAGATGGGGGCCTTCCTCGATCGCGGGGTCGACGCGCCGGGCATCGACATGGAGGATACCTGGGAGTTTTCCCCGACCGTCGAGGAAGGCGAGGCAGTCGAGTCGGGCGATATCATCGGGACGGTTCCCGAGACCGAGAGCATCGAACACCGCGTGATGGTCCCGCCCGACGCCGAGGACGGGGAGGTAACGAGCATCGAGGAGGGCGAGTACACCGTCGAGGAGACGGTCTGTGAGCTCGATTCCGGTACCGAAGTCTCGATGCACCAGGAGTGGCCCGTGCGCGAAGCGCGGCCCACCGTCGATAAGGACACCCCGACGACGCCCCTGGTGACCGGCCAGCGTATTCAAGACGGCCTGTTCCCGATCGCGAAGGGGGGGACGGCGGCGATTCCCGGCCCCTTCGGCTCGGGCAAGACGGTGACCCAACAGCAACTCGCGAAATGGGCCGACGCCGACATCGTCGTGTATATCGGCTGTGGGGAGCGGGGCAACGAGATGACCGAAGTCATCGAGGACTTCCCCGAATTAGACGACCCACAGACCGGCAAACCGCTGATGGCCCGGACCTGCCTGATCGCCAATACCTCGAACATGCCCGTCGCCGCGCGAGAATCGTGTGTGTATACGGGCATCACGATCGCGGAGTTCTACCGCGACATGGGGTATGACGTCGCGCTCATGGCCGATTCGACCTCCCGATGGGCCGAAGCCATGCGCGAGATTTCGAGCCGCCTCGAGGAGATGCCGGGCGAGGAGGGCTATCCGGCCTACCTGGCGGCTCGGCTCTCGCAGTTCTACGAGCGCGCGGGCAAGTTCGAGAACATCAACGGCACGGACGGCTCGATCTCGGTGGTCGGGGCGGTTTCGCCTCCCGGGGGTGATTTCTCCGAGCCGGTGACCCAGAACACCTTGCGGATCGTCAAGACCTTCTGGGCGCTCGATGCCGACCTGGCCGAGCGGCGGCACTTCCCGGCGATCAACTGTGGTTCCAGGAGAACGTCGCGGAGGACTGGCCCGAGGTCCGTCAGTGGGCGATCGACACTTTAGACGAGGAAAGCGAACTCCAGGAAATCGTCCAGCTCGTCGGCAAGGACGCCCTGCCGGACGACCAACAGCTCACCTTGGAGGTTGCCCGCTATCTCCGAGAAGCGTTCCTCCAGCAGAACGCCTTGCACGACGTCGATACGTACTGCGAACCGAAGAAGACGTATCGGATCATGGAAGCGATCCGAACGCTCAACGACGAGGCCTTCGAGGCCTTGGAGGCGGGCGTCCCGGTCGAGGAGATCCAGTCGATCGACGCCGCTCCCCGATTAAATCGGATCGCGACGACCGAGGAGCACGAGGAGTTCACCGAAGACGTCGAGGACAGCATCGAAGAGCAACTCCGAGAGAAGTACTGACCGCAACTCCCCGCTCCACACCCAGTCATACCCACGATCGGCACGATCGGTAACCGAATCGTACGACACCCACACTCCCACACCACCACACCACGACTCATGAAAGAATACCAGACCATTTCCGAGATCAGCGGCCCCCTCGTGTTCGTCGAGATCGACGAGCCAGTGGGCTACGACGAGATCGTCGAGATCGAAACGCCCGACGGCGAGCAGCTACGCGGCCAGGTACTCGAGTCCTCCGAGGACTTCTGTGCCATCCAGGTCTTCGAGGGCACCGGCGGAATCGATCGCAACGCTTCGGTCCGCTTCCTCGGCGAGACGCTGAAGATGCCCGTCACCGAGGACCTGCTCGGGCGGGTGCTCGATGGATCGGGCAACCCGATCGACGGCGGTCCCGAGATCGTCCCCGACGAGCGCCAGGACATCGTCGGCGCGGCGATCAACCCCTACTCCCGGGAGTACCCCGAGGAGTTCATCCAGCTCCAGATCGCCCGACAGGCGACCGTTCCGGAGGAAGCGAGCGACGATGGTGACGACGGCGACGACGAAGGAAACGAGTTCGCGGTGGTCTTCGCGGCGATGGGTATCACCGCCGAGGAATCGAACGAGTTCCTCGCGGACTTCGAGCGGACGGGCGCGCTCGAACGCTCGGTCGTCTTCGCCAATCTCGCGGACGACCCGGCGGTCGAACGCCAGATCACGCCCCGACTCGCGCTCACGACCGCCGAGTACCTCGCCTTCGAGAAGAACTACCACGTGCTGGTGATCCTTACGGACATGACGAACTACTGTGAGGCCCTGCGCCAGATCGGGGCCGCCCGCGAGGAGGTGCCCGGTCGGCGTGGGTATCCGGGGTATATGTACACCGATCTCGCCCAACTCTACGAGCGGGCGGGCCGGATCGAGGGCGTCGAGGGCTCGGTCACCCAGATCCCGATCCTCACGATGCCCGGCGACGACGACACCCACCCGATCCCCGACCTCACCGGGTATATCACCGAGGGTCAGATCTACATCGACCGCGACCTCAATAGCCAGGGCATTCAGCCCCCGATCAACGTCCTGCCCAGCCTCTCGCGGCTCATGGACGACGGTATCGGCGAGGAGCTCACTAGGGAGGATCACGGCGATCTCTCCGATCAGCTCTATGCGGCCTACGCGGAGGGTGAGGACCTCCGGGATCTCGTCAACATCGTCGGCCGCGAGGCCCTGGACGAGCGCGATAACACCTACCTGGATTTCGCCGATCGCTTCGAGCAGGAACTCGTCGATCAGGGCTTCGAGACCAACCGCGAGATCACCGAAACCCTGGATCTCGGCTGGGATCTGGTCTCGATGCTCGATGCGGCCTACCTGAATCGCATCGGCGAGGAACTGATCGAGGAGTACTACCGCGAGGACGTCTCGGCGGACGACGAGGAAAGCGAAGAAACCGACACCGAAACCGCGGAAGCCGCCGACTAACCCGTCTCCCCGTCGCCTCTTCGATCCCTCGACCCGCTCGGCCCGTCACCCCATGTTCTTTCGAGGTCTTCCTCTCGGGTTTCCGCGCTCATCCGACGGAACACTGACTCTCAGCGTCCAGTCCGCGGTGCTACGGACGCGGGCGTTTCCCTTGCGGTCCGCTTGGCTCGCCCGGATGCGAAGTGCTACCGACCGAGCGGTCGATCGGTCTACTGGACGATCGGCCACCGGCTATCGACGATCCATGGGCTATGGAGGCGCTATCGCCGGCTCACGACGACGGTTGGCGTTGTGGTGAGGGGATCGGTCGGTACGCCGCCGTCGGAACGAGCGGGTTCCCGGCGAACCGATCCGATCGCTTCACTCCTCGATTGCCAGGTCGGCCCAGACGAGGCGGTGGTCCGAGGCGGTCTCGACGGCGTCGAGCAGGCCCCCGCTCGCCGTTTCGGGGACGGGCCAGACGACCTCGGACTCCTCGACGTCGAGATCCGGCGAGGGCAGCACGTAATCGAGCATCAACCCGTCCTCGATCGTCGCGGTTTCCGCTCCGGCTTCGGCCCCGCCCGGACTGGTCGGTAACGGCTGGCCGCCGAAGTCCTCGTTGTCGAGCAGATATTCGTTCGCGGCCTCCAGGCTCTCCTCGTCGCCCGGGGCGGCGTTCATATCGCCCATAAGCACGTAGGAGGCCTCCTCGTTCAGCCCGCCGTAGTACCCCGAGTCGTCGTAGACGTACCCCTCGTCGGCGACGTAGTCCGCGAGAAGGCGGATCTCGTCGTGGGTGCGCTTACCATTGAAGTTCGCCGGCCCGTCGAACACTGGGGGTGTCGGATGGGCGAGCAGGGCGTGTACGGTCCGGTCATCGACCTCGATCGGGACGTCGGCGTGGGTCTTCGAGGAGAGGCGAAAGGCCCTGGCTTCGGCGTCGTTGAGGCGGCGTTCGGCATCCGGATCGCGGACGACCAAGCTCTCGGGCATGTCGGCCCACCGGAAGGTTCGAAAGGTCCTGATCGATCGGCCGTCGATCGGTTCCTGGCTGAGGATCGCGAGCGCGTACTGGCCGGGGTACTCCCCATAGCCGAAGGCGTCGTTACCATAGGCCCGGTCGCCGGGCGTCACGTCCGCGTCGCCGTTGTTGTCGAGGTCGTAGCCGCTGTGGATCCCCGTGTTGCTCCGCGGGACGAAGGCGTGGTCGTACTCGATTCCCTCCAGATCCGGGCCCTGGGGGTCGTTCAGGTAGTTCTCGGCGAACGCCCGGGCGTTCGAGCGGTCGGTCGGGACGGATCGGTAGGAGTTCTCCTGGAAGTTGTCGACGATCTCGTTCAGGACGAGGACGTGGGGGCGAGTTTCCTGTATCACCCGGGCGGCCGCCGTGGCCTGCTCGTCGCCTGTCGAGTGGACCTGCTCGGTCGTCAGGTCCCTGATATTGAACGTCGCGAACCGAGCGGTCTCCTCGTTCCCCTCCCCGGCTGGCTTCCCCTTGGTGCCGCCCGCCGCAGCCGTGCCAGACAGTCCGGCGACGGTTGCGGCGGTGCCGACTGTTGCGAGAACGCGGCGTCTAGTAGCATCGATCGTCATGCAGTTCACGGCCCGAACGGACTCGAAATAAAGCCACCGCTACCTACGTTCGCTGTTCGACTGCGGTCGCCGGCACGGCGGTCCCCGCGCGCCGGCCGATCGACTGCTGAACGCGGTCGTAGAGCAGCGTCTCGTAGGCCGCGTAGCCGTCGCTCACTCCCCGCATGCTGACCGCCGCGTTCACATCGACGACGTAGTAGCCCTCCTCGCCCACGACGAGGTCGACTTCGAAGAGTTCCAGACCCGTTCGCTCCCGAATCCGGTCGGCGATCGCACACAGCCCCTCGGTTACCTCGCGCTCGCGCGTCGGCTGGCGGCTCGCTTCGACCCCCGTGACGGCTCCGGTCTCGGTGCCGAGCTGGTAGAGCTTGATCGATTCCTCGTGGGGGACGTACTCCTGGACGAAGTGCTCGCCCTCGAAGTCGAGTTCCCCCTCGGCGAGGACCTCGACCTGGTGGCGCAACGGTCCCAGCTCGTAGCGGGGTTTCGCGATCAGTGGCGGGTCGAGGTCGATCCCCTCGGCCCGTCCGTACTGTGTAGCCGGCGTCCGCAGTCCGGCGTCGGCCAGCATTTTCCCACAGGCCTGCCGGTCGACCAGGGTTCGGGCCTCTTCGTATGCGTTGACCGTTTCGATCCCCGCCTCACAGGCCCGACGGAGGTCGGCCAGCGACGGCTCGCGCCGGCGGGCCATGTGATACAGATCGAGGTCGTGATCGAGCAGGTCGGGGTGTTCTCGCTCCGGGTCGAGAATCAACACCTCCCCCCAGCCGTCTATTGCGGAGAAGAGCGCCGACTTGATGGGATTCGAACCGTCGGTTGCGACGGCGATCGTTGGGGTCATTCGTGCGGATTGGACGGTGCCCGGCTAAGGGGTTCGGCTTGTTATATCAATTGAGGTATCCCCGTACAGGGGGCTACGGAGACCGCCTGACTCGGACGTTTTCCCTCGCGTCGTCGCTTTGCCCGTTGCGGCGGGGAATCTCCTCGATCGAGATCTACCTCGGCCGGCGATCGCGGGCGTCGCTACGTTTCGCTCCCGGTATATGCCGGGCGTCGGGGGCTCGACTCCCGAAGGACCACTCCCGCTATCTCACTTTTCCCCAGAGCGAGGGCGACCACACTTACCGGCAGTACCGGCTGGCGAGGGGCGCTCCGATACCGCTCGCTATGTCGCTACGTCGTCCGTCCCTGCGGATCACGGACCCGTCGATCACGAAGAACTATGCCGCTCGACCGCGTACCCGAGGTAAGAATGGCCCAGGACGTCAAACCCACGCGTAAGGAACTGATGGAGATCGACGACCGGATCGAACTCTCCGAGCGCGGGCACGACACCTTAGAACAGAAACGCGACGGGCTGATCATGGAGTTCATGGACATCCTCGATCAGGCCAAGGACGTCCGCGAGCAGGTCGACGGGAACTACGAAGAGGCCCAGCGGAAGCTGAACATGGCCCGGGCGATGGAGGGTGACATCGCCGTCCGTGGGGCGGCCGCCGCGCTCGATGAACACCCCGAGATCACCATCCAATCGAAGAACATCATGGGCGTCGTCGTCCCCCAGATCGAGTCCTCGCGGGTGAAAAAGAGCCTCGATCAGCGCGGTTACGGCGTCATGGGGACCAGTGCGCGCATCGACGAGGCCGCGGACGCCTACGAGGAACTGCTCGAATCGGTCATCCTCGCCGCGGAAGTCGAGACCGCGATGAAGGAGATGCTAGAGGAGATCGAGACCACCAAGCGCCGGGTGAACGCGCTCGAATTCAAGCTCCTGCCCGAACTCAACGAGGCCAAGGAGTACATCGAACAGAAATTAGAGGAGCAGGAACGCGAGGAGATCTTCCGGCTGAAGAAGATCAAAGCCAAGAAAGAAGAAGAGGAGAGCGCAGCCTGCGAACAGGAAGCCGAGAGCACCGAGCCGGCCACCGAGGAACCCCTGCCGGCCGACGACTGAAGACGCTCGAACTATCGGGACCGTCGCCGAAACTGCCGTTCACCCCGCGTTCTGTCGCCTCCGTTTTGCCTCGCATCGAGTCGGTGGCTACCCCGGGAGCGACGGCCCTCGGTTCTCGCCCGACCGTCATTATAGAGGCCAGCATGCGCCAGCAACAGCTCTTCGGCATCCGACGCCCGACCGACGGGTATGGGCACACGCTACACCGAGGGTGATGTCGTCGCGACGCCGGACGGTCGCGGGGTCGTCGCTGCCGTGCTGACCGTGGACGTCGAGTTCCCTCAAGACGAAGACGATCTCACCGCCGTCACCGCGAGCGACGATCGGCCCGCCTACGTCGTCGGGCTCGAAAGCAGTGGGTCGGCTGCCTACCGGGCCTCGGCCTTACGGGCCGCTTCGCTGGAGGACGATTCGGTCTCCGAGGTCTCCGGGGAAGCGCTCACCGAGGTCGTCGCCGAGGACATCGAGGGGATCGAGGAGTACCCGCCGGGCTGGGAGTACGAGAGCGTCCTGGAGTACTGGCACTCAGTCGGGGGGACCTGGAGCGACTGTGTCGAGGATCTCACCGAGGAACTCGACGACGATCGAGCCCGGCAGCTCTGCTCGGCCATGAAGGACGAGACCCTCGGAACGACGCGCTGGCGAAACCGGTTCTGATGTTCTGATCGAGCACTCTACGATTGCTCTACGATCGATCGACGGCTCCAGTCCCCGCTTCTATCGTGTTGAACCGTTCGTTCCCACACCGTCCACACTCGGTGGTGCCCATCAGGATCGGTTCGTCGTCGTTCCCCCGACGGAGCACCTGTGGCCTCCCGCAACCGGCACACACTGCCAACCTGCTGTTCGAGTCGCCGTCTTCGATCACAGTCATATCCAGTGTGGAACCGCTTGATGCCTCAACCTGTAGGGTGCATATGGTAGGGGTTAAATCTAACCACGGCTTACCTCGTTCTATCACACTCTATCGTGAGTAAGAACCCGTATCCGGCCCCCCATATCGGCGATCGTCCGTCGTCAGCCCGGTCGTTACTGATCAGCATCGTCGCTACGATCGGTCACGGTATCCTCTTACAGACAGTCCATCGATCCGCTCGAAACGTTTGGTGTTGTCCGTAACGACGGTCAGATTCCGATGCAGGGCTATACCGCCGATGACGGTGTCCATACCACCGATGGGCTTTCCGTTCGACTTCAGTGATCGCCATATCTCCCCTGCTGCTTCGGCGTCCTCGGGGCAAAACCCGACGACGTACATCTCTTCGAACTCGCCCGGATCGAAGTTGCTCCCCTTGTGAAGCTCGTAGAGGGCGACTGTGCTAATGACTTCCCGGCCACGAATATCGCTATGGAGCGTCACGGCGTCGTCTTTCTCGTAGAGCAAGTGGATGAGAAAGGAGGTATCGAGGAGATAGTCGCTGTTCGTGTCGTCGGTACTCATTCGTCGTCTTCCTTCGATATTCCTTCGAGCCGTTCCCATCGCTCGCGATCCGCTTCGGCAGCCTCCTCTCGTATACGATGGAGATCTTCGACGGTCATATCGAAGCCCATCCGATCGGCAGCGCCGACTGACGACGATACGTCCTTCTTACCCGGCGACCCGCCGTACGGATCCTCGGGAAGCCACCATGCCTTCGCCCTCGCTCCGACGTCCCTCGATTCGATTGCTCCCATATCTTTTAGATTCACTAACCGATTGTGCAACGTTCGCCGCCCGATGTTCACCTGATCGGTTATTTCTCGGGTAGTCAGTATGGGATCGGTCGATCGACGAAACACGGCGAGAATCTCGTCGTCCGATACTCTGGGTTTCCGCCCCGGCTTTGCCGTGTTCGTACTCCGTGTCGAACTAACTCAGAGGTTCCTACGAAGGACCCAATTATATAATCTCGTATCTTGCTGGCGGGTATAGTAGCCGGATCGTTCTGCTGTCAGTTCTCGCTACCAGAGTGAAGCGGATTCTTGTTTACTTTTCGTAGTGCAGACCCGAAGTGATCGCGGTTGTTCGCGACCCAGCGATAGCCCTTCTCGCGCCGTTTCGCGTGGCCCGGTATCTCCCGAAGGAGGGGGACGAGGTCGGCCGGCGCGAGGTCCGTTCGTGCGAAGGCTTCCTCCATCGCCTCGCCACAGGAGTAGACCCGTCGGTCGGTGAGCAGGTGGGCACACTGCTCGTAATCGGCGGGCAGTCGGGCCCGCTGATCGGCTGTCAGTTCGCTGAAACCCACTAACTCGAGTTCGCTATGGCGGGAAACGAACTCGGCGGACCAGGTACAGAAGCCACAGTCGTCGTCGTACACGAGCCGTGGTAGCGCCATATCGCTACTACGCTATCGAGGGACAAAACTCCCGTCGTCCCGTGCTCCGCCGGGCGGTCCTCGGTCGTCGAACGACCCGATCACGAGCGGTCTGTCAGTCGAACCATCCGGTCTCGGTGCCACACTCCCCACAGGTAGTCACGAAGGCCTCGCGGTCGTCGGTCAGTTCGATCTCCTGGGAAGTGTAGCTCTCACAGGGGCCACACTCCCGACGGATGTCGGTCTCACCGGTGTCCCGGGGTGCGCCAAAGGCGACTCGCGCCGGTCTCGGAGACCGCCGTTCCGCCGAGCAGGTAGAAGACCTCCTCCTGGTCGGCGTGGCCGTGGTAGCCGAAGGCGAAACTCTCGCCGGGTTCGAGTTCGAAGTAGTTGATCGAGACGTCGCTCGTATCGAGTGCCGTCGAGAGCGGGCGTTTCACGCTCGCCGGACCCGGATACGTGTCGACATCGTCAGTGTGAACAGTTCGCATGCTACGGCTGAGGAAGGCACCGGCAAAAAGCCGTCGGGGAGGGAGTTAACGAGCTATGGGTAGTGGTGGTAGGTGGCAGGTGAGGGGTGAGGGGGGAGCGGAGATAAGTAGGAGCGGGGGCGTGTCGGTTAGCCGGAGCGATCGACGTCGAGTTCGTCCTTCAGATCGCCGAGTTCGTCCGCGTCGGCGAGTTCCCGGAGGCGATCGCGGAGGTGAGCCTTGCAGACGCCGACCCTGATGCCGTTTTTCTCGACGGCAAAGGCGGCCTCGCGCTCGCAGTAATGACAGTACATACCTGTTCTAGGGGCCGAGTCGGTTTGAGTGCTACGGCCTCGACAATCGCGTCTGACAGCTGCCAGGGCGTCGATACGAAGGCCCAGGCCCACACGGATACGTGAGCAGGCACATCGTCATCGGAATCCCTCACTGAGACTAGCCGCTCAGCTTGATCCTGTTCGTTCGACGAAACGCCTATGTTCCATCAGTCGATCCACGAATCGAACCACGATGGACGGGACGATCACGGTCTGCTCCTGAAACGTTCGGGGCGCGATCGGTGCCTCGAAGGAGAGAACCGAGCG
>PXRA01000011.1 GCA_003021725.1 Halobacteriales archaeon QH_8_64_26
GAGACCACGTCCCGGGAGGCGAGTTCGCCGTCGTTGTTCGCATAGCCGCGCTCGAACATGAAGCGCTCGCCTTCCGCGTTGTACAGAATGCCGCCCTCGCCGCGGACCCCCTCGGAGATGAGCACGCCCGTCGAGGGCAGGGTCGTGGGATGGAACTGGACGAACTCCATGTCCTCCAAGGGGACGCCCGCCCGGTAGGCCATCGCCTGCCCGTCGCCCGTGTTCGCGACCGCGTTCGTCGTGTGATCGTAGACCTGGCCCGGGCCGCCGGTCGCTAAGATCACGCCGTCGTGGGCGACGAAGCCATCGAGATCGCCGCTCCGAATATCGTAGGCGACACAGCCGTAGCACCGGCGTTCTTCGGGTGCGTCCTCGTCGGTGACGGCTAGATCGGTGACGTACCACTCGTCGTAGACGGTGATGCCGCGCTTGACGACCTGCTGGTACATCGTGTGCAGGAGGTGGTGGCCCGTCTCCGCGCCGGCATACGTCGTCCGGGGAAAGGACAGTCCGCCGAAGGGTCGTTGGGACATCCGGCCGTCGTCGTCCCGCGAGAAGGGCATCCCCTCGTGTTCGAGGCGAATTACCTCGTCGGGACTCTGTTGACAGAGGGTTTCAATCGCCGGGGCATCCCCCAAGTAGTCGGAACCCTTCATCGTGTCGTAGGCGTGGTCCTCCCAGGAGTCGCCGTCGCGCAGCGCGGCGTTGATGCCGCCCTCGGCCGCGCCGGTGTGACTTCGTACGGGGTGCAGTTTCGAGACCAGCGCGACGTCCGCGCCCTCCTCGTCCGCCGCGACCGCCGCTCGGAGGCCTGCGCCGCCCGCGCCGACGACGACGACGTCGTGTTCGTGCATGATCTGTCTTATACTACCCTACGGGCCGGAAGGGCTTGAACCTGGCTACCTGGTCGATTGCTATGTTTTCCAATGATTTGAGATATACTTCGCCATTTCTTCTCCCTTTAGTGGCTGGGATGAACTTCCTTGTCGAACGTAGAACTCGTTGTCAGCCGTGAATAAAGCGTTGGGACTGGGATCTACGTAGATAGCACAAATGTCTGTCCCCTCTATTTGATGTTGCTGTATAGAGGTGCAGGAGGCCGCAAATGCCTCCCCAATGTTACTACTGATTACATCGCCGACCTGGAGTGCAAATCCGTCCCATTTCTCATTCATCGATTGATAGTCTCTATTCAGACCTGTGACTTCTTTATCGCTGTCTCTGACTCCAATAACAACTACACCTCCTTCGCTATTCCCAAACGCAGCAACTTCGTCCGTAACGTTTGATTTTAGATCTTTTCTTTGTTTATCGTTGTAGACGTCATACTGGAAAGTCTCTTTGTATTCCAAATGCTGACCCTCTTCCTGACCGATCGCTTCTGGGATCTGTATTCCGGGTGGTTGAAGCTGATCCTCACTGGTTAGGGTATCATCGATTGATAGTATTCGATCTTGATCTGACTCGTCCAACTTCTCAAGATGCTCTGCGCATACTATTGGTCTGATGCCACGCTTTGCGAAGAAACTATATCCTGCCGTGTGAGCACTGACACCATATTTTCTCAGGTTGTAATCCGGTTCATCATCGCAATATAAGCATCCTCCCTTCCTGGGTTCTCCGAAATTCAGCTTATTGTTTACACACCGATCGCAGACAAGTTCGAACTCTTCACTCGAAGGTTGACTGAGTCCCCATACGACTCGATCTGGAGTTATCTCAACGAACTTTCCACAGAGATAGCAGTATTCTGCCATTTTACCAATTAAGTCGGCGCTTCATTAATTCGCTACCCGCTCTGTCTTTCATTTGTTCCCATGTTCTGAAACGACTGTGTTGATCCACATAGCGGTCCAGTTCTGTCTCGGAAATCGCCTCAAAATCCTCTTGTGTATCTACGTTCCAGGGACCGTTTTCAAAAAATTCCTCAATGTGTTGCGCATCAGTATACTGCCTCATGAATGACTGGGGAAATAGCTCGTCGAATGGAATATGCTCTCCATCCATCTTGTCTACTCGCTCTATGTCTTCTTGAAGGCTCTCCAGATCCTCTATGAAGTCGTCAAAACCGTCCATACTGAAACCCATAGCTGACAATTGTACAACCACTCACATTAAGGTTGTGCTCAGAAAAACTCATACTGCGTGAAACCCGGTCGAAACGTGTAACAAGTAAAGATAAATTCCTTTCTTAGATGGGTTAATGTAACATGAGTGATTTTTGATCCGCGAGCGGACCGGAGGTGAGCGAGCGGCTTTTTGATGCACTGGTCGTTCCCGTTCGCTCGTTTCACTCGCTCCCCTCCCACTCCCTGCTCTCGTTCGTTCGCTACGCTCACTCACGAGAACAGATTTTTGGAGGAGCGGTGCCCGCAGCGCGCCGGGGGCGCGCGAGGACACCCGACGAGAAAAAGGTGCTACCAGAACTTCAGATTCTTCTTTACGGCTTCACGCTTCAGTTCCTGGATGTGCTCGGTCAGAGGGATGTCCTTCGGATTGATCGCCGCCGGCCCCAGGTACTCGTTGTCCCCGGCTGCGATATTACAGGACGAATAACAGGCCCCACACCAGATACACCGGGTCGACATCTTGATCTTCTCACGATTCGCCCGGGTCTGGCGCTGTTCCTCGCTGTCCTCGACGTCCTCCGAGCGGAAGTAGGGATCGACGGCGTCCATTTGCTCGTAGAAGTGTTGCATGTCGACGACCAGATCCTTCTCGACCTCCCGGTGGGGCAGGGGTTCGATCCGCACTGGGGCTTCGAGATCGCCGATCTGGGTCTGACAGCCCAGTCGCTGGCTACCGTTGATAAACAGCGCATCGGAGCCACAGATCGCCTGCCGGCAGGAATGGCGGAAGGTGAGGCTCGTATCGTACTGATCGCGCGCGTAGATCAGCGCGTCCAGTACCGTCATGCCCTGCTCGAAGGGGACGTGGAAGGTATCGAAGCGCGGCTCTTGCTTGCCCTCTACCTCCGGATCGTAGCGGAAGACTTCGAGGCGAACGGTGTCCTCGTCCTCTCCAGGGCTGTCCTCGCCCTCGGTCGCCCACTCCGGGAGGGCGTACTCGTTTTCCTCGCGCTCGGCCTCCGCTTCGGCGTCGGCTGGCTGTCCGGTCCCCGGTTCATCGGTTCGTTGCTCCGATTCGGCGAGTTGTGTGCTCATGGATAGTAGCGGTGTGGTAGTTCCAATAGCGCCGCGGTGGTAAGCGACACGGTTGGTGCTGTCGTAATACGATCTAAAATCGCTATAGCGTGACGTTCATCCCGGTCATCGCGAGGGCGACGCGGATCCCCTGGATCGTCAGTAGCAGTCCCGCGCCGACCAGGGCGTATTTCACGGCGGTCTTCCGGGTACCCGAAAGTCCCTGATTGACCAACGCGTTGTAGACCCCGTTGACGCCATGGAAGGTCGCAGTCCCCAGAAAGAGGACCATCGTCGCGAAGTAGCCCACCTGTGTCATGCGTGCTTGCGTGCCCATGAACGTGATCTCGTAGGCGTGGTGTACGAAATGCAGCAGCATGAAGTGAAAGGCCAGCACGACAACCAGGAACCCTGCCGTGAGCCGCTGGAGGAACCAGCGAGCGCCCTTCGGCTCGAACGAGGAGTAGCGTTCGGCCATCTCAGAAGGCCCCCGAGATGAACGTTGGGACGCTCGCGACGACGATCGCGCCCGTCAGCACGAGCGAGGCGTAGAAGCTCCGGTCCTGGGAGCCGAGTCCGACGCCCAGGTCGACGAAGAGCAATCGGATACCGTTGAGGATATGAAAGACCGCGACCGACAGCAGGCCGACCTCCAGTATCCTGACGATCGTCAACTCCTCCAAGGACTGGAGCGTCCCGGTGTAGGCCGCCGGATCGCCCGTCGCGGCGGGAATCGCGGTCGAGAGCACCGCGATGTGGGTAAAGAGGTAGCCGATCAGTACCCACCCGGTGAACTTGTGCAGCACCCAGGCCCACATCCCTGCGGAGAACTCCTGCCAGCGACCGAAGTCCTCGATGAGGCCCCGATCGTACGACTGACTCATGTACTCGAAGGGAGTATCCGCCCCGATATAGGACTTACTAACCCCGGCCCTGCCGACCGGTTTCCCGCCGACCAGTCCCCGTCGGGCGAGGCGATCGGCAGGTCAGCTCGATCTGCCGGATGCCGGCCGATCGCGGATCGATCCCAAGCGCTCGACTCTCATATGCGATGCCTACCGGACCCCTCACCGATGGCTACCGCTCGCTCGTGGGATCGTACTTAATAGCGCTCGGACGACCGATCCAACGATGAACCGACCGGTGTATCTCGGTTTACTGGTCGTCGCCGTCGTGGCTGCCGCAGGTCTCGGGACGCTCAACGCCGGCACGGGGGAGCGAACAGGGACAGGAATGGGAATAGGAATGGAGGCAAGAGCGGAAGGAGGGGATACCGAGACGGGCGAATCGGCCCCTGTCGTCGAACCGTCACCCGGGCTGACCACGGGAGCGCGAACGGCGACGAGCGCAGCGAGGGCCGACGACTCCGGTACCGATCCGGGCAGCGCGTCGTCCCTCCCCCATCCACCGGGAACGACGGCCGAGGGAATCGAGCACCCATCGAGACTGCTCGGGGCCCACACCAACGGGCTCGCCGAAACCGGCTTTATCCTGCGATCGAGCGTGAACGCGACCGTCCTCGAGACCGGGATGCGCATCGACGCGACCGCTCGCGGTGGCGCGCGCGTCGCTTCGGACGCGACCGAATACTACGCCCACCGAAGTGACGCCGCCGGTCCCCTCGAACGACGGACCGAGGGCTGGTACAGCGGTGGCGTCGAACACCGCCGCCGTATCGGGAAGTTCGGCGGGGTCCAGGAATCGACCCAGCAGGCCCGCTCGGTCGGCGAGCTGGCCGGCCGGCCGCTGCTCGCCCCCCATCTGCGCAGCGGCGCGTTCGAGGCGGCGACGGTCAGACGGATCGGCGGCGAGACCCTGTTCGTCTTCGCTGCGAGCGGCCTCGGAAACGAGAGCGCTATCGAGACGGGGCTACCGGAAGCGAGCACCGACATCCGATCGTATAACGGACGACTCGTCGTCGATTCGATGGGACGAATTCGTTCGCTGACCGCTCGCGTCAGGTACGTTATCGGCGGGAAGCCCGCGACCTACCGACTCGATTACGACCTCCTCCGTCTCGGAAACGCGAGCGTCGAGCGACCGAAGTGGGCTTAGTCGAACGAACGGTCGGCCGAGGGACGGCCGATCGCGAGCACTCAGCGCTATCGTCAGCCGGCGAGCACGGGAGCGGTAGCTCGGGAATCTCCGTGAAACATATGCTAGCACTGACTCGGTCCTGATTTTTTGATTCCACAGCCGCTCAGCTCAGTTGTTCGCCGACGATGGCACCGGCGCGGCTGACGAACGCCTTTTCCTTTCCGCGCGGGACCGTCGCGCCGGCAGCGATGTCGTGGCCACCGCCGCCCCCGCCGACCGCTGCCGCAGCTTCCTCCATCACCGCCGAGAGATCGAGGCCCTGCCGGACGAGCGCGGGCGTCCCGCGCGCGGAGACCTTCGTTTCCTCCTCGCTCTCGTTCGCGAAGGCGATAATCGGTTGATCGCGATCGATCCCGTCGTTACCCAGCGCCATCCCCGCGACGATGCCGACGATCGTATCCCGGATCTCGCCCTCGGCGTGGAACCACTGGAGGTGGTCTTCGGTCCTGACCCCGGTGTTCGTCACCCACTCGATGCCTTCCGAGAGGTTCCGCCGGTGATTCGCGAGTAACTTGCGAGCACGATCGAGCGCGCCCTCACGGTCGCCGAGACAGACCGCGAGTCCCACGTCGGCGCGCTCGTAGCGGGCGGTCGCGTTCAGAAGTGTGGAAAACTCGCTGGCGTCGCGCAGCTCGGTCCCGCTCGGTTCTTCCGGCAGCGTGTAGGTCGTCCCGATCAGTTCCTCGATCCGACTCGCCCGAACCCCTCTGGATACCGCCCGCTTGAGCAGTGCGCTCGCGAGGGTTCGGCGTTCGTCCTCGGCGAGATCGACCCACCGACGCCACTCGCCCTCGCGTTCGAGATCGAGATCGAGGTCCGTGAGGAACTGATAACACCCGCGCTCCGAACCGGAGATCCCCGGGATCCGCACGTCGCTCGCGTACTCCAGGAGTTTGGGAAGCGGGCGGGTCTGTTTACCATAGAGCGTGAGGTCGGTGGTCTCGGCGAGCGCACCGCACTCGACGCCTTCGGCGACGATTCCCTCGTTGGCACCACGGAGCCCGTCGGGACCGGACTGCATGTCCCCGACCGCACCGACGACCGCTAGTCCAGCGAGATCGCGGTTCGCCGTCCCGGTTCCACCGGCCCCGGCGTCCGTGCTGGTCCCGACGCTGCCGCCGTCGGCGGCCGTCTCGGTTCTCGCCCCGTCGCTCGGGTTGCTTGTGTCGCTCGCGTCACCGGCCTCGTTCGCTCGCCGTTCGTCCCTCTCGATCTCGGCGAGCGCGCGTGCGAGCACGTAGGCCGTGCCGGCCCCCGAGAGCTCCGAAGCACCGTTGAGGCCGAACAGCAGCGGATTGAGGTGATAGGTCGTGTCGGCTTCGGCGGGTTGGTGGTGATCACAGACGATGGGCGTGAACTCCCCCCGCTGCTCGTGTTCGGCGATCGCCTCTAACTGTCCGCTCCCGAAGTCCGTGAACAGGACGGTCGAATAGTCGGTCGCCGCGATTCCCGCGATCGCCGTGTCGTCGAGCTGTTTCTCGAAGGCCGCCTCGAAGGCCATGTCCGCCCGGGAGAGCGCGCTCGCGGCGACTGCGGCACTCGTCAGCCCGTCGGCGTCGATATGAGAAACCAGAAGCACCGAGTCCGCTTCGAGAAGACGTTCAGCACAGGCGGCGGCGCGCTCCGTGAGCGCGGGGACGGGACCGTTCATCACCTCTGCGTACCGCCGATTCGGATTTAAATCCACGGTCCCGGTCACCCGCCCGTTCACTCCCGACCGTCGAAGACGTTGGTTCCCACGGGTGAGCGACATGCCGTGTCGGCCGCGTCGAGTCATCCCGAGCGACGCCGACCGGCCGACGGTTTAGCGATCGAGCCGGGAGACGACCGCTCGGGCGAGCGCTTCGAAGTCGGCCGCTTCGGGGACGACATCGACCCTGATACCGGCCGCTTCGGCGCTCTCGCGGGTGGGCTCGCCGATCGTGCCGACGACCGCGTCGTCCAGTCCGTCGAGAGCTTCGGGCTCGACGCCGCGCTCGCGGGCGGCCGCGAGGAAATTCCCAACGGTGAGCGAGGAGGTGAACAGCGCGCCGTCGAGCTCGCCCGCGGCAGCCATAGCGGCCGACCGCCCGCTGTCGGCTGGCCGGGCCAGTGAATAGAGAACTGTTTCATGGACGTACGCGCCCGCTGCGTTGAGTCCCTCTAACAGGACCGACGAGCCGTGATCGCTCCGGGCGACCTCGATGCGCCTCCCGGGAACGCGCTCGCGAAGCGTCGCGACCAGCCCCGCCGAGGAAAACTCATCAGGGACGACCCCGACCTCATAGCCCTCCCCGCGTAGCGCCCGAGCGGTTCGCTCGCCGATCGCACAGATCGTTCCATCGAAGCGCCATCCCGAATTGCCGACCAGCTCCGCGCCGGTCTTGCTCGTGAGGATCGCGTACTCGGCGTCCGATCGGGGACGCTCACCAGTAGGCTCGATCGCGAGCATCGGGTCGGGTATCGGGACAACCTCCAATCCTTCGAGAAGGGAAGCGGCCTCGGCGAGCCGGTCGTCGTCCGGGCGGAATACCGCGACGCGAGGACCCTCCCGACGATCACTGACGCCGGCGTCGGTCTCCGCACTGACTGCCCCGCTATCGTCGGCAGCGTCGCTATCGCGACTGGTCATCCGAGGGTATCGCCCTCCCCGGGTCCGGCCGCCGCGGGGTCCTCCTGTGTCTCGCGTGCGGCGTCGATCAACTCGGCCGCGCCCCGTTCCCGCAGGTCGGCGGCGAGATCGCGGGCCGCCGCGGGGTGTTCTTCTACTGGGAGGTCGCGGTTCGCACTCACCTCCTCGGTACCCGCGGTGTCCTGGACCCGGACGGTGGCGTGGACGTACTCGCCCTGGATTACGGCGTGGGCGCCGATCGGCGCGATACACCCGCCGCCGAGTTCCTCTAGGACTACGCGCTCGACGGTCGTCTCGGTCCGCGTCCGGGGGTGATCGATCGCGTCGTTGATCGCCCTCGCGAGGTCACCCTCCTGGGCGGTGACTGCGAGTGCTCCCTGGCCCGGCGAGGGGACGAACTCGGCGGGTGGGAGTTCCTGGCTTGTGATCTGCCCGTCGAGACCCATCCGATCTAAGCCCGCGGCCGCGAGCACGATCGCGTCGTACTCGATATCGACCTCGCGTTCGAGCGCGCGCTGCTCGATCGGCGAGAGGTCCTCGAAGTACTCCTGTGCCGTGCGCTCGAACGTCGGTCCGTCCTCACTCCCCTCGTCGTCGCTATCGCTTTCGTCTCCGTCGCTGCCGTCCTCCCCCTCGCTCTCCTCGGCTTCGAGCCGGCGCTGGTGATCGCGCTGGCGATGGGGGGCGAGCAGCTTCTCGACGCGGGTATCGACGTTACCCCGCAGGGGCTCGACCTCCAGATCCGAGCGCGTAGCGAGCAGCTGGGCCTTCCGGCGGAGACTGGAGGTCCCGACGGTCGCTCCTCCCGGTAGCTCCGCGAGGCTCGTGCCCTCGGGCGTCAGGAGGAGGTCCCCCGGGCGTGCTCGGTCGGGGACGCCCGCGACGAGGAGTTCGGCGGGTGATTCGGTCGGCATGTCCTTCATCGAGTGGACGGCGGCGTCGAGATCACCGTTCAGGACGCGCTCGTCCAGACTGCGGACGAACGCGCCTTTCTTGCCCAGTCGATGGATCAGCTCGTCGCGAACCCGATCGCCTTCCGTTTCGACCTCGACGAGCGAGACCTCGAACCGGCGGTCTTCGAGGTGTTCTTTGACCGTCGTGGCCTGTCGGCGGGCTAGTTCCGACCCGCGGGTGGCCAGCCGGACGTGGCGGCCGCGTGTGCTCATAGTCGGTTTCGGTCCCCCGGAGTGAAGTCGGCTTCGAGAGCCGGTGGCACCTGTTCGAGCGGGGCGATATCGGTTCTACTGACCGGTCATCGGGCTCGGCATCCGTCGGATGGGTCGTTTCGATCGAATCGTATATCCTCGCCGCGACCGACCGAGGTTCATGAACGAATCCCATACGGCGTGGTCGTCGACACGTCGAGAAACCGATGCACATTCGCGGGTGATACGGGCGTGTTGATGACGCCCGGGCCTACCGAGGTTCCCGAACAGGTACGGGAGGCGATGGCTCGGCCGATCGCGAACCCCGATATCGACCCGGCTTTCCTCGATACCTATCGGTCGCTGAGGAGCGACCTCGCTGCGGTCTACGGTACCGAAAAAGACGTCGTCGTCCTCGGCGGCGAAGGGGTACTCGGCCTCGAAGCCGCCGTCGCCTCGACCGTCGAGTCGGGCGATCGCGTGCTCTGTGTC
>PXRA01000012.1 GCA_003021725.1 Halobacteriales archaeon QH_8_64_26
ATAACCGAGACTTGAAACCCGATCCAATTCGAGATCGGGCCGAACGTCGTTACCGGCGACGTCGTCGAATCGAGCGCGTAGGCGTGCATCTCACGCGAGGAGTACCGAGCGTTCGCCAGTTCCTTCGTCGCGTTGCCGGTGATGATCGTGCTCGTGTACGAATCGAAGAAGATGAACACGCCGATCAGCCAGGTCAGTACCTGTGCGTCGCGAGCGGTCTCAACGCGATCGCCGATCCATCGTTCGAGGGCGAGAACGCTACCGGATTTGTATATGAACGCCGCCCCGGCACCCATCAGCAGGATGAGCACGAGGAACGTAGCGTTGAACGGGTCGCGAACGGTCTCGACGATCCATTCGAGCGAGAGCGCCGTCGCAGCGATGGGGTTCCAGGAGGCGGCGATCAGCGCCCCGGTCCAAACACCAGCATACAACGAGACGAGCACTTGTCGAGTGCTCATTGCGAGGACGATGGCGACCAACGGCGGGGCGAGCGCCAACGCAGTAGGATCGGGGGCTGGCATGCCCACACCGGATAGCCACTTCATTATAAAAGTTCGTGTCGGATAGCAACATCGAGCCGAGCAGTAGCTCCGGAACAAAGCGGATGGCGGGGCCGTCATCGAGCCGGATCGACGTCTTTCCCTACTGAACGAGTCGGGACTGTACTACGTTCCTACTCGTGAACATACGGCTCCCCGGAGAGGCGCGTGTTCAGATACGCCCCACACTCCCAGCAGAGTTCGGCCCCGGTCGGATTCGGCTCCGTGCAGCGCGGACACTCCAATGGGTCGGCCTCAACGTCGACCTCGACGCCCACCTCGGACGTGGACGCGGACTCGAAGGGCCGGTCCTGCACCTCGTTTCCGCCCTCGCTTTCGCCCGCTTTCGGGGCCGCCGTCGGGTTCGAGTCGGATCGGTACGAGCGTCCGACGGGGGCCGACGCGACCTCGCCGTCGGGCAGTTCCTCGAAGCGGCCCGCGTCCGGCTGGCCCGAGGGGAGCGCCTCGAAGACGCCCCGGAGCTGGCGGGCACTTACCTCGCCGGCCAGGTCGTCGTCGCGCAGGCTCGTCAGCCCGCGCCAGAGCCCGAGGAACAGGAGTGTAGGCGCACAGATGACGAACACGGCGATCGCCACGCGAACGGAAACGTCCATGTGCCTCTCGTGTCGATCGGGTCCGCAGGTATTTGCAGGGTGTGGATCGCACAGGGACTGCCGGTTTCTGCGTGCCGGCTCCGCCGACTCGTCCGCGGGGTCTCGCTCCCGACGACACGGGCGGATCGAAGGCCAGAGCGGCTGAGACGAACGAGGTGGACGTAGGCGTTCAGAAGGCTTTTTCATAGCGGGCGAATCGGCATGAACAATGGCGGACGTAGGCGACCTCAGAGAACATGTGCTGGGCGAGGTCGATACCGTGTTTCTGTTCTCGCCGAGTACGGCTTTCTACGAGCGCTTCGCCGAACTCGATGGCACCGAGGTCGTGGTAGTTTCCGCGGAGAACAGCATGAGTGCCGATCGGTTCGTTGAACTCCCGCTCGAATTCCAGGACGTCTCCGATCGGATCCGCTTCGGGCTCGAAGGCGCGCTCGAAGCCGGTCTCATCGAGGAAGGCGACGAGGTCGTCTGTGCGACGAAGATCTTCGACGAGGAGATCGATACCCTCACTCGGATCCGGGTCGATTCCATCACGCGCTCGGGCATCTATTCGCTTTTTGCCGAATCGCGCGCGGAGCCCTCGGTGGTGCGGGACGTCTTAGAACTCGCGATCGAACTCGGAAAGAAAGGCCAGAAGGGAAAACCCGTCGGCGCGCTGTTCGTCGTCGGCGACGCCGGCAACGTCATGAACAAATCCCGGCCCCTATCCTACAACCCCTTCGAGAAGTCCCACGTCCACGTCGGCGACGCCATCGTGAACGTGATGATAAAGGAATTCACCCGGCTCGATGGGGCGTTTGTCATTTCCGATTCGGGCAAGATCGTCTCCGCGTATCGCTACCTCGAACCGGCCGCTGAGGGCGTCGACATCCCGAAGGGACTCGGCGCTCGGCACATGGCCGGCGGGGCGATCACGCGGGATACGAACGCGATCACGATCGTCCTCTCCGAGTCGGACGGGATGGTCCGGGCGTTCAAGGCCGGCGAGATCGTTCTCGAGGTCGATCCGGAGGAGTACTAGATGTTCCTGATCGAGTGGGGCTCGCTTCTCGGGAGCCTCGTCCGCCAACTGTTCGCCCGGAACAACATCGTCTTCGCGGTCGTCATTTTGCTGATCGGCGTGCTCGTGAGCTACTTGGTGGGCGATGGGACCCGACGGCTGCTCACCACGGCGGGCATCGGCGAGGCGGTAGAAGGAACGGCCTTCGAGCGAACGGCCTCCCGCCTGGGGACCTCGACGGTGACGCTGCTCTCCCAGCTCGCGGTCGTCTTCGTCCTCGGGGTCACCCTGTTGGTGGCGCTCAACGTCGCCCGACTGCTCAACGCCCGGCTCTTTTGGACCCAGCTCACGACCTTCCTCCCCCAACTGTTCGTCGCTGCCTTAACGATCATCCTCGGGTTGATCGTCGCCGACAAGGCGGAAGTCGGGATCAACGAACGGCTTCGGGGGGTGAAGCTACCGGAGGTCAACCTCGTCGCCCTCTTCGCGAAGTACAGCGTCCTCTATGTCGCCGGGCTGATCGCGCTAAGCCAGTTGGGCGTCGCGACGTCGGCGTTGGTCGTCCTGCTGGGGGCGTATGCCTTTGCGGTCGTCTTCCTCGGGGGACTGGCCGGCAAGGACCTGCTCGCCTCGGGTGCGGCGGGCGTCTATCTACTGTTGAACCAACCCTATGGCATCGGCGACGAGATCGAGATCGACGGCCATCGCGGCATCGTCCAGGAGGTCGACATCGTCGCGACCCGCATCGAGAACGACTCCGAGGAGTTCCTGATCCCGAACCACCGGGTACTCCAGTCCGGTGTTGTCCGCGTCCGCGGGTGAGCGTCGACCGACGCCGTCGCCCTCACCTCCTCCGTCGGTCTCGCTTCGATGCTGACGCGAATTCCGGCTCTCGATGCTCAGTCGAAACGACGTCCCAGAAACCGAGCGACCGCGTCGTCGAAGTCCTCGGGTTGTTCTAGCATCGCGAGGTGGGCGGCGTCCGGCAGGACTTCGCAGTCCGCTTCGGGGATCCCCGCGGCGAGATAGCGGTGGTACTCGGGCGGGGTGAGCCGGTCGTACTCCCCACAGAGCGCGAGCGTCGGTACCTCGATTTCGTCGAGTCGGTCCCGGACATCGAAGCGGTGACACGAGAGGAAATCCCGTCGGGTGACCTCCTGGCCGGTCTCGCGTATCGTCGCCTTCGAGCGTTCGATCGGGTCGTTGCCATCGGTCCCGCTGGTTCCATCGGTATCGCTCCCGAGGGCCCCGGGATCGTGAAAGAGCGTATCGGGTTCGTGCAGGAAGGCGATTGCGCGCTCGAAGTCGGTTTCGAGCCAGTCCCGAAGCCTCGAGAGCACGCCGAGTTTCGCGCCCGAACCCGCGAGGACGAGCGCGTCGAACTCGGTCTCGCGTTCGAGCAGTGCGTGGAGACAGACCGCCCCGCCCAACGAGTTCCCTACGAGCACGCGACTGTTGGTCGCTTCGGCGACCGCGAGCATGTCGTCGGCGTACGCCGAGAGCGCCTCGTAGCCGGGGTCGGCGTCGATGTCCTCGCTCTCGCCGTGACCGCTCAGATCGAGGGCGACCCCACCGTTTGCGTACTGCTGTACCCAGAGACGGTGATCGGCCCCGCTGCCGTGAACGTAACAAAGCCCGGGCTCCTCGGTATCTACTGTGCGGTAGGCCGTCTCGCGCCCGTGGTGAACGGCAGTTTCCATGCGGTCCGTACAACCGATCGAAGCATAAAAACACCCCACCGCCGGGCAACGCAACCGGGCGCGGGACCGGCGGCCGGCGTGCTAACTCTGGCAAAGCATTTTTATAGAAGTACGCCTAACCTGATGTTAGGATGAAGACCGATATGCAGCGATTCGGCGATAGGAACGACGAACTACGGCGCCAGGACTACGACGAGGAGATCCTGTTCGTCGCGGATCTGGGCACCGAGATCGGCGACGCGACGGTCGACGCCGTCGACGGGACGGCGATCGTCGTCACCGAAGACGACGAGCAACGGGAGTTCGCGCTACCGGAGGGCGTGCGGGCGGCGACGATCAACAACGGCGTGCTCACGATCGAGGTGGCCCGATGAACCTCACCGTCAAACCCCTCAAGCAGAAGGACGCCGGTCGCGGGCTGGCGGCGATCGACCGCGGGGCGATGGAAGAGATCGGCCTCCAGAACGGCGATTACGTCCGTCTGGGCGGCCAGGAGAACCCGACGGTCGCGCGCGTCTGGCCCGGCTACCCCGAGGACCAAGGCGAAGGGATCATCCGGATCGATGGCCGCCTGCGCCAGGAGGCCGAGGTCGGCATCGACGATAGCGTCGCCGTCGAGAAGGCGGACATCAACCCGGCCAGAAGCGTCACCGTGGCCCTGCCACAGAACCTCAGGATCCGGGGGAACATCGGTTCGTATATCGGCGACCGGCTTTCCGGGCAGGCGATCACGAAGGGCCAGACCATTCCCTTCTCGTTGGGATTCGGCCCGATGGGCGGGATGAGCGGCCAGAAGATCCCTCTGAAGGTCGCAAAGACCCAGCCGGCTGGCACGGTAATCGTCACCGATTCGACCGAGATCGACGTGAGCGAGAAACCCGCCGAGCAGATCTCCGAGGGCGCGGGCTCGACCGAGACCCCCAGTGTCACCTATGAGGACATCGGCGGACTGGAACGCGAGCTAGAGCAGGTCCGGGAGATGATCGAACTCCCGATGCGCCACCCCGAGCTCTTCCAACAGTTAGGTATCGAGCCCCCGAAAGGCGTCCTCCTGCATGGGCCACCGGGCACCGGCAAGACCCTGCTCGCGAAGGCGGTCGCCAACGAGATAGACGCCTTCTTCACCAACATCTCCGGCCCGGAGATCATGTCGAAGTACTACGGTGAATCCGAAGAACAGCTCCGGGAGGTCTTCGAGGAGGCCGAGGAGAACGAGCCGGCGATCGTCTTCATCGACGAACTCGACTCGATCGCTCCCAAGCGAGGCGAGACCACCGGCGACGTCGAGCGCCGCGTGGTCGCCCAACTCCTCTCGCTGATGGACGGCTTGGAGGATCGCGGCCAGGTCACCGTGATCGGCGCAACCAATCGCGTGGACTCGCTTGATCAGGCGCTGCGTCGCGGCGGCCGCTTCGATCGGGAGATCGAGATCGGCGTCCCCGATAGGGACGGCCGCGAGGAGGTCCTCCAGGTCCACACCCGCGGGATGCCCCTGGCCGAAGACATCGACTTGGGGACGTATGCGGAGAACACCCATGGGTTCGTCGGCGCGGACTTAGAGAGCCTCTCGAAGGAGGCCGCGATGGGCGCGCTCAGACGGATCCGGCCGGATCTCGACCTCGAAACCGAGGAGATCGACGCCGAAGTCCTCGAATCACTGGAAGTGACCGACGACGACTTCCGGGAAGCACTCAAAGGCATCGAACCCTCCGCGCTGCGGGAGGTCTTCGTCGAGGTGCCCGACATCACCTGGGAGGACGTCGGCGGCTTGGGCGATACCAAAGAGCGCCTGCGCGAGACGATCCAGTGGCCACTGGACTACCCCGAAGTGTTCGACGCGCTGGACATGCAGGCCGCGAGGGGCGTCATGCTCTATGGCCCACCGGGGACCGGCAAGACCCTCATGGCCAAAGCCGTCGCCAACGAGGCCGAGTCGAACTTCATCTCGATCAAGGGCCCCGAACTGCTGAACAAGTACGTCGGCGAATCGGAGAAAGGCGTCCGGGAAGTGTTCAGCAAGGCCCGAGAGAACGCGCCGACGGTGATCTTCTTCGACGAGATCGACGCGATCGCCGGCGAACGCGGCCAGAACGCCGGCGACTCCGGCGTGGGCGAGCGGGTTGTCTCCCAACTACTGACCGAACTCGATGGGTTAGAGGAACTCGAAGACGTCGTCGTGGTCGCGACCTCGAACCGGCCGGATCTGATCGACCCGGCACTGCTCCGCCCGGGCCGACTGGATCGCCATGTCCACGTGCCCGTTCCGGACGAGACCGCCCGCAGGGCGATCTTCACGGTCCATACCCGGGATAAGCCGCTGGCCGACAATGTCGATCTCGACTCACTGGCCCCCCGCACCCAGGGCTACGTCGGCGCGGATATCGAAGCCGTGTGCCGGGAGGCCGCGATGGCCGCGAGCCGGGAACTCATCACCGAGGTCGACCCCGCGGAGATCGACAGCGGCATCGGCAACGTCCGGGTAACAGACGAGCACTTCGAGTGGGCGCTGAACGAGGTGACCCCGAGCGTCACCGAGGAGACCCGCGAGCGCTACGACGAGATCGAACAGCGCTTCGACAGCGGCGAACCCGCCGAGGAACGCGAAGTCGGCCGGACGTTCCAGTAGGACGCACCTTTTGCGCTACGGGCCGCCTACGGCGGCCCTCGGCAAAATCTCCACCAAAATAGCGCGTACTCCCTCCGGCGCTCGTTACACTCGCGCTTCCCGTCTGTGCGCGCTACCGCTCGTTCGCGTTGCTCACTCGCGGCACGGATGCTTGTACCGCAACCGCGTGCAGAAACGTGGCGATCCTCTCTAGTTGCTGGGTAGCAAGCATCCGCGAGCGAACCGGAGGTGAGCGAGGGGTTCACCGGGACTAAGCGAGTCGGAGACGAGCGAAGGAGCGGCTTTTTGATGTTCTCGTGAGCGTCAGTGAACGAGAGCAGGGAGCGGCTTTGCTGCGACCGCGCGGATTTTTGCTGGCCCCGCAGCGAGTGACTGAACGAAGTGAAGGAACGAGCGAGGACGCCGACAAAAAGGTGCGTGTTATGGACTCGCCGGGATTCTGTTACACCGTTTCAAAATATCCGTTCAATCTCCGCGCTATCTGGCGAATTAACTTGTGACCCCGTCTTCTGATTGTCGAACCCAACAAATAACATGTAGTGCCGTGGCTCAAACAGTAAGAGGAACTGTTATGGACCGGAAGCAGGCCGACATTGGTGTCGGTATCGTCGTTGTTGGCATTCTGCTCGTGGGTATCATCAGTGTGATTCAACTGCATCTGACCGGCGGACCGATGAGCAGCGAGATGGATTCGGTTCCGGTGATAGCCGTGA
>PXRA01000013.1:0-1313 GCA_003021725.1 Halobacteriales archaeon QH_8_64_26
AGCCATTGATCGCGGCGATGACCGGTGCCGGGAAGCGCTCGATCGCGTCGGTGACCCGGTGGCCGAGTTCGGCGTATTCCTGGGCCTCCTCGACTGAGAGCTGGCTCATATATTCGATGTCCGCGCCGGCGACGAAGGCGTCCTCACCCGCCCCCGTAAGCACGAGCACTCTCGATTCGTACTCGTCGCGAGCTTCCCGTAGTGTCCCCTTTAACGCTTGGAGGGTTGCGGTGTTCAGCGCGTTCAACCGGTCGGGCCGGGAAACGGTGATCGTGGTGACGCCCTCACTCGCCTCGATCTCTACGGTATCGGACATATGCCCGCCGACGCCCGTCCTCGGTATAATCTTTCGTCTCCGGAGATTGGCCGGAATCGGAACCGGGCTCACGTTTCGTCGGGCGACGCTTTGCTCTATTCCCCCTCGACGCGAAGCTATGTGTCACGTAGTACCGACGGCATGCCGTATGGCAGCACTTCTCGACGGAAAGACGGCAGTCGTGACGGGCGCGGCAAGCGGGAACGGCCGGGCGATCGCACGCCGGTTCGCAACGGCGGGCGCGGACGTCGTGATCGCCGATCTGCAAGCGGAGGATCGGATGGGCGGCGACCCGACTCACGAGGTGATCGAGGGCGAGACCGACGCGCGGGCGGCGTTCGTCGAGTGTGACGTCACCGATCGGGACGACCTCGGGGCGGCCGTCTCCCGCGCCGAGGAGTTCGGTGGCCTGGACGCCATGGTCAACAATGCCGGTATCGTCGGCCCACAGAAACCCCTCACCGAAGTCGGGTACGAGGGGTACCGCCAGCTCATGGACGCCAATCTCGATGGGGTATACTTCGGCACCCAGATCGCTGCCGCAGCGATGATCGATCGCGGCGAGGGCGGGTCGATCATCAACATGTCGAGCGTCGCCGGTCTGGAGGGAACCGCCGGAATCACGCCCTATTCGGCAGCGAAAGGCGGCGTGCGCCTTTTCACTTACGCGGCCGCCGCGGACCTCGGACCCGAGGGAATTCGTGTGAACGCGATTCATCCGGGCGCGATCGAGACGGCGATGACCACCGAGGGCTCGCCGGTCTTCGGCACCGAACAGGAAGAACAGATGTCGGCTGTGACGCCGCTTCGCCGACTCGGTCAGCCCGAGGATGTGGCGAACGTCGTACTCTTCCTCGCGAGTGAGCTGTCGGATTTCGTCACCGCCGAATCGATCGCGATCGACGGCGGGCTGGTCAACACCGCCTGATCGGCGCGCGACCACTACGGCAGCCAGCTACTCGCACGAGTGCGACGGGTTCGACGGCAGTTCCAGAAC
>PXRA01000013.1:1480-62371 GCA_003021725.1 Halobacteriales archaeon QH_8_64_26
GGAAAGCGAGGGCAGCGATAGGGACACCAGCGGGGGTGAGAACGGGGCCGACCTCGATGCCGACGGTGTCCGCTCGGCGCTACGGAGCCTCGAACGCAAGGGCGTCGTCGAGGTCATCAGGCGCACCGTGCCGACCTTCCGGCTCGCGGTCGAGCGCGATTCGATCGAGGTCGAGCCGCTCGAATAGCGCCTTCAGCACGCCCCGATCGTCCGCTCCATGCTCCATCCCGCGTTCGGCTACCCTCCTGTTCTTCCTTCGCGTTCCTCGCCGGTTCGTCCCGCGGGACCCTCGGCCGACCGCCGAGCGTCGAAGAAATCGGCACACGACCGCGCTCGAATCGCTTCGATTTCGGCTGCCGCTATCGCTCCCTCCGCTTCGACGTCGAGGGGTCGTCTCGCGTACGGCACCCGGATCGATGTCGATCCCGCGGCGCTCGCCCCGACCGGCGATACAGCAGTGCTCGACCCGCGAACCCGGCCGCCCGATGATTCGGATCGCGGTCCCACTCCGGGCGTTGCCGTGGGCGCTGAAACCGAGGACCTCGATCGGACTCGGCGTCGCCGCGGCGTAGATCGCTGGGAGTTGTGCTCCTCGAAGCGACAGTCCTCGAAGCAGATCGTCCCGCGACTCTCCGGACCGATCCACGCCGCGGGCCGTCGGTCCTCGCCGGAGCGATGAGCGGGGAAAAAGGCTCCCGTCGGCGGCTCACACTCGTCGAAGGACGTCGATTCCGTGCTCCGCTTCGACACACAGTGGCATGCGCGAACCGCCGCCGGTCGTATCGCCGATCCCTCGGATTCCGACGTCCTCGATCAGGAACGAACTCTCCACACTGACCCCGAGTTCGGGGTGGGCGCCCGGCGCGCGCTGATCGACGTCGATGCCCGCCAGCAGGGCGTGTTCGACGTCGGCGATCCGGAGCAGCGAGCGATCGTAGTCCGCCGGCACCTCAAAATCACCTTTCCCACCCGCTTTCGCGACGATCCCGACCGACCGGGTTCCGCGGAGCACGATCGACGCCTCGACCCAGTAGGTGCCGGCGTCGAGGGCGAGCACCGTCCGTTCGCCGCGGCCGAAGAGTCCCTCGATCGCCTCGCTACACTCCGTGCCGGGTTCGATCCCCGCCTCGCGCCCGTCGATGTGCTCGTCGAACGCGAATGCCGTCCGAGTCAGCGGTGCCGTCCGCCGCGCCGCCCGGTCGATCATCGTCGGGTGTCCTATCTCGCCCGTCGGCGACGCCCCGTCGCTCATCGTCGGAGTCCCTCGGTGCAAGGGGATGGCTCGTCCGGTTCGATCCGGCCCCCCGCCGATTCACCGGCGGGCCGACTCGACGACGCGTGGGAACGACTAACGGGGCCGTACCCGAGTGAAAACGCTTTATCGCGGAGAGCGGTTGGTTCGGGCGATGGTCTCCTCGTCGATGCGCGTCGGGTGCGTTCGTTCGGGCTCGTCCACCGCCGAACAGCGGGCGGCGTACGACTGGTGTGAGCGGACGTTCCCGCGGGCCGAACGCTTCCCCGTCGATGCGCTCGCCGAGGGAGACGTCGATCCCACCGTCTACGACGTTCTCTGGTGGCATGCCGACGACCCGATCGATCCCGGGACTCTCGCTGCCTGCCGTGGCCCTTTCGAGCGCTATCTCGACGGTGGGGGTGGACTCCTCTTGAGCCTGCACGCGCTGTCGGCCGTCGAGGACCTCGGAATCGACGCCGTAGCGCCTGACACGGTCGGCATCGAGCACCCGCCCGAGGCGAGCGGCTTTCTGGTGAAATCGCTGCACGCCGAACACCCGGCGTTCGAGGCCGTCGAGGACCTCCGAGTCGAAACGGTAGCAGCAGAGAGCCGACAGCCCTTCGCCCGCTACGAGCGCCTCGTTCCCGAACGGGGCGACGTGCTCGCATGTGGCTATCGAAGGGGCGACGCGCCCCACCGGAAGACGCTCGTCTCCTGGGAGCACGGCGCGGGATCGGTTATCGGCGTGGGCGATTCCCTCGCGTTCGAGCCGAGCGTGGGCGGCGCCGGGGACGCCAGGGACGCCGCCGACTCCGACGAGTGGGCGGCGAACCGATCGCGGTTGGCCGAAGGCGTGCTGACGTTTCTCGCGGGCGAGGCGGCCCCGCCGCTTACGACCCGACCGCGTACCGACGAGGAGTTCGCCGCGCTGCGCCGTTCTCTGAGAGCCGATCCGAACCGACCGACCTATCACCTCACGCCGCCGGCGAACTGGTGCAACGATCCCAACGGGCTGATCGAGCACGAGGGGACGTATCACGTTTTCTACCAGTACAACCCCGCGGGCCCGTTTCACGGGACGATCCACTGGGGGCACGCGGCCAGCGAGGACCTGGTTCACTGGGAGGACAGGCCCGTAGCGCTCGCCCCGTCGCCGGACGGCCCGGACGCCGAGGGCTGCTGGTCGGGCTGTGCGGTTCTCGACGGCGGGACGCCGACGCTGATTTACACCGGCGGCCGGGACCGCCACCAGCTCCCCTGTCGGGCAACGGCCACGGACGAGGGGCTCGATTCCTGGCGGAAGGATCTCGAAAACCCGGTCATCGGGACGCCCCCCGAGGACCTCGATTTACTGTCGAGCGAGCATTGGGAGGCGGAGTTCCGCGATCACTGTATCTGGCAGGACGGCGAGCGTTGGCATCACCTGATCGGCTCGGGGATCGCCGAGGTCGGCGGCACGGTTTTACTCTACGAATCGCCGGACCTGCGCGAGTGGCGGTTCCGTTCCTCGCTTTTCGAGGGCGACTGGGAGGGTGCTGGTCGCGTCTGGGAGTGTCCCGAACTGCTCGATCTCGGCGACAAGGCGTTGCTTCACGTCTCTGACTACGATTCGGTCCCGTACTTCCTCGGTCGCTTCGACCCCGAGTCGGGGGCCTTCGAGCGCGAACAGGAGGGTGATAGCGAGGACGGAGCCGAAAGCGAGGGCGAACCCACCGGGCTCCTCGATTACGGCGACTTCTACGCCCCCCAATCGATGCGGACCGACGACGGACGGGTCCTCACCTGGGGCTGGGTCGTCGAAGCCCGCCCGCCCGAACGCCAGTGGGACGCCGGCTGGTCGGGCGCGCTGAGCCTGCCTCGTGAACTCTCCTCGTCCCCCGACGAACGTCTCGAACAACGTCCGGCCCGCGAACTCGAAGCCCTGCGCGACAGGCACGTCGGCCACGGCGATCTCGACCTCGGCGCCGAATCGAGGGATCTCGACGTCACGGGGACCAGCTTGGAGATCGCGGCCGAAATCTCCTTGGAGGAGGCCGAGTTCGAACTGGTAGTTAGGGAATCGCCCGACGGCGAGGAACGGACGCCGATCCGCTACACCGGCGCGGAACTACTCGTCGATCGCGAGGATTCGAGCCTCGATCCCGAAGTCGCCGCCGACGCCCACCGAATCCCCCTCGAAAGCGAAGGTGAGGACGCGGACGACTCTCTCTCGCTCCGGGTGTTCCTCGATGGCTCGATACTCGAAGCCTTCGCGAACGACCGACACTGCCTCACGAGCCGAATCTATCCCACGCGGTCGGACAGTACAGGGGTCTCGATCGGCGCGATCGGGGGGCGCGTCTCGATCGAAGCGCTCGACGTCTGGCAGCTAAAGAGTGCGTGGCCGGTCGAGGACGGCCCCGACGGACGACCGGCCCCGCGGTCGTCGCGGTAGTCGAGCCGGCTCGTTTCCGTCCCGTTCGTCGCCTTCCGCCGGTTCCGTCGCCTTCCGCCGGTTCCGTCGCCTCTCGCTTCGTACTCCCGTTCCGTTTCGCTCGTCCGATCACTCCTCGCGGGTATCGGTAGCCTCGGGGGTCCCGTAGCGGCCGTAGGACCCCGCGTCGGTCCGCTCCCGGTCGTCGAACGCCGAGAGCGCCGGGAGGTCCTCGGACTCGACCGGGAGATGTCCGTGCGCGAGTTTGCCCTTGATTCGGGTGCGGTCGCCGTCGATCGTCAGCCGGAGCGTGGGTGCGAGCGTCCCGCCGAACCGGCGTCGCTGTTCGGCCTCGGGCAGAAACGCGACGTCGTCCATCGAGGGGCGATCGTAGTCGTAGTAGTTGAAGAAGCTGCTCACGAGCAGCTCCTCGCCGTGGGGGAACGCGAGCCAGGAGTAGGCCTGAAACGGCGCGTTGGCGGGATTCGCGACCACCAGCCCCGTTCCGTTGAGCGGGCGGTACTCGCCCCGGAGGGAGTCGGCGACGAACCCGTAGAGCCCGTCGAACCCCGTGAGGCCGGGGGCGAACGTATGGGTATGGCTCGATACGAACAGGTAGTACCGACCGTCGTGGGTAACGATATGCGGGCGTTCGAGCTCTTGGTTCACGCAGACGGCGTCGAGCAGCGGGGGTTCTAACTCCCAGTCGGTCGGGTCGCCGGTCGGCGAGCGAGCGATCCCGACCGAGCCGTTGAACTCCTGTTGGGCCGCCTCGCCGCCACAGGCAGCCGATCCCTCGGGGGTAGGGGTATTGCCCTCGAACAGGAGGTAGGTCTCCCCCGACGCGGGGTCCTCGAAGAACCAGGGGTCCCGAAAGGTGTAGATCGGCCCGCGGGACTGGGATTCGGTCTCGTAGAGATCGCCGTCGGGCTCCAGCAGCACCGAGTGTTCCCACGGGCCCGCGAGCCGAAGTTCCTCGGCGTTCGTCTCGACCTGCCCGCCCGCACCGACGGCGATGCGCTGGTCGTAGGTGAGGTGTTCCTCCTCGGCGTCGCCGGCCGCGGTGTAGTAGACGTACACCTGGCCGTCCTCGTCGTAGAGCGCCGACCCGGCCCAATGACGCGAGCCGAAGACGTTCGCCTCCTCGAAGACGCGCCCGCCGGTCCGCCAGTTCCGCCCGTCGCGCGAGTAGAAATACCGGATCGTTGCGACGTCGTGGCGCTTCCCGGGAAGCAACTCCGCGGCGGCTGTGAGCGAGAAGAAGACCCGCCAGCCGTCGATCTCGGCGATCGAGCCGTCGCGACCGCGGAGCAGCCAGGAATCCCAGACGTGCAGATCGGGATCGATCCTTTCGCTCGGTGGGTAGAACACCGGCGAGACGGTTTCGTCCGTCCGACGAAGCTCCGCTGCCTGTGCGCGCGTCCAGGCCGGCCTGTCGGGCGAGGCGTCCGACGCTTCGTCCGGCGAGGGGTAGCTCATATCTACCGATAACTGGATCGAGAGTCAAATGATTCCCGGTGTTCGGCCCCGATCGGTGCCCGATGCCGTCCATCGGTGCCGTCGGTCGTCGGCGATCCCGGTGCTCGATTCACCCTCCGTTCCCGCCAGCCGCGGACGCACTCAATCGTCGCCGTTCAGCACGGCGTCCGTGAGCTTCGACTGTGCTGCCGCGAGGTGTTCGGCGAGCGTCGAGGGCGCTATTCCGAGCGCCGCGGCGACCGCCTCGGCGTTCGTCTCCCGCGGCCGCTCGAAGTAGCCCATCTCGAAGGCGACTCGCAAGACCTCGCGCTGGCGATCGGTCAGCACGCCGCGATCGACGATCACCGGATCGTGTCGGTCCGGCCCCTCGCCCGAACGCGTGAGACACAGCAGGCGAACACCGTCGAAGTTCTCCCGGAGCGCTTCGAGCATCCGTCGCGCTTCTCCAGTATCGGCAGCGTGACACGACAGCGAGAGCGCCCCCTCGTGGGCACGGAGGTCCGATACCGGACAGCCGAACTCCTCAACGAACTCACAGGCACAGCCCCGTCCGGCCTCGCGCCGGAACCGATAGACCCGTTCGCTGTCGTATCGCATGACCTCGGTCATGTCCGCTCGGTCGAGCGTCGCCTCCGCCGGCAGCGCGAACTCCTCGGTGACGGTATCGCCGCCCGCCGTCCGGATCACCCAGTCGACGTCGGCGTTCGCCGTCTCGGAGACACCGGCGATCGGACACTCCCGCGGCGAACCGACCTCGATCGTCAGCCGCACGCCCCCCGTCATACGCGATCGTAGTTGCAGCACTCCCAAAGAGCCTGGGGTCCTCGCCGATCGCTTGCTGGACGCTGGATCGTTCCTGCCGGCTTTTTCCGTCCGGCGCGACCTCCTTCGCGGCCCCGTATGGCGATGCCTCGCTCCGGTATAAAATCCCCCGCTATCGTGGTCCGACTTTGAGCATCGACCGGCGGCTACGCCCGGACACGAGTCGACGCGATCGGTCCGGGTGTATATCGACGGCCGACCGGGCCGGCGGCCGGCGAACCCAGTATGAACCTCACGTCACAGTCCGCGCTGACAGTACTGATGGGAGCGTTCCTCCTCGCCGTCGCGGCCTATCTCACCCGCGTCGAGGACCAGTACTTCACAAAGCTAGATCGCTGATGCTACCGTAATTACTGAAGTTTTTACCGTAATCAGAGAGAAGATAGGCTATGTCCCCGGAAGGTTATAGCACAATAACAGTACCTGACGAGGTGTTTGAGCAGGTTACGACGGTGATGATTGAGTACGACTGCGAAAGCATCGCCGACGCGGTCGCGACCGCGTCGGCAGTCGCACTCGAACGAGATGAAGCAGAGTTGGCACGGATCCTTGCCAGACAACTCGCCGAATGAGGACTCAAAACCACAGTAGGGAACCATTACAGTAGATAGCCATGAATTTACGGTAATGTTAGGAAGGACACTTTGTGAAGTACTGAGGACTGGCGATCGTATACGCCGCTGGCCGGCGGCGGCACGAGTGCCGAGGAGTCGGGCTACGGCCACGAGGAGAAACCGGGTGGATTGATCCGTTGGCTCACCACCGTCGATCACAAGGACATCGGCATGCTCTACGGTCTGTACGCCGTCGTCGCCTTCGCGGTCGGCGGGTCGATGGTCATGATCACGCGAACCGAGTTATTGGACCCGGCCGCGACGCCCATCGGTGCGGAGTTCTACAACGGATTGGTAACGAGCCACGGGATCACGATGCTGTTTCTCTTCGGGACGCCGATCATCGCGGCCTTCTCGAATTACTTCATCCCGCTCATCATCGGCGCGGACGACATGGCGTTCCCGCGGATTAACGCGATCGCCTTCTGGTTGCTCCCGCCAGGGGCGATACTCATCTGGGCCGGCTTCTTCGTTCCCGGACTCGCCCCCGCTCAGACCGCCTGGACGATGTACACGCCGCTGTCGGCCGGCGTCGGTGCGCACCCAGGGCGGCGCTGGCGTCGATCTCATGCTGCTTGGACTCCATCTCACCGGCGTCTCGGCGACAATGGGCGCGATCAACTTCATCGCAACCGTCTTCACCGAGCGCGCGGAGGGCGTCACCTGGGCGAACCTCGATATCTTCTCCTGGACGATGGTCACCCAGTCCGGTCTCATCCTGTTCGCCTTTCCCCCTGCTCGGCAGCGCGATTGTCATGCTGTTGCTCGACCGGAACTTCGGCACCACGTTCTTCGCGGTCGAGGGCGGATCACCGATCCTCTGGCAGCACCTCTTCTGGTTCTTCGGCCACCCCGAGGTCTACATCCTCGTGCTCCCCCCGATGGGGATCGTGAGCCTCGTTTTGCCGGAGTTCAGCGGCCGGAAACTGTTCGGCTTCAAGTTCGTCGTTTACTCCACGCTCGCGATCGGGGTACTCTCCTTCGGCGTCTGGGCCCATCACATGTTCTCGACCGGTATCGACCCGCGCATTCGAGCGAGTTTCATGGCGGTCTCGATCGCGATTGCGGTTCCGAGCGCCGTGAAGGTCTTCAACTGGATCACCACGATGTGGAGCGGCCGGGTGCGGCTCACCGCCCCGATGCTGCTCTGTATCGGGTTCGTCGCGAATCTCATTATCGGCGGCGTCACCGGAGTCTCTCTCGCGGCGATTCCGGTGAATATGGTGTTACACGACACCTACTACGTGGTCGGCCATTTCCATTACATCGTCATGGGCGCGATCGGCTTCGCCGTCTTCGCCGGGATCTACTACTGGTATCCGATGGTCACGGGCCGGATGTACCAACGCACGCTCGCGAAGTGGCACTTCTGGCTCTCGATGGTCGGCACGCAATTCACGTTCTTCGCGATGTTGCTACTGGGCTACCTCGGGATGCCCAGACGGTACGCGACCTATGACTTCCCGATCGGACCGGTCGATGCGGTCACCGCGCTCAATCAGATCGCAACGCTTGGGGCCTTTCTCATCGCGATCGGGACGACGATCTGGCTCTGGAACATGATTCAGTCGCAGTACGAAGCCCCGACGATCGAGGACGCCGACCCCTGGGATCTCGAAACGAGCAATCAACACACCCGGGAGTGGCAGTGGCACGAGCGCAGCCTCGAGACGGCGATCGCCGACGGTAGCGGCGAGGAAGAGGATTCCGATGAGGATGAGAACCCGACCCTCACGACCGGTGATCGGGCCCGATACGGCCAGCACGGCCGAGAGGAGCGACTGACCGAGCCATCGGGCCGTCGCTAGCCGGATAGTTACTTGACCGTCCTCGTTCGTCAGTTGGGGAGGAACTACGACCGGCCGGGCTCCGGCCGTCGTCGCCGTCGCCGCTCGGCAAGCAGTCGTTGCACCGCCGCTCCCGGACCCCCCTCGACCGGCCAGCCCCGCGACCGCCAGGCCGGCGGCTCGGGCTCGAACTCGGGACAGGAGCCACTACATTCGATGTCGCTCTGATGTGTACTCTTCGCATCGCAGTACGGTAGGGGCTCACCTGAACCGGACGCGATCGTCCCGGTATCGTTCCTCACCTCGTCGTACGCCCCGCCGCCCCGATCGCGCCGCAGCGAGAAGTGTCTACAGTCGGGGCGCATCGACTCGACGTAGGCTCGCCACCCGCGTTCGTAGGCCCGTTCGGTCAACGCGCGGCGCGTCTCCCGTTTCGCCGCCGGCTCGGTGTACTCGAAACGAGCGGCCGAACGATCCGCCCGCCCGCCGGGCGGTCGCTCCGTGATCTCGGTGCCGGGGTCCTCGACCGCGAGCCGCCGAGGGTGCCAGAGTACTTCGATTCCTCCCTCCGAGACCGCGAGCACGCCGGCTTCAGTGGGTACGTTCTCGAAGAGGATCGGTTCGAGTCGTTCGTCGGTCGCTCGCGTCGCGACCCAGACCTCATCGGCGAGGGCGAGGGCGACGTCGTGTTGTAGCTGCTCGGAGAGTGCGCGCGCCGCGCTCGCGTCGAGATCGGGCTTGTTCTCGATCGCGATGATCCGCTTCGCCCACTCGGGGTAGGGCCACCGCCGCCGGATCTCGATCCGGTTGCCTTGCTTTCCGGTTTCGAGAATCCCCCGATCGGCCGCCCGGTGAATGGCCTCGCGGACGTACCGCCAGGGATAGCCCGGATCGGGTAGGGCGTCGCGGTAGTACGCCCACTCGGCGGGTGCGTTGCGGACGACGTGTAGCAAGTCGCTATCGAGCCGGTCCGGTCCGAAGCGAGCCCGCTGTTCGAGCGCCGTGCGGTCGGCTTCGATCACGATCGTATCCCAGCGCCGCGAGCGCGTGCCGAGCTGTCGAGCGACGAGAACGGCAGTATCGGAGTCGAGCGTTCCCGACGGTGGCCAGTTCCGTTCGGCCCACGCACAGACTCGCAACTCGAAGACGAATTCCGACTCCGCGGCCCCCGATCGCCTCACGGACGAGGCTCGATCGCCCAGTGAAGTAAGCGGTTCGGATGGCGAGCTGCTGGCCGAACCCATCTAACTGAGCACAGCCCGCCAGGCGAGACGACGATCGAGAGGTGCACCTGCAAGCAAGTCCGGTTTACCCGCCAGGACACCAAGTCCCCTGTGAGTAGCTCGCCGATCGAGCCGGGACTGTCGAACGCCGACGAGCCGGTGGTCTCCGTCCTCATCCCCGCGTACAACGAGGCGGCCTACCTTCCCGAGACGCTCCGCCGAATCCGCGATCTCGACACCGAAATCCCCTGCGAGAAGATCGTCATCGACGGCGGCAGCGAGGACGGTACTCGAACCACTGCGGCGGCCGCCGGGGCGATCGTGATCGACCAGGAGGGCTCGGGCATCGGCGCGGCCCGCAACCAGGGAGCCGAGCGCGCCCGCGGCGAGTGGTTCGCGTTCGTCGATGCCGATACCGGGATCGACCCGACCTATCTCGAGGCGATGTACGGGTTCGTCCGCGAAGAGGGGCTTATCGCGGCGTCCTCCCGGTGTGAACTGACGGGTTCGCGCCGAGCGATCGTGCCCCAGTTCATCCATAACTACCTCTTTCCCCGGTCGGATCGCCCGATCCTGCTGGGCTTCAACACCTTCGTTCACCGCGAGGCCTACGAGGCGGCCGGGGGCTATCGGAACCTCCCAAACGAGGACAAGGTCCTCAGTCGCCGCCTCACGGCCGTCGGGGAGACGGGCTACCACCCCGAAACGCTCGTTCAGCCCTCCGGGCGTCGGGTCGCCGAACAGGGGCTGTTCGGGATGACCCGACACTACCTCGAACTCGACGCACAGGCCATTACCCGCGAGGACGCCGGCGATCGGTTCCGGCCGGTCGCGCTCGCGGCACTTCTCTTGACCCTCCTGGTCGGCCTCGCCCAGGGCTATCACGGGTTCGGGCTCGGCCATCTCACCGCCGTACTGGGCGCGACCGGCTTCTTCGGCGGCGCACTGCTGTTCGTAATGGACATCTCCAGGCGACGGATCTTCCTGTACGGCGGGGTCGTCGTCGCGATACAGATCACCGTCTGGGTCTTTCAAGGCACGAATCACGGCCTCTTCGGCCTCGTGCTGTACGGTCTCGAGACCGTGCTCGCAGGGTTGTTGGTCGGGAACTACTTGCTGTACCGGAGCGACCGGTTCGCTCCCCCGATCGAACGGGCGAACATCGACTGAGACGTTCTACCACGATTCGACCCCCGAAGTCGACCGACTCGACACGCCGACGCTATCGTCGGCGGCCGAACGCGACGAGCCCCGCGGTGAGGACGCCGCCGAGAAGCGTCCGGAGCCAGTGGGTCACCGCCCGCCAGAGCACGACCGCAGCGCCGATCGTCGCCGCTTCGAGCGAGGTAGTAACGGTGAGCAACGCGATCAGTGCGAGTTCCGTCCCCCCGGCACCGCCCGGAACCGGCGCGATGGCCGCGACCACGGCTGTCGGGACGACCGCTATCAGAACTGCGAGCCCGACCGGCTCGCCGACCGCCCGGAACGCCACCCACAGCGCGGCGATGCTCGCCCCGTGGGCGATCGCGACCAGCACGAGGACGGCGGCCGCCTCCCGAGGTGTCGCCCTACCCAGGCGATCGAGCGCGTCCCGGAATCGCTCGACGCGCGTTGCGATCGCCGATCGGCCGGGCGCGTCGAGCGGAGGGACGACTCGGCCGACCGCCCGGGATGCTCGCAGCAGGCTCTCGACGAGACCCTCGGTTACCGTCGATCGGTATCGCCAAACCGTTGCGATCCTGCCAACGATCAGTGCGACCAGGCCGACGGTCGTCGCTGCCAATAGTCCATAACTCGGCCCCGCCGCTTCCGTACCCGGCCCCGCGGTCGCCGTCAGTGCCAGGAACCCGACACCCGCGAGGCCGAAGGCGAGCATGACTAGGTTCGCTAAGAGGCTGAGGGCGAAGATCGCTGCGAGGCCGATCTCGTAGCGCGCGTCGCCAGTGTAGGCGACGAGCAGCGCGCTGGTCGGTGCGCCGCCGGCCTGCCCGGAGGGCGTCACGTCGTTGAGAAACGCCGAGGCCACGTACAGCGCGATCGATTGCACTGTCGATACCGACGTGCCCATGATTTCGAAGACGATCCGAAGCCCGATTCCGCGGGCGGTGATCGTCGCGAGTGCCATCGCGAGCACGCTCGCGACGTCGCGCGGGTCCGCTCGCGCGAGCGTTCGCAGTACCTCCTCGATGCCGATGAGGTAGAGCGCGAGGCCGACGACCGCGAGCGAGGCGAGGAACTACGTCAGGGGCTTAGCGATGGATTCGAGCGCGTCCGCCGGCCGGCCGAAGCCCCTCACGACGCCGCTTGACCCCCGATCGGGCTAAGTGATTCGGCTGCCGATCGGCTCTGCGCCCGTCCGCGCCCGAAGCCTTTTGATCGAATATCCGATAACATAGGCAGTATACGATGTCCGTCGTCCCGGAGGAATGGAGCGATCCCAGGTCACTCGGGGGCACGCTCTACGAGGTAGCGTGGGTGGGTCTTGCGATCGTCGCTGTCGGAGTCGTCGGCTACCAGTGGGGATGGTTCGGCGAAGCGACGATCGCCGACGGCTTCGTCGCGGTGGTCGTCGATCCGATTCTCGCCGTCGCCACCGGCTATCTGTTATTATTCGACGAGCGCGTGTGGGCGTTCTGGAGCGGACATGGCCGACGATTCGCAGCGCTGTTCGTACTGATTATGGCCGTACAAGGCTTACTATCGATCGCGCCCGTGGTGACGAGCCTAACCATGAGTGTCTATCTCGCCGCGCTGTTTCCGGTTCGGATATACATGTACTTCCATGCTCGGCAGTACCCCTCGACGGCTCGGAATCGAGCGCCGTGAGGCCTGCCGTCGAAAGCCGAAGTCCGATACCCGCCGGGATCGAAGTTGGCGTGCAATGCTCGAACTTTACCAAGCCGAAGGCTGTCCGTACTGCGAGAACGCCCGCGAGAAGATGACCGAACTCGGGCTTTCCTACACGATCCACAACCCCCGGACCGCCGAGGGTGAACAGCGAAACAGTCAGACCCACGAGGAACTCCGGACGCTGGGCGGCGAGGATCAGATCCCCTTCCTCATCGACCACCAGCGCGGCGAGACAGTCTACGAATCCGACGACATCGTGAGCTACCTCGACGAACACTACCGCTAGCGACGGTCGCTTAGGAGCCCTCTTTGCCCATCAACTCTCTTCACCGGCGAAGGAGGCCCTGCCGAACTGGTTAGTTTCCGTCGTCGTACTCCTCTAAGAACGCGTCGGCCGCTTCGAGGACCTCCCGCGGGCCGTCCTGAGTGATGGTGTTGATCGCCTGTTCGTAATCGCGCCACTGTAGGTCCCGGTGTTCTTCGGAGAGTTCCGCGCTCGCCTCGAAGGATTTCGCGACGAACAGATGCACCGTCTTGTGAATCGTCTTCCCGCCGGCCTGGAAGACGTAGTTGTAATCCCGACGGAAGCCATCGAGCAACCGGAAGTCGCTGATCCCTGCTTCCTCCTGTACCTCGCGGATCGCCGTCTGCTGGAGTTCCTCTTCGTCCTCGACGCCGCCTTTGGGGAACTCCCAGTCCCCGGGACGGCTCTTCAAGAGGAGGTACTCGCGGCGGCCCCTCGTGTTCCGAAAGAGGATAGCCCCCGCGCTGACCGCTTCTACTGACATTACCGATACGTTACCCCGCGAGACATTAAGTGCGTATCGGAGCGCCCGCGAGAGCCCCACAGAGGGCGTCGATCGGGAACCCTGCCGCCCACCGAGTAGTACGGAACCGCCGGAAAGTCGCGCATAGAACTAAGACAGCGCCCTGAGCAAGCCGGGTATGGGAAACCCCTTCGTCGGGCCCGGTGGTGCTCGTCGGCGGCGCGGTGATCACCGTCGACGACGACCGGCGGGTGCTCGATCCGGGCACGACCGTCGTCGAGGACGACCGGATCGCTGCCGTCGGCGACCGCGAGACGATACTCGAGGCGTACAGTAGCGTCGAGCGCATCGACCTACGCGAGTCGGCGTTACTTCCCGGCCTGATCGACAGCCACGGCCACGCCGGTCACGCTCTCACGAAGAACCTCGCCAGTGGCACCGGGGACTGGCTTGAGGTGGTTCGAGAGCTCTACTGTCGGCACGCCGGTGAGCGCTTCTGGCGGGCCGAGAGTCGCCTCGCCGCCCTCTCCCGGCTCCGGGCGGGCGTCACGACGTCGCTTTCCTACGTCGGTTCGGTGCCGCGGGTGGATAGTCCCGAGTACGACGTCGCCGCGGCCGACGGCTACCGCGAACTCGGCCTCAGACACGTCTGTGCGGTCGGTCCGCCGGGACCGCCCTATCCCCTCGACTGTCGGGACCCCCGGACGGGCAAGGAGATCGCCGTCGATCTCGATCGCGCGATCGAGACCACGCGGGCGGTGATCGATCGCCTCGATGGGGCCGCCGACGGTCGCCTCTCGGTGTGTGTCGCGCTCGCCGAACTCGTTCCCGAGTTCGAGGGCGACGGAGACGCGACTCCCCCACAAGCCAGCGAGCGCTCGATCGCGGGCCTAGAGCGGGTCGTCGAACTCGCCGCCGAGCACGACCTCCCGATCCAGGCTCACTGCTACGGCGGGCAGGTCGAAGCGGCGGCGAAAGCGGTCCCGGAGATACTCTCGCCGTCGCTCTCGCTCGCCCACTGTGCCGGCATCTCGGAGAAGGAGATCGAACTGCTGGCTGACAACGGGGTAGCCGCCTCGCATGGCCCGCTGACCCATGCCTACGCGACGGCCCGTTTCCCGGTGATCGAGGCCCTCGATGCGGGCCTCACCGTGGCGATCTCGACCGACGGGGCCGCACCGGACCGCTCGTTCGACCTGCTCTCCCAGGCCCGGATCGCCGCCCAGCTCCAACGCGTGCACTTCGAGGACACCTCGCTGTTGCCTGCCGGGAAACTCATCGAGGCGATGACGATCGACGCCGCGGCGACGCTCGGTCTCGACGGTGAAATCGGCTCGCTCGAACCCGGCAAGAAGGCCGACGTGATCGCACTCGACGCACGATCAGCACGATTGTGCCCTCGCTACGCCCTGGCTCAGCGCGTCGTCCACTACGCGACCGGTGGGGACGTCGCGTTCGCCATGGTAGGCGGCCGAGTTCGTCTTCAGGACTGGAATAACGTCAGATACTAGTCATCCGGTAGTACCACCCGGGCCGGCACAGGGTTACGGAGGGCCGATCGTCTCGGAGCTACAGGACAAGCGTATCGACAACGATCGCGAGCAACACGACACCGAGATAGGCGTTCGAGGCGTGGAACGCCCGAAAGGCTGCTTGCGTGGTCCGCTCGCGGTGGAGCCGCACCACGGCCCAGAGGAAGACCCCGCCGACCGAGACCGTCGCCGCGGCATACACCCAGCCGAGGCCGGCCAGCGCGGCGAGTCCGACCGCCGCAAGCAGCGTCGCGCCGAGATACCAAAGGACGTGGCGGCGGGTCACACGTTCGCCCCGAACCACTGGTAGCATCGGAAAGTCCCCGCGCTCGTAGTCGTCCTTGTAGGCGAGCGCGAGATTGTAGAAGTGGGCAGGCGTCCAGAGGAAAATCACGACTGCGAGCAGGGCTCCGGGGAGATCGATGCCGCCGGTGACCGCCGCCCAGCCGATGAGTGCCGGCAGCGCGCCCGCCGCACCCCCGAGAACCGTGTTCTGGACGGTGTTGGGTTTGAGGACGAGCGTGTAAATCACGCTGTAGAAGACGATCGCGACGAACCCGAGGCCGGCCGCCAGGAGGTTTACCTGGAGGAAGACCCACAGCGAGGCGAGCGCGAGCCCGAAGCCAAACATCAAAGCGTTGGTGACTGAAACCTCATCGACCGCGAGGGGGCGATCCGCCGTTCGGTTCATCCGCCGATCGACATCGCGTTCGAGAACGTGGTTGAAGGTACCGCTCGCGCCGATCGCGAGCACGCCCCCCGAGAGCGTTAGGACCACAGTTCGGGGGTCGAGCGCCGGTCCCGCAGCCAGGGCCATCGCCGACGCCGCGACCAAGCACAACAACCACATCAATCGCGGCTTGGTCAGCGAGACGTACGCTCGAAGCGTTCGCGCGAACCGCGTCGACAGCCGGCCCGACCGACCATTGCCGGTGGTCGACGACGCGCTCGCGGGCGGTGACTCGACCGTTTCGGTACCGAGAGTCTCGGTCGCCCCGTTCGGCTCCGGATCGATGGGCTCGGTCACCGCTGGGGCCGTTTCGGCTCCGGCAGCCGAGGCGTCGGGAACGTCAGACAGGTCGGCTGTGTCGGGGGTATCAGCTTCGAGCGCCCAGCCGAGCGCGACGAGAACTCCGGCGAAGATCGTTATGCCGACTCCGAGGTGGGCTTCAGGCACCCAGCCGACCTCCCTGACGGCCGCCAGCGCGCCGATAGCGACCTGAATCGGATAGAGGCCGATCGGGACGGCGAGTGCCGCCTTCACCCGCCGGGACGCGCCGCTGCGCCAGGCGAGCAGGCCACAGAGAACGAGCAGCGTCCCGACCAGCCCCGCCACCACCCGGTGGCCCAGCGCGATCCACACTAAGGGGTCGCCGAGCCGTCCCTGAAAGGAACAGACCGGCCAGCCCGAGCAGGCGCTCGCGGCCTCGGTGAGTGCCGTCGTCGCGCCGATGGCCACGAGCAGGTAGACCCCGATCGCACAGGTAGCCAGCAACGTGGTGAGACGCCGGCGCTGGGTCGACGGTTGGAAACTCACGATTCGGTCCTGTTTGCTAGTACTGGCGGGGTCTACTTAGGGCCCGCGCTTCCACCCGCGAAGCGCTCCCTGCGGGCGATTTTCAGCTTCGATGGTGCTATTCAGCAGGTATTTACGTTCGAGGACCCCGTCTCCTACTATATGGACCGCAGGCTAATCGGACTGGGGGCCCTCCCGTTTCTCGTCCTCGCGTTCGCGGTCGAACCGGTCGCAGCACAGTCGGTAACCGAGAGCCTCATCTCAGAACTCAACCAGACGCTCATCTACGTTGCACTGCCGATCACGCTGTTCGTCGAAGGCATCCTGATCTATACGGTCTGGCGATATCGTAACAACGACAACCCCCAACCGACCGAGGAGAACCGTCGGTTGGAGATCACCTGGACGATCGCGACAGCGATCATATTGCTATTCGTCGGCGTCGCGGCCTACCAGGTGCTTGGCTACGACGTGGTCTCGCTGACGGCCGGGCCGGGCGTCGGTGCCGGCGCGGCCGGGTTCGCCGATCCGGGCGGGGGCGAAGCCCAGCCAATGAACTTCTCCCAGAACTACTCCGAGGGCGCTATCGCGCCGAGCGAGGAAAACGCCGTCCAGATCGAGGTTATCGCCTACCAGTGGGGTTGGGAGTTCCACTATCCCAACGGCAAAGTCTCTCAGTCGACGTTAGCCGTGCCGACCGACAGGCCGGTGTACCTCCACATCACCTCCCGGGACGTGATCCACGCGGTCCACGTCCCACAGCTCGGGTTGAAGCAGGACGCCATTCCCGGTCAGTACAACACGATCAAGACGAACGTCACCCAAGCGGGCGAGTATCAGCTCTACTGTGCTGAGTTCTGTGGCTCGGGCCACTCGGCAATGCTCGCGACGGTCGATGCCATGCCCGATCAGCAGTACCAGCAGTGGCTGGACGAAGGCCAGTCCGGCGGTGGCGGCGGGAACGCGACCGCCGGTACGAACGAAACGAATACCAACGCGACGAACGCGAGCGGCCGGCTCGTCGCTCCCATGACCTGATCACGATTCTTTTCCAACCGATCGCGGTTCATCGTCGGAGGACACTACTGTCGCTCCGTTGCTTCGCTCTCGTTGTGATTCGGTCGATCGATGGCCCCCTGAGAACGTGGGTCCATCGCGACGAGTCGGGCCGTTTTTATCCGTACTCGTTCTATCAAAACCGATGGAGTACGCCGCCCTCGTCGAGGTCTACGAGCGCCTCGAAGGGACCCAATCGACACTGGAGAAACGCGACGTGCTGGCCCAAGCGTTCGCCGATAGCGACGCCGAGCACCTCCCGCTGGTCGTGACGCTCGTCCAGGGCCATCTCTTTCCTGCCTGGCGAACGGAGGAACTCGGCGTCTCCTCCAGTCTCACGAAGCGGGCGATCACGAAGGCCACCGGCGTCGAAGCGGCAGCGATCGACGAGCGTTGGCGCGAGACGGGCGATCTGGGCGACGCCGCCGCCTGGGCGAGCGAGAACGAAACCCAGCGAACGCTCGTCACCACTGATCTGACGGTCGAGGGGATCTGCACCACGCTTCGGGAGCTTGCGAACTACGAGGGCGAGGGCAGCCAGGAGAAGCGGATCGATGCGATCGCGCGGCTGCTCAGCGACGCCTCGCCATCGGAGGCGCGCTACGTTACCCGGACGGCACTGGGCCACCTCCGCATCGGCGTCGGCGAGGGGCTCGTCCGTGATGGCATCGCCCTGGCCTTTCTCGACGGCAGCGACGGCGCGGATGCCGCCGGTCACGACGACGGTGATTCCGGTGTCGTCGGGCGATCGAACTCCGACGCCGGCGAGGGCAGCGACACTTCCGGTGCTGATAACATCGGTGACGCCGAGGCGACCAGCGTCGAGGGGAGCGATGGAACGGCAATAAAGGCCGTCGAACGCGCCTTCCAGGTCACGAACGACTACCCGCTGGTCGCCCGCACCGCGAAAGAAGAGGGCCTCACGGGGCTCTCCGAGTTGGGCATCGAACTCTTTCGGCCGGTGCGCGTGATGCTCGCCGAGAAGGCCGAGGAACTCGACACGGGAATCGAGAGCGTCGCTGAGAAACCGAAAGACGTCCTTCTCGAGTCGAAGTACGATGGCGCGAGGATCCAAATCCACAAAGACGGCGAGGAGACCCGAGTGTTTACCCGCAAGCTCGAGGACGTCACCGAGGCCTTCCCCGATATCGTCCGAGCCGTCCGCGAGAACGTCGACGCCGAGCAATGCGTGCTCGACGGCGAGGCGATCGGGTACGACCCCGAGACGGGAACTCCAGTGACCTTCCAGCGCTTCTCCCAACGCATCAAGCGCAAGTACGACGTTGAGAAACTATCCGAGGAGATCCCGGCGCTCGTCTACTGTTTCGACGTTCTCGCGCTGGAGGGCAAGTCGCTGCTCGATAGGTCCCTCGAAGCGCGTCTCGACGCCTTGGAGGGGGTTCTCGATGCCGAGCCGGGCGCGATCGAGCGGGCCGAGAACGAACGAGTGACCGACGAGGAGAGCGCCCGGGAGTTCTACGAGAAGGCCTTGGAAGCGGGCCACGAGGGGGTCATGCTGAAGAACCTGAACGCACGCTACCAGCCGGGCCGTCGGGTCGGGCACATGATGAAGGCGAAACCCACGATGGAGACCTTAGACCTCCTCGTCACGCGGGCCCAGTACAGCGAGGGACGGCGCAGCGACTTCCTCGGGCGGCTCTTTCTTTCCTGCCGCGACGATACCGGCGAGGATTCTCAGGACGGAGCCGACGCCGGTGGGAGCGAGGACGACCGAACCGGACGGGAAAAAGACGGACAACGCTTCCGCGAAGCGGGTCGGCTCGCGACCGGCTACACCGACGAGCAGTTGCGCGAACTCACCGAGCGGCTCGAGGAGCTATTGGTCGAACGGGAGGGCCAGGTCTTCGACGTCGAACCGGAGATCGTCCTCGAAATCGAGTACGAGGCGATCCAGCCCTCCAGCAAGTACGACTCGGGCTATGCACTACGATTCCCCCGCTTCCTCCGGGTCCGTGAGGACCTCGCGCCCGCCGACGCCGATACGCTCTCGCGCGTCGAAGAACTGTACGACCAGCAGTGAGTCGGTGCCAATCGAAACTTCACTGACGATCGGAAACACCCATACCGGCCCGCCCCATACGACCGCTCAGTGACGGGATCGAACGTCGGGTCGCCGTCCGACACCGGGGTCCGGCTCAGGGACGGCATCGAGATCGAACTGGGTGATGGCACCACCATTGTCGCCGACGGGACGCGATCGGCGGGCGACATCGCGCTTCTCAGCCACGCCCACGGCGATCACCTCTACGACGACCCGCCCGAGAGCGTCGTCTGCTCGGCGCTTACTGCCGCCCTCGCCGAAGCCAGGCGAGAGGAGGGCGGTCCGCTCTCCCGCGAGACGGTCCCCGAGATCGACCTGCGACCCGCTGGCCACGTCGCCGGCTCGCGGGCCGCGCTGATCACCGACCCCGATACCGGAGTGCGGTACTGTTATACCGGCGATATCTCGACACGGGATCGCTTCTACCTCCCCGGGTTCGAACCGCCCGATGCCGACGTCCTGATACTCGAAACGACCTACGGGAGCCCCGAGTACGTCTTTCCCAACCAGTCCGAGATCGAAGCCGAGATCGTCGAGTGGCTCGGGAGGACGATGGATCGGCCGGTGCTCCTGTTCGGCTACTCGCTCGGGCGCGCCCAGAAGCTTCAACTCCTCGCCCGGCGGGCCGACCGCTCCCGCGTACTCGTCTGGAAGGCGATCACGAGGATCAACAGCGTGATGACGTTTCCTTCGACGCCGAGCGCTCGGGGCCCGAGACCGACCTGGAGGCCGGCGATACCCTCGTACTCCCGACGGGAACGAACAACCTCGCGTTCGTCGATTCGATAATCGAGGCGACCGGAGCGCTCAAAGCCGGTTTCTCGGGATGGGCGATCGATTCGGCCTTCCGGTATCGCGGCGGCTACGACGCGACCTTCTCCCTCTCCGATCATCCCGATTTCACCGAGCTGGTAGGGGTAGTAGAGGCGGTCGATCCGGAACTCGTCTATACACACCACGGGTTCGCCGAGGAGTTCGCGACCCATTTGACCGGGCTGGGCTACGAGAGCCGAGCGCTCAAGGCCAATCAGACGGCACTCGGCGAGTTCTGACCGACTGTAGGGTCCGGGAGCCCGTCTTCCCGACCGGTAGCGCCGGCCAGGTTCGCCCTCTCGTACCGTCCGACGCGTCCCGAACCGGGAGCGGGCCGAGCGTGCTCCTCGGAGCGGATAAATGCCCGGATATATCCATGCCGAACGTACTTGTAATCGTACTTCGTCATAACGGACGAGATGGACCGACGAGAGGAAATCGAGATCAGGGACTGCGTCGAGTGCGCCTGGTCGGTCCACGCCGACGAGCACGATGCGGTCGGGCTCAGCCGTCTCGTTATCGAGCACGCCGTCGAGACCGGCCACGACATCGAAACCCGGTTCGTGCGGCCACACGTCTGGTGATCGCTTTCTCTCTATCGAAGCCTCTCTACATTCGAAGCCGATAGCACGCTCGCAACCGCCTCCCTTCCACGGGTGGTTTTGGCAGCGGGCGGCTATCAGCGCTGCTCCTTTTTGATGCAACGGTCGTTCCCGTTCGCTCGCATGGCTCGCTCACCTCTCACTCCCCGCTCTCATTCGCTCCCTGCGGTCGCTCACGAGAACAGATTTTTACTGCGCCCCTTAAGCGAGCGACCACAGGGGGCGAGCGGGACGCAGCAAAAAGGTGCAATGGGACCGCTCGGATTTGAACCGAGGTCACGGGCACCCAAGGCCCGAAGTATACCAAGCTAACCCACGGTCCCGACGGTCGTTACTGTCGGAACCGATCGCCCGTGTGTCGACCAGCGGAATACATATACCGCCTTCGGCGTAAATCGGATTGAATGGTGACCGCCGTCGAACTGGGCGCGATCGCGGTCGTGCTCGTCGCGTTGCTGCTGCTTGCACGCCTCCTCAGCGTTGTTCGACCGCTGCTTGTCAATACAGTCGTGGGACTCGCCGCGTTCTTCCTCGCGAGTCTCTTGGGAGTCGAAGTCGCCGTGAGCGCCTTCGTGATCGCCCTCGTCGCCCTCGGCGGGCTACCGGGCGCGCTCGTCGTCATCCTGCTTTCGTTGCTCGACGTGGCGTTCGTCCCGACGGTGCTTGCCGTCCTTTCCGAGATGGCGTCGACCCGGTCCTGGCAATGGGTTCTCCCGATCCGATGACTACCCGAACACCGAGTACGCGAACAGAAGCAGGAAATACAGCGCCATAAGCGCGAGCAGTGCTTTCAGCCGGAACAGCCGAAGGTTTTCCTCCTCGCTGGCGTAGGCCGCCTCGAAGGCCTCGCGCTCGCCGTTGGTCAGTCGCTCGGAATGGGAAAGCCCGCGATGTAGCGCGAGCAGGTCGCCCTCGGTGAATCGTCGGTCACAGTACTCACACCGGATCGGCCCTCCGGTGTCGCCTTGCCCGGGCTCTTCGATGGCGCTTCCGGTGACGTCGGCGGTGCTCACGACCGGTCTTTCGGGACCAATACCAATAGGCACGGCGGTCGAGACCGCTGGGGGCTACCCACCGACGAGGAAGGCGGTGAGTCGGGAGGGTTTTTACTGACGGGCGCGTGACCTCCGATATGGGAATCGCGGACGATACGGAAGACCACGGTGGACACCACTTGCCTGCCACCGAGGACTGGCCCCAGGGGTTCGGCGAGGCGAGCTGGTGGCCCTTCGTCGCCGCGCTGGGTGCGGCCGGCATCTACGTCGGGGCGGCGCTGTTTATAATGACCAGCGGCGGGAGCAATCTCGTGCCATCGATTGCCGGCCCGGCGGTAGTCGTCGCCAGTATCGGACTCTTCCTCGTCGGTCTCTATGGATGGCTCTATCACGCCTTCGTCGCCGCCTTCTGGTCGCATGGAACCGAGGAACACGGCTCGCGGTCGCTTCGGTTCGGGATGTTGTTGTTCCTCGGTTCCGAAATCTCGACGTTCGGCGCGGGCTTTATTTACTACTTCTTCATCCGCGCCGGAGCGTGGCCACCCACCGAATTGCCACCGTTGGTCAGTTCGCTCGTGCTTGCGAACACGGCGCTGCTGGTACTCAGTTCCATTACGCTACATTACGCACACGTTGGCCTCCGGAAGGGTAATCGGCGGCGCTTTATCGGTCTGCTCGGGGCGACGTTGCTGCTCGGGGTGGTCTTTATCGGCGGTCAGGTACTGGAGTACTACGAGTTCATCGTCCACGAGGGCTTTACCCTCACCGACGGCATCTTCGCGAGTGCCTTCTTCGGGCTCACCGGCCTGCACGGTCTACACGTCACGATGGGGGCAGTGCTGCTGGGCATCGTCTTCATGCGGGGGCTGTTCGGCCAGTACTCCGCGGAGCGACACACCTCCGTGAGTACGGTCTCGATGTACTGGCACTTCGTCGACGTGGTGTGGATCTTCCTCGTCGTCGTGCTCTATCTCGGCGCGGCGATCACCGCCATCTGAGGGTGGTCGTCGCGTTCGTCTCGCTCTCGTTCTTCTCCGCCGGTTGCTCTCCGGGTTTTTCGGTTCCCGTCGGTCTCCGGGAGGCGAGCCGTCGATAGGACGTGTTCTGTGGTCGCTCCGGTCGTAGTCGTTAGTGGTCCCCTTTCCACTCCGCGATACACTCCTCGTCACAGAAATGCAGCGCGTCGTCGTATCCGGCGTCCCCAGCGTCGTTGAGAGCGCCGGGGTCGTCGGTCTCGTTCTCGATCGTTTCGCTATCCAGAGTCTCCCACTCCATCGGGGACAGGGAGTTCCCGCAGTTCTCACAGGTCACGCTCTCGGTGTCGCCGCTCGGGTTCGGCGTCGTATCGGAGGGTTCGTGCATACCCGATATGGTGGTCGGCGAACACATAGAATCACGGCTTGCGGTCGCCGAAGCCCTGGCGACTCGCTTCGGTCCCGGACCGATTCGGCTGTGGGGTGTCGACGGTTACGGCGATCCAGGGGTTACGGCGATTCAGGGGTCACGGCGATACCGAGGGTCCCGGCGGCCCGCAGCTCCGGTAGTCATGCTGGCGTCGTTCACTTCCGGTCCGGGGTACCAAGGTTGATACGGGACGCCGAAGTACTGTACCTAATGGCAACTGCGGAGAGCACCGAGTTGGTCGATCGCTTCGAGGAGTTCTACCGCACCTACTACCGCAACGAGATCGGAGAACTAGCTCAGAAATATCCCTCCGAGCAGCGCTCGCTGTACGTAAACTGGAACGATCTCTACCAGTTCGATCCCGACCTCGCGGAGGACTACCAGTCCCAGCCCGGCCAACTACAGGAGTACGCCGAGGAGGCCCTGCGAGTCTACGAGCTGCCGATCGACGTCGGGCTCGGCCAGGCTCACGTTCGGATCGATCTGAACAATCCGACCGAGATCAGGGAGATCCGCGCCCACCATCGCGGTCAGTTGCTGTCGGTGCGTGGCATCGTTCGGAAGGCAACCGACGTTCGCCCGAAGATCCAGGAAGCGGCCTTCGAGTGCCAGCGCTGTGGCACCCTCACTCGTATTCCTCAAACCGGCGGGGACTTCCAGGAACCCCACGAGTGCCAGGGCTGTGAGCGCCAGGGTCCCTTCGAGATCAACTTCGATCAATCCGAGTTCGTCGACGCCCAGAAGCTACGCGTCCAGGAATCCCCCGAAGGACTCAGGGGCGGCGAGACTCCCCAAAACATCGACATCCACATCGAGGACGACATCACGGGGAAGGTCACCGCGGGCGATCACGTCCGGGCAAGCGGTATCCTGCATCTCGACCAGCAGGACGACGGCCAGTCGAAGTCACCGATCTTCGACGTCTACATGGACGGTCTCACCGTCGAGATCGAGGACGAGCAGTTCGAGGACATGGACATCACCGAAGCCGACAAGGGCGCGATCGTCGAACTATCTTCGGAACCGGATATCTACGAGCAGATGGTCGCGTCGATCGCCCCGTCGATCTACGGCTACGACCAGGAGAAACTCGCTATGCTGCTCCAACTCTTCTCGGGGGTTACCAAACACCTCCCAGACGAGTCGCGCATTCGGGGGGATATGCACCTTCTCTTCATTGGAGATCCTGGGACTGGCAAATGCGTCGCGGGCGATACGAAAGTAACGCTCGCTGACGGTTCGGAGAGAGCGATCGGCGAGATCGTCGAGTCGAATCTCGACGACCCCGTTCCAGTGGACGACGGCGTCTACGGCGAGGTGGACTTCCGGGTGCCCTCGCTCGACTCGGACGGGAGGCTCACGCATCGACGGGCGAGGAAGGTCTGGAAGCGAGAAGCACCAGCCGAGATGTATCGCATTCGAACCGCCAGCGGCAAAGAGGTCGAGGTTACGCCCTCTCATCCGCTGTTCGTCCAGCGCGAGGGTCGCTTCGAGGGAGTAAAAGCCGCCGATCTGGGCGAGGGGCAGTTCGTCGCGACGCCTCGTCGAATCCCGACCGAGGGTGACGATACCCTCGACATCGAGTACCGGGACTCGCGCTCGCCGAACGCCGTCCGGCTCGACCTGCCTGAAGAGTGGACACCCCGACTCGCACGACTCGTCGGCTACGTCATCGCGGAAGGCTACGTCGTACTAAGGGATGATCACACCGGCGACGTACGGATTACCAATAACGACCGGGAGATACTCGAGGACGTAACGGACGCGTTCGAGGGCCTCGGTCTGAACTACACCGAGCGGGCGTCCCGTCCCGGGAAGAGCGCACGCGAGATCATGTGTACATCCGGCGAGTTCGCGAGTTTCCTCGCCGCGCTCGAACCGTCGATCCTCGAACGCTCGGCTCAGCAGCGAGTTCCGGACGCGCTCATGCGTGCGAGCCCCACGATCAAGAGCGCGTTCGTGAAAGCGCTCGTCGAAAGTGAGGGACACGTTTCGACCACCGAACGCGAGATAGCGGTCGGATCGACGAGCTTCGAGTTGCTCGACGGCGTTCGCAGCCTGCTGCTCGCACTCGGTATCGGCTCGCAACTAAGGGAGCAGGCCGGCGGGAGCTTTCGACTACGGATCAGTGGTACCGACTTCGAGCGCTACGTCAAGGAGGTCGGATTCGTCACTGATCGGAAGTCGGTCGCGTCGCGAGCGTTCGACGGAACGAACTCGAATACTAACACCGATGTCGTAGCGAACGTCGGCGAAACGCTGCAGCGTATCAGGGAGGCGCTCGCGCTCTCGCAGTCGGCGTGTGGTCTCCCGCGAAGCACCTACCAGCACTACGAGCGCGGCGACAGGAATCCGGGCCGCGAGAGCCTTCATACTGCACTCACCACGTTCGAGCGTCTCGAGTTCCTACGGGAGAGGAAACGGCGGATCGAGAACGGCAACGGCGGGTGGGACGCAATCGAGACTGTCAGAGGAGAACTGAGTATTCCACAGCGGCGGCTAGCCGACGGGATCGGCGTCACGCAGACGGCCATCAGCTACTACGAGTGCGAGGGAGTCGTCCCGGACGGGGGCCGCGTCCGCGGCGCAAAGGAGGTCGTTCTCGACCGAATCGACGACGCCCTCGCCGTCGAAGATACTATCGAACGACTCCGCGCGGTAGCCGGCAGCGACGTCGCGTGGGACCGGATCGAATCGATCGAACCGATCGAACCGACCGACGAGTGGGTGTACGACCTGGAGATCGAGGGCACGCACAACTACCTCACGAACAACGTCCTCTCGCACAACTCCCAGCTCCTACAATATATTCGACACATAGCTCCACGATCGGTGTATACCTCCGGTAAGGGGTCGTCGAGTGCTGGCCTCACGGCTGCTGCGGTTCGCGATGATTTCGGCGACGGACAGCAGTGGACCCTAGAAGCGGGCGCGCTCGTCCTCGCCGATCGCGGGATCGCCGCCGTTGACGAGATCGATAAGATGCGACCGGAGGATCGCTCGGCCATGCACGAAGCGCTCGAACAACAGTCCTATCACCCGAATTCGGAAGTCCTCCTCGCGGATGGACACCGAGTCGAGATCGGCGAGTTCGTCGACGAACGGATGGCCGACCGTTCCGACGACGTAATCGACGGGATGAACTGCGAAATACTACCTATCGATGACGAACGGGTTCACTCGGTCGATTTCGAGGCGAACGAGACGACCAAGCGGTCGATAGATCGCGTAAGCCGACACGAAGCACCCGAAGAGTTCGTCCGCGTCCAGTTCTCTAACGGTCGGGACGTACTCGTAACGCCCGAACACCCGATGTTCGTCGCCGGAGAAGACGACATCGGTACCGTCGAAGCTCGCGAGGTGGAACCTGGTGCGTTCGTCCCAGCGCCGCGTAAGCTCCCGAACTCCAGTGCCTCAGTCGCACTGCAGGACGAATCACACGTCGGTACGGAACGAGACGTTTCGTTGCCCGACGAGTTGAGCGAGGATCTGGCCGAGATCCTGGGACTGTTGACCGCGGAGGGCCACTCCTACGCCGGGTCGTCCCACGAGATCGGTTTCTCGAACCAGGACGAACGGCTGCTGAACCGAGCGGCAACTCTCGTCGGAGACGTCTTCGATTTGGAGAGCACGGACACGACCAACGCTGCCGGAACGGTCACGAAGCGATGGATCTCGACGAAGCTCTATCGCTGGTTCGAACGGAACTTCCCCGAAGTGATGGGCACTGCACGGGAGAAACGGGTTCCCGCTCGCGTGCTCGGGGCTTCCGAAGAGCACATCCGTCGGTTCCTCGTCGGCGCTTTCGCTGGCGATGGCAGCGTCGAAAGCGAGGCGATGGCCCTTTCGACAGCGTCGGCGGGACTAGCGGAGGACTACGCCGATGCGCTCGCCAAGCTCGGCGTCGCTTCCCGTCTCCATCACGACGACACCGAAGACACCTGGAAGACGTACGTAATGGGGGATTCGGTCGGGCGCTTCGTCGAAGAAGTGGTCGAACCGGCCGACGATCGATACGAGCGGGCTACGGCCTTCGCCGAACAGAGCTCGGAAACGCCCCGCCATCATGACGTGCTACCGACGGGTGCGGCCCGAGAACTCCGCGCTCTCAGGAAACTCGTCGGTCTCGGCCTCACTGGTCGTTTCCGAACACACTTGGACGAGAAGTTTGGGGTACAGGTGGCGACCGTCGAACGCCAGCTGGCGTCGATTCGCGACCGTATCACTGAGGTCCGAAACGCCCTGGATATGGCGGCTGATCTCGCGGACGTGCGGGCGGCGATCGACTGGTCCAGCCGAGAACTGGCCGACCGACTCGACGGCATGACGAGTAGTGGAGTTCATTACGCCGAAGGCGGCGGCTACGACGCGGCGAAGCGGAAACGGCTCGCTGAGCGCGCTCGACTCGCGGTTCGCGCTGCCCTCGAAGACGCCGAACACCGCGCCGACGCACTCGAAAGCCAGTGTGCCCTCCGGTACTACCGCGTCACCAACGTCGAAACGGTTCCTAACGACGGCGAGTTCGCAACCGACTGGGTGTATGACGTGACCGTCGAGCCGACGAATACGTTCGTCAGTCAAGGCGTCGCCCTTCACAACTCCATTTCCGTCTCGAAGGCCGGCATCAATGCCACGCTCAAATCCCGCTGTTCGCTGCTCGCCGCGGCGAACCCCAAATACGGGAGGTTCGACCGCTACGAGTCGGTCGGCGAGCAGATCGACCTGGAGCCGGCGCTTATCTCCCGGTTCGACCTGATCTTCACGGTGACCGACGAGCCAGACCCCGAGGAGGACGCCAACCTCGCCGACCACATCCTCAAGACGAATTATGCTGGTGAACTCAACACCCAGCGCACGCGGATGACCGCCGCGAACGTCAGCCAGAAGGCCGTCGACGCGGCCACCGAGGAGGTCGCGCCGACGATCGATCCGGACTTACTGCGGAAGTACATCGCCTACGCCAAGCGGGAAGTCTTCCCGACGATGACCGAGGAAGCGAGGGAAGCGATTCGGGACTTCTATGTCGATCTGCGTGCCCAGGGGGCCGGCGAGGACGCTCCGGTGCCAGTCACCGCCCGGAAACTCGAAGCGTTGGTCCGATTGGCGGAGGCGAGCGCTCGGGTTCGCTTGTCGGACGCGGTCGAGTTAGAGGACGCCGAGCGCGTAATCGGGATCGTCCGCTCGTGTCTGAAGGACATCGGCGTCGATCCCGAAACCGGGGAGTTCGACGCCGACGTAGTCGAGACGGGGACTTCGAAGTCCCAGCGCGACCGCATCAAGAACATCAAGGCACTGATCGAAGACGTCGGCTCGGAGTACGACGAGGGCGCGCCGATCGATGAAGTGTTGGGTCGGGCGGACGAAGTCGACCTCGATCGCGAGAAGGCAGAACACGAGATCGAGCAGCTAAAGCGCAAGGGCGAGGTCTACGAACCACGAACCGACCATCTCAGAACGACTTGAGACCGACGGCCGGATCCGATCCGGCCTGATCCGGTCCTAAGCCCAGCCGCCGGTCAGTTCGTTGTCGGCCGAAATCGACCCTCGCTTCTCAGTCCTCGATCAGGTCGTAGTAGGCCGTCCGGAGGGTAACGGGGGTAACACCGGCGACGGAAGCGGCCTCGCGCTGGGTGAGGTCGTGGCCGGCTTCGATCGCCGCGGCGTACAAGCAGGTGGCGGCGAAGCCACTGGGATTGCGGCCGTTGATCAGCCCGCGATCGCGTCCATCGGTGACGAACTCGCGCGAACGGGCTTCGATGTCCGCCGAGACGTCGAGTTCACTCGCGAACCGACCGATGTACTCGGCGGGATCGATCGGACCGGTCGGCAAGCCGAGTTCACGATTCAGCGCGTCGTAGGCGGCTTTGAGTTCGGCCTCCGAGGCACGAGCGACGTCAGCGATCTCACCGACCGTTCGGGAGACCGCAGCGGTCCGACAGACCGCATATACCGACGCGGCGGCGAAGCCCTCTAGCGAACGGCCCCGTAGTAGGTCCGCGGACTGGGCGGACTCGAAGAGCACACAGGCCTGATCGCGGATGCTCTGGGGCAGTTCGAGGCTGCTGACCAGCCGGCGGATCTCGGTGAAGGCATACACTCGATTGCGATCGGCCTTCGAGGCGATGCGCGCGCGGTTGTGCTGGCGGCGCATTCGAGCGAGCTGGCGGCGCTTTCTGCTACTCAGGTCCTTCGACCGGCCGATCTCCGTCGAGAGCCCGCGATCGTGTCGGGCCCGGGTGAGGGGCGCGCCGGTTCGCTCGCGGTTCTCGCTCTCGTCATCGAACGATCGCCACTCGGGACCCCGATCGAGGTAGTCCTCGGCGACGACCAGCCCACAGTCGTTACAGAAGGTCTCCTCGCCGGCTTCGAGCCGCCCGTTGCACTCGGGACAACTCCTAACTGTCTGTGCCCGACTCATTACATTTACTTACCAGTTAGAGTAATACAATAAGCTTTTACATCGTATCGAACCGCGAAAAATACTGCCCAGTAATGCGGCTTCCTCGGTAGCCAGCGGGATGCTAACGGACGCTTTCGGGATTTCAGGACGAAGCTATGAGTAGCTCACGGGAGAGCCCACGCGGTGCTATCGGCGTTCGATCGTGGGGCAGTCTCGCTATCAGTGCTCGCGGATCCGATCGGCGATACCATCCAACTCCTCGTCGTCGAGATCCGGTCTATCACCGAAGGCCGCGTGGATCGGTCCCCCGCTGTCCTCGGCGAAGCGCGGAACGATATGACAGTGGAGGTGGGGTACCTCCTGGCCGGCCGCCGGGCCGTTGTTGAACGCGACGTTCGTCGCGTCGGCATCGACCGCCTCCTCGATTGCCGGCACTAGGTCATGGATCACTCGGTAGAGGTCCTCTGCCTCCTCATCAGGGACGTCCTGCAGTCGCTCCATGTGGTCGTTGGGAACGGCGAGGACGTGACCCGGTGCCAGTGGATTGACGTCGAGAAAGGCGGTGACGCCCGCTCCCTCCCGTACTATTCTCCCCGGCACGTCGCCGTCGACGATCGAACAGAAGATGCAATCGCTGGACACGGCCGGAGAATCGCCCGGGATCGTTATAGAACCCAGGGCCGGGGCGCGATCGCACCCCGATCCCTCCGACCGCCCGACCGTCGCGGCGACGTCCCTCTCAGACGGCGCTGCCGGCTACGCCGTCCGGTTCGTCTCCCAGGCGTCGAGCGCGTCCGCCAGGTCGTGGAACGTATCGATCGTGAGGTCGGGTTCCTCGAGATAGTGCGGCCAGGGCGAGTCCTTCCGGTCGGCCCAGACGCCCTGCATGCCGGCGTGTCTCGCGCCGGGGACGTCCCACCAACCGGCGGCGACGTGGGCGAGTTCCTCGGTCGGTGTCCCGATCCGGGAAGCGGCGTGGCGATAGAGATCGACGTGGGGTTTGAACGTCTCGATCTCGTCGGCGCTGATCGTATCGGCAACGAGGTCCTCGATCTCGGCGTGCTCGACCAGCGAGGAAAGCATGTCGGGATCGCCGTTCGAGAGAACGTAGAGACCGTAGCCCGCCTCGGCGAGGCGTTCCATGCTCCCGCGCACGTCCTCGAAGACCTCGAGTTCGTGATACACCGAGAGGATCTCGTCGCGCTGTTCAGCCGAGACGTCGACGTCGTAGGCTTCCAGTGCGTACTGCAAGGCGTCGCGGTTCATCTCGTAGAATGGCTGATAGGTGTCCGTGAAGGTGGCGACCATCGCGAACTGCAGGGAGCGATTGCGCCAGAGGGTAGAGACGTCCTCGGTGCGGTCGGTGTACTCCGCGAGCGCTTCGGTCGCGGTCTCGACATCGACGAGCGTGCCATACGAGTCGAAGGTTAGGTCCGTAACGCGTTGGGCGTCGAAGCTCACGGTCGTATAGCAGTGCTCATCCGGTTCAAGAGTTCGGCTTGCGCTGCATCGTTCGGGCGTCTACGGGGTCCTCGGAACCCCCTTCTCGTGCTCGCCGAGCGGGCTTAGACGCCGAGTTCGTCGGCCAGTTCGTGGAAGTCCGTGACGGCGGTATCGGGCTCCCGTCCGGTAAAGGATTCCCAGGGATCGTTCTCCCGGTCGAGCCAAGCCCCCTGGGCACCGGCGTTCATCGCGCCCAGCACGTCGAAGGCCGGCCCGGCGGTATGGACGATCCGGTCGATGGGCGTGTCAGTCCGCTCCGCGGCGTGGTGATAGATCGTGGGAACCGGTTTGAACCTCTCGATTTCCCCGGCGCTGATCGTGTCGGCGATGAGATCGCCGATCCCCGCGTTCTCGACCATCGAGTCGAGCATCTCGGGGTTACCATTGGAGACGACATACACCGGATAGCCGCCCTCGCGCAGCCGCGATATCCCTTCGCGAACGTCCGCGAAGACGTCCAGGTCGTGATACACCTCCAGTATTAGGTCGCGGTCCTCAGTCGAGATATCGACGCCGTGGACGTCGAGGGCGTACTGGAGGGCGTCGCGGTTCATCTCGTAGAACGGTTGGTAGAACTCGATGGCGTTGCCGACCATGGTGTATGCGAGCGAGCGCGAGCGCCATAGATCCGAGATCGGTTTCGGCTCCTCGACCCGGTCGGCGAGGACTCGCTCCGCGGCGCTCGGATCGACGAGCGTGCCGTAGGAATCGACCGTCACCGTTTCCACGCGCTCGACATCGAGTATCATGTGCGCCGTACTCCTGGTCCGGATATAAGCGTTGGCTGGTGTTGGCCGGTTCGGGCCCGCTCGCACGTCGCTGCCCGCTACGACGCGGGGAACGGTCATTGACCTGCTCGGAATCGAGCCACGACGGCCATCGTAGGTCCGTACTACCAACTCGTGGCGATCATTATAATTCAGCATTAGGTGGCTCGTTACTAACAAATAAGGGATTAAGATCCGAACGATGTCGAAGAACACGGATTCGACGCGGCGTCGGTTCCTCGGGGCTACTGCCGGGGCGATCGGCGCAGTGACGACAAGCGCTGGAGCGTTGATCGTCTCGGGCTCAGGCGAGCGGACGGGATCGCGTTCCCCGATTGCACCCCAACAGGCGGGCACTGCTGGGACGACCGGCCACGTACTGATCACCTTCGATCACGCTGCCCCGTCGGTCTACGGGACTGCCTTCCCGATCCTTCGGGAATTCGGGTATCCGGCGCTACTGGCCGTCGTCGCCGACCGGATCGGGCCGACCCAGGACTCGCTGCTGGGACTGCCACAGCTAGAGGAACTACAGTCGGCCGGCTGGGAGATTGGCAGTCACAGCATGAGCACCCATCCGGATCTCATGTCGCTCTCGAACGCGGAGATCAGATCCCAGTGTCGCGAGGCGAAACAGTGGCTGCTCGATCAGGGGTTCGCTACCGAGGCGGCGGCGATCGCCTACCCGTACGCGAGCGCCAACGAGCGCGTCGCGGACGTCGCCCGGGAGTACTTCGCGATCGGGTTCGGCGGTCCGTACCGGCACGGGACGGCGATCACCGACCCGCTGTTGGTCGGCCGCGTCAACGGCGACGACGTCGAGGCGACCGGGGAGGCGATCGACGCTGCGGCGGCCAACGGCCAGGTACTCGCGATCATGTACCACACCGTTGGTGCCGACAACGATCGCGTCACCGCGGCCGCGTTCCGCGAGACCATGGCACGGATCGAGAGCAAGGGGGAGGAGTTGCAGGTGATAACGCCCTCGACGCTCGATCGGCTGTTGGCCGGCGAGGGAACCGAGTCGTCGGCCGGTCGGACCGCGAACGGCACTCAAGCGACGACCGAGACGGACGCTCCGGCTGCCTCCTCGACGAATACGGCCGAGACGTCCACAACGACTCGAACGGGGACGTCGGGGACGCCAGCCGACTCGCCCGCTACGACGATCGGTTCGCCCGCCGGGAGAACCGACGCCTCGTCGAGGACCGAGACGGGTACCGCTACTGATTCGCCCTCCCCAACTACCGACACGCCGTCGGCGACGCCGACGACCACTCCTACCGACTCGCCCCCGGCGTCGGCCGCCGACTCGACCGCGGAGAGCGACCCGACCGACACGGACACGCGAACGGCGGTCGATGGGCCGGGATTCGGCGTACTGGCCGCCCTCTCCGGACTCGCCGGCTGGGGTGCCTACCGGCTACGGACGAACGACGAGTAATTCGTTCGTAGGCCTCCCGACGGAAGACGGGGACCTGCCCCGCCCACCGATCGTCCCCGGTCGTCCCCGATCGTCGAACGGCGATCGGTCGGTCCCCTCGTTCGATCACGGGGGCGACCGCTCGGTTCGTCGCTTGTCCTTAGCAAGACGGCTGCCGGCGAGCCGGCCGACCGAGAGCCGTCCCGCAAGGGCTTTATCGTTATTTTCCGATCGAACGGACATGAACGTACTCGATTACACGTTCGAGGCCTACGGGCAGCTCCTCGACGCTGCGCTCGATGCCGGGTGCACCGTTCTCACGGTGCGGGAGTTCCTGCAAAGAAAGGAGCTGCCCGATCGGTTCGTCCTGCTTAGACACGACGTCGATCGTCGGCCGGCTAACGCGGTCAGGATGGCGGCTCTGGAGAGCCGCCGGGGCGTCGCGGCGACGTACTACTTCCGGACCGGGACGTTCGATTCCGAGACCGCGCGAGCGATGGCCGAGCGGGGCCACGAGATCGGCTATCACTACGAGGACCTAGCACGGACGGACGGCGATGTCGAGGCGGCACACCGGCGTTTCGAAAGAAATCTCGAACGATTCGGGCGATCGGTCCCGATCGAAACGGTCTGTGCTCATGGGAGCCCGCTTTCGCCCCATCGCAACACCGACCTGTGGGAGGAGCGCTCGCCGGCGGAGTACGACTTGCTCGGCGAGGCCTACCGCTCGATCGACGTCGGTCCCGACGCCCCCGGTGGGCTCCGCTATCTCTCCGATACGGGCCGCACGTGGCGGACGCCCGGGTCGGGTAGTGAGGCGATCGCGACGACCGGCGATCTCGTCGCGGCGATCGAGTCGGGAGCGTACCCGCGAGTGTACCTCCTCGCCCACCCCTGTCGCTGGGCGGACGGCCCGCTGGAACTCGCCGGCCGGATCGCGTGGGACCTCGGTGCCGAATCCGCGAAGTTAGCCGTCGGGAGGATCCGGGGCTAGTTCGGTTCGACCGATAGCCGAGCGACCGTCCGCTGGTGCGCCGGCTCGGTCGAACCGGCAATGGCCCTCCGTGGCCGGCCGCGCCGCTACCCTATCGACCCAGTACGATCTATCTACCGCTATGTTTGCTGTAAATAATTAATTATACCCCGAAATTGGAAGTCACCATGAACGGAGTGATACCGGGCGACCCGATCGAGTGCCGTCCTGAAAGCCGGACGCTCACCGCTCCGGTGTGGTCCTTTCGGTTCGGTTCGTTCGGGCCGGCCGGGGGACTCGATCGCCGATGGTCGGTACTGACGTCGAGCGGGTTTCGACGGGTGAGGCGGCATGTATAAGGGATCGACGGTCGGTGTCGTCGTGCCGGCGTACAACGAGCAGGGCTTCGTCGGGACCGTGATCGAGACGATTCCGGCGTTCGTCGATCGGATCTACGTCGTCGACGACTGCTCGACGGACGGCACCTGGGCCGAGATCCAGCACCACGCTGCGACGGCCGACCCGGTAGCCAACGCCACGTTCGCGGTGCCCGACGGTGGGGCGGCGTCCGTTCGTCGTGTCGTCCCGATCCGCCACGACCGCAATCGCGGAGTCGGCGGAGCGATACGAACGGGCTACCGGCGCGCACGCACGGATGGGATCGACGTCACAGCGGTCATGGCCGGGGACGGGCAGATGGATCCCGATCGACTGGACCGGTTGATCGATCCCGTCGTTGACGGAGCGGCGGACTACGCGAAGGGCAACCGACTACTCCACCGTCCTCACCGCGAGGCGATGAGCTCCTGGCGTTGCTTCGGCAATAGCCTGCTTACCCTTCTCACGAGAGTAGCGAGTGGTTACTGGCGGACCGGCGACCCTCAGAACGGCTACACCGCTATCTCACGGGAGGCGCTTTCGAGCTTGGATCTCTCGGCTCTCTACGAGGGCTATGGATTCCTCAACGACTTGTTGATCCGGCTCAACGCCCGCGAGTTGCGTGTCGCCGACGTCGGGATGCCCGCGGTCTACGGCGAGGAACGGAGCACGATCAACTACTCGCAGTTCGTCCCTGCGCTCTCGGCGTTGTTGCTGCGGGGCTTTCTGTGGCGAATGAAGCGCAAGTACGTCGATCGCGGGATCCATCCGGTCGCGTTGGCTTCCCTGTTCGGCGTGCTCGGGGTCGGTAGCGGCACCCTACCCCTGGTGCGCTCGCTACTCTCGACCGACGACTCGGAACCACGCGTTCTCCGGATCGGCGCTGGGGTCCTCGCTGTTCTCGTCGGCTGGGCCTGCTTCCTCCTGGCGGCGACGTTCGACCGATGGGAAAGCGAGGAGATCGAGGAGGAGCAATACCGCTGAGCCATACCGGGTACTCCCGATCGGACGGTAGCGAGGGACCGCCTATCGACCGGCCGAAGGGAGGCTGCTACTGCCTGCAGTGTGTTCATACCTCCCCCGTGTTGCTTACCAGCATGGCGTCGGAATACCGACAGCACGACACGAGCGACGTATGGCACTTCTGTAGCAACTGCTCGGACTGGCCGACGGCGGACTTCAGTCGGGAGCCGGACAAGCCCGAAGGCCGGGCGCTCTGCAGCGAGTGTCAGAGCAAACGGGACAGCGACAACTGCGAGTAACTCGCTCCTCGCGGCGGAATTCCCTCTCCCGCCCCTCGATGGGGAACACTACTCGATTCCTTCCGCTCCGAGCGCCTCGCCGATCGCTGCCAAGTATTCCTCGTAGGAGTGTCCAAGCCGCGAGATCCACACTTCCTGGTAGGAGGGGTGGAGAATCGGCAACACCGGCACCCCAAGCGTCGGACAGCGCTGAGTATCGAGCACGAGATCGAGGAAGCTATCGAGGGTCCGACCCTCGATTGCGAGCAGCGATCGGGTGGCGTGCTTTCCGGTCGCTACCACACAGTCGGGGTCGATTCCCTCGATCTCCCGGCGGAGGTAGGGCCGGCAGTTCGCCCGCTCCTCGGCCGTCGGCTCGCGGTTGTCGGTTTCGGCCGGTGGCTTTTGACAACTCCTCTCAGCGGGTTCGATCGCGGCACTCGGAAAGCATTTGACCGCGTTCGTGAAATACGCATCGTCGATACCCAGTTCCTCGATCACGCCTCTGATCTTCCGGCCCGAGCGCCGGCCGGTGTAGGCTATCCCGGTCCAGTTGCCGCCCTGCCAGCGCTCGACGTCGGGTTCGCCCGCGGCGGGTGCCTCGCCGACGACGAGCACCGAGGCCTCCCGTGGACCGACGCCCCAACAGATCCGCTCGCGAGCAGCAACGAGCGCCGGACACTTCCGACAGTCCTCCGCCAGCGGGTTCCGTAAGTCGGGATCGGGGAACTCGGGATCGGACACGAACACCCCTCGCGCCCGTCGGTCAAAAGGAACCGGATAGACGGCTCGCCCCTCGCGCTCGCTGCGCGGCGGTAGCCGTGTGTTCTCCGACCTGCCCAGCGGTGGCGACCGTCGCTCAGCCTTTCCCTGGCCTGCCCGTCGCCTCGATGGCACCCTCTAGCGTCGGGACGGCGAGCACGGAGGGCTGACCTTCGGAGTGTTTGAGCACCACGCCAGCGGGCGCGTCACTGTCGACGTAGAGCCCGTCCTCGAAGGGGACGCTCTCCTCGACCAGGCCGTCGTCAACCACCGCGAGCGTCAGCCGGAGGGCGTGATCGGCCGGCAGGTGGTGTTCGACGCCGATGAGGTCGAAGGCCACCAACCCCTCACGCTCGACGCGCGTCGCCGCGACCTGCTCTTTGATGAGCGTCGCCTCCCCGTCGGGGGAAACGTCCTCTAAGCCGCCGAAAAGGGCCGTCCCCTCGCCGCCCGTCGGCGCGGCGCTCAGCCACAACCGCGGGACGCCAACCAGATCGACGGCCTCCTCGAAGTCGAACTCGAAGCTCACGGATTCCTCGCTACCCGCCTGTAGCCGGGAGGCTCCCGTCTCGGTCGCCGTCGTGAGGGAGAGGGCGTCGGCGCTTTCCGGCAGCGACTCGTACTCCTCGAATTCCTCCGATTCGGCGCGATAGAACGTCACCGGCGCGATGTCGGCCTCGTTCTCATCTTCACCTCCGCTCTCGCCCTCGCTCTCGTTTTCACTCTCGCTTTTTAGGTGTGCGTCCATCCAGGCGAGCGCCGAGCGGTCGGCGTACTCGGTCTGGAACTCCGGACCGTCGCCCTCGAACTCGGCGTAGTCGTGGCCGTAGTTGTACATCAACAGGCGCGCCTCGGTGCTATCGGCGAGGCCCCGGTAGTTCGCGAACGCCTCGTTCGGACTGAAGAGCCGATCGTCCCATCCCGAGACCAGCAGCGTCGGAACGTCGATCGCGCCGAGTTGGTCGACCGGGGAGCGCGAGCGCCAGAACTCACGCAGCTCCTCGCCGGCATCCCTGTCCGGAATGGCGTTCTCGGAAAGTGTAAGGAACTCCTCATCGAGCGTACCGCTCTCGACGCCCGAGAGATACAGGCCGTAGAACCACGCCCACTTGAGCACGCGGTTCGGGTCGTTCGAGAACCGCAGGTCGTGCCAGCCCTACCGTGGGACGAGCGCGTCGAGACGGTCGTCGGCGATCGCGGTCATGAGCTGGATGCCCGCGCCGTAGGAGTAGCCGTCCATGCCGACCCGCGGATCGCCCTCGCCGTCGGTGCGCACGCTCTCCCGGTCAGCGAGCCACGTTAGCAGCCGCTGTGCGTCCCCGACTTCGTTCGGGCCGTCGATGCCGACCGCCCCGCCCGAATCGCCAAAGCCCCGCGAATCGTAGGTGAGGACGACGTAGCCATTCGACGCGTACAGCTCGGCCAAGGGCTCCCGGTCGGCTCGGGTGCCGCCCCAGCCATGGGTCATGAGGATCGCCGGTTGCGGGTCCCCGCCCGCCGGTTCGTACAGGCTCGCCTCGATGGTGGTGCCGTCGAACGAGTCGATCGTGAGCGTCTCGGTGACGTCGTAGTCGTACTCGCCTTCGAGCGAGGCGGCCGCACCGACCGCCCGAGCAGCGACTGCACTACTCCCGATCCCGGCGGCGACCGTCGCGGCGGCGAACCTACCCAAGAACGCCCGTCTCGATGTAGGCATCGTGCCCCACCCACCGATCCCTCGCTAATAGTCGTACCGACGTACGGTATCACATAGCGATTAAGACCGATCGAAAGCCGATTCCACGGGACGAACACCGGAGTCGAGCGACCGAGCGGTGGCGAGTCCGCAGTCCGTTCTACCGGCCGTCCGCCGGGTTCGTTTTCCGACTAATCTAGTGCATACTAACTCGAAACAAGTTATATACGCTATCGAGTCGGAGAAACAATTGCGAGTCGGCGACACTCGATGGAGCAGTTCCAATGACCGAGCAAGATCCCACCCGCGACAGCCCGCCCGAGGCGGACGAGACCTATGAGGAGTTCGAACTCGACGACGATCGGCTCGTCGTCTACAACGCCGACAACCCCGATGCGTGGCTCGCCTCCGACGCCCGCACCGACGTCGACCAGTAACGACAGCCAACCGATAGATCGTCCGCGACCTACCGGTAACCGTCCTCCGATCCATCCGAAACGAGGGGAAAGCGCCGTCGCCGACGGCCGGACCCGCCCGATCGATCCCTCTTTACCGTCGGAGTGACATCTCCGGATATGACCCGATTCGAGGCAGTCGCGGACCGCTACGATCCCCACGCGGTCGCCGACCGCGTGTTCGACCACTGGGAGACGGTCGACGCCTACGAACGAACGAAAGCCAACCGCGAAGGGGCCGAACGGTTCTTCTTCGTCGATGGCCCCCCCTACACGAGCGGGGCGGCCCACATGGGCACGACCTGGAATAAGACGCTGAAGGACGCCTACATCCGGTATCTGCGAATGTCCGGCTACGACGTCACCGACCGCCCGGGCTATGACATGCACGGGCTGCCCATCGAGACGAAAGTCGAGGAAGAACTCGGCTTCGAGAACAAGAAAGACATCGAGGCCTTCGGCATGGAGGCCTTCATCGAGGAGTGTCAGCGCTACGCCGACGAACAACTGGCGGGCTTACAGGAGGACTTCGAGTCCTTCGGCGTTTGGATGGACTGGGAGAACCCCTATCGAACTGTTACCCCCGAGTACATGGAGGCCGCCTGGTGGGCCTTTTCCCAGGTCGCCGATCGGGATCTCGTCGAACAGGGGAAGCGCTCGATCAGCCAGTGCCCCCGCTGTGAGACCGCGATCGCGAACAACGAGGTCGAGTACGAGGACGTCGAGGACCCCTCGATCTACGTCGAGTTCCCCTTGCGGGACCGGGACGGTTCGCTCGTCGTCTGGACGACCACGCCCTGGACGATCCCGGCGAACACCTTCGTCGCCGTCGATCCCGACCTCACTTACCGGGGCATCCGTGCGTGGCGCGAGGACGGCGGCGATACCGACAGGGAGAACAGGGACAAGGAACACGAGAGCGTCGAGATCGAGGTCACCGACGGTGGAAGCGAAGGCGAGAGGAAAACCAAGGGCGAACACACCGATCCGGACGGCGAATCGGACGTTCTCTGGATCGCCGCCGAGTGCGTCGAGGAGGTCCTCGAAAAAGGCGGGTACGACGATTACGAGACGATCGAGGAACTCACCGGCGAGGAGATGACCGGCTGGGCCTACGACCATCCCTTGAGCGAGGAAGTCCCCGAGCATGCCGCGGGCAACGGCGCGCTCGAAGTCTACAGTGCCGAGTACGTCGAGGCCGATCGCACCGGACTAGTACATTCCGCACCGGGCCACGGCGAGGAGGACTTCGAGCGCGGGACCGAGTTGGGCTTCGAACCGTTTTGTCCGGTCGATGCCGATGGCGTTTTCGGCGAGGCCGCCGGGAGGTATTCGGGACAGTTCGTCCGCGAAGCGAACCCCGAGATCACGGCGGACTTGGAAGCGAACGGCTACCTCCTGGCCGGCGAGCGTTACGTCCACTCGTACGGTCACTGCTGGCGCTGTGGGACGGGGATCGTCCAGATCGTCACCGACCAGTGGTTCATCGGCGTCACCGAGATCAAAGACGAACTGCTCGCGAACATCGAGGACAGCGAGTGGCACCCCGAGTGGGCCCGCGAGAACCGGTTCCGGGATTTCGTCGAAAGCGCGCCGGACTGGAACGTCTCCCGGCAGCGCTACTGGGGGATTCCCCTGCCGATCTGGGTACCTGAGGACGCCGATTCGGGCGATCTAGACGACGAAGCCATCGTGATCGGCACTCGGGAGGAACTGGCCGAGCGCGCCGACGGCGAGATCGATCCCGGGACGATCGACCTCCATCGGCCGACCGTCGACGGGATCACGATCACCGAGGGCGACACCACCTACCACCGGGTGCCGGACGTCTTCGACGTCTGGCTCGACTCCTCGGTCGCCTCCTGGGGCACGCTCGATTATCCGAGCGAGGAAGGCGAGTTCGAGCAACTCTGGCCCGCCGACCTGATCATGGAAGCCCACGACCAGACCAGAGGGTGGTTCTGGTCCCAGCTCGGGATGGGTACCGCCGCGCTCGGCGAGATTCCCTACGAAGAGGTGTTGATGCACGGTTACACGCTCATGCCCGACGGCAGGGGGATGTCCAAGTCGAAAAACATCACCGTCGAGCCGGGGGAAGTCTTGGAGGAACACGGCCCGGACGCGATGCGGCTGTTCCTTCTTTCGGTGAGCCCGCAGGGCGAGGACATGCGTTTCTCCTGGGAGGACACCGCCGAGATGGAACGCCGGCTCAACATCCTCTGGAACGTCTTTCGCTTTCCGCTTCCCTACATGCGCCTGGACGGGTTCGACCCGGAGGCAACGACGGAGGAGTACCGCCAGGACCGGGCGCTTGCGGCGCTGCTCGATTTCGTCGTCGAAGACGTCTCGCGGTTCTACGTCCAGGTCGTCCGCGAGCGGATGTGGGAGGAGGCGAACAGCAAGGGCAAGCAGGCGGCTTACGCGACGCTCTATCGTCTCCTCCGGGAGGTCGTTGCGCTGCTCGCGCCGTATGCACCCTTCGCCAGCGAGGCGATCTATACCACGCTCGCCGGCGAGGACGACCCCGTTACCGTCCACATGCTCGACTGGCCGACACCTGATGAACAGTGGCGTGACGCCGATCTCGAAGCCGAGATGACCGTCCTCCGCGCGGTCGAGGAGGCGGGCTCTACGGCCCGCCAGCAGGAGAGCCGGAAGCTGCGGTGGCCGGTCCCTCGGGTCGTGATCGACGCCGCCGACGAGGAAAGCGCGGCGGCGATCGAGACCCATCGTGATCTGATCGCCGACCGGCTCAACGCCCGCGAGATCGCCGTGTTCGGCGAGGACGAAAGCTGGGCGGAGTTGCGCTACAGCGCCGAGGCCGACATGAGTCTCGTGGGACCCGAGTTCGGCGAGCGCGCGGGCGAGGTCGCGAGCGCGCTCAACGATGCCCGGGTCGAGGACCGCTCGCTCGCCGCGCTCGAAGGCGTCGTCGAGGAGGCCGCCGGCCCGCCGGCCGGGCTCACCGAGGGGATGGTGACCTTCCGTCGGGAACCCCCGGAGGGCGTCGCCGCAGCGCCCGTCTCGATCACCGGCGAGGAGGAGCGAGGAACGGTCTACGTCGATACGAGCCTGACCGCGGACATCGAGGCCGAGGGCTACGCCCGGGAGGTGATTCGGCGAGTGCAGCAGATGCGAAAGGAGCTCGATCTCGACCTCGAAGAGCGGATCCGTCTCGGGGTCGAGGTCGCGGACGACCGAATCGAGAACCTCCTCGGCGAGTACGCAGAGCTGATCGAAAGCGAGGTGCGCGCCGAGGAGATCGTCGATCTCGACGAGTTAGAGGACCGCGCCGATGGCTATCGCCGCGAATGGGACGTCGAAGGTATCTCGATGACGATCGCGATCGTTCCGCTCCGGGAAGCGACCGCCTGACCGTCCGTACGCGCCTTCCTTCGCTGTCCGGGCTGTTTTGCGGTACGATTCTCCATCGATTCCGTTACCGAACCTTCGTTACTTCGGACTCCAAAGTTCCTTAGAGATCGTCGGTGCGACGCTCACCGCGCTCGCCGGCCGTTCTACCGTATCGGTGCCGTAGATCGCCTCGACGCCCGCGTTGACCAACCGGGTGTAAGCGCCGTTTGCGAGCACCGGGTGGATACAGGTCCCATAAACCCGCGCCGCGTCTCGCTGCCGGAGAAGCGCGACCGTCCCGGCCATCGTCCCGCCGGTAGCGACGATGTCGTCGACGAGCACGACGTCCCGGCCCTTGACATCGGTCTCATGGGGTGAGATCTCGATTTCCTCGCCCGATCGGCGGGTCTTCTCGAAGTAATCGGTCGTCCCTACGCCGTAGGCCTCCCTGACTCCCTCGGCCAACCCGATCGCGCCGGCGTCGGGGGCGAAAAATACCGGTTCGCTGAGATCGGGTAGGGGCTCGGCCAGCCGAGGGGCGGCGTCGAGAACTCGACAGGGAACGTCGAAGAAGTCCGCGACGCTCCCCTCGTGTGGGTTAACGAGGAGCACTCGATCGGTGCCGATCCCGATCGCGCGTGCCATCGCGCGCGCGGAGACGGGCTGGCCGGGCTCGAACGCCCGGTCCTGGCGGGCATAGCCCATGTAGGGGAGGATCGTCGTGATCTCCCCGACGCCCGCCTCGCGCAGTGCGTCCTGGAGCTGGAGGACTTCGACGAACGCGTCGGGCGAGGTCGTCGCGGCGACGAGCAATGCCCGCCCCTTCTCGCCGGCGCTCACGATATCGGGGTCGCTGTTGGAGCCGGCCTCGATATCGAGATCGACGCGGACCTCGCCGTCGGGAAAGCGGGTTCGGTTGGTCTCTACGAGCGCTTCGTCGAGGTCGGCTGCGAGCGCCGCCGCGAGCGATTGGGACGCACGGCCGCTAGCGATCATAGCGGGGGCCACAACGGCCGGCGCTAAACACCTTTCCGATCCGGACTCCGGTCGTCGGCGCGTCTACACGGACAGTCCCCCTCGAACGGAGCCGGCACCGCCGATCTCGCCGGAACTACCGGGAGGTGATCGCCAGCGCGTGGACCTCCCGCAGGCCGAGGGGGTGTGTTCGCCACACCCCTTCCGCTTCGTTGTCCGCGATCAGCAGAGTTCCGCGTTCGGTCACGGCAGAGACCGTCTCGCCGTAAGCGACGTCTACCACTGGCTCCTCGGTCGGCAGCGCTCGTCGCTGCCAGTCGCCCTCGGCGTGTGCGTACAGTCCCTCGGTGCTCGCCGCGTGTGCCCGCCCGAGCGCTCCCGGGCTCGACGTTCCGGGGTCGGCACTCACCGTCGCGAACTCGCCATCGAGTTCCTTTAGCCAGCCGTTCCCGAGCGCATAGAGGCCAGCGTCCGTTGCCGCACGTGGCGTTCCGACGCTCGTGACGTCCCTGGCCGCCTCCAGTCCGCTGTACCGTAGCTCTCCGCTCGCGATCCGATAGACGCCTGCGGCGCTCGCGATCAGATCGCCCTCGATCGCACGGCTCTCGCCTGCTGGCTCGTCCGACCTGACTTCGAGCGAGCGCCACTCGCCGTTCTCCCGGCGCGCGAGCCCTCTCCGGCCGGCGGCGAGCACCCGGCCGCGATCGTCGATCGAGACGGCACTCGCCGGGCCGTATCCGAGCGTTTCGGCCTCTCCTCCGTTGAGTTCGAGGACCTCCTTCTCGCTCGCGACGACGACCCGGCCGTTGCTCGTCGCGACGTCAGCGGCGGGCTCGCGGTGGGCCAGCGAGACGCTGCCGACGCGCCCGCTTGCGATTGAGAGGAACGCTACGCCGGTCCCGCTCGCGACGACCGCCCGTTCGGGCTCGGAATCCGGGTCATGGATGCGCTTCTCATCGAGGCTGCTCATGGGACCGGTGGACGGTCACGAAACAAAGCTCCCGGGGATCGTCGTCCTCGTTGGCGTCCTCCATCGACGCCTCCTCCCGCTTCTCGAGACGAGTGGTGAGTGCGCGCAGCACCATCGGGGAAGTGGTTCGACGACGAGGTCGTCGCAATCGATTTGACCATTGGGAACGAAGGAGCACTCGAATGGAGTTGTTCGGGTCGAGTGGTGTCAGGGGGGTGGCGAACGAGGACCTCACACCGGAGTTCCTGATTCGAGTAGCGACGGCAGTCGGGACGGTCTGGGGGGCGGAAGGAGCCGCCGTGGCCCGCGATACGCGAACGACCGGGCGAACCTTCGCCGACGCGGCGGCGAGCGGACTCGCGAGCGCCGGCATCGACGTCCACCGCCTGGGGATCGTCCCGACGCCGGGCGTACAGGCCTACGCCGCACGCGAAGGGATTCCTGGGCTAGTGATCACCGCGAGTCACAACCCCCCGCAGTACAACGGCATGAAGGTCATCGGTGAGGACGGAATCGAGCTCCCCGTCGCCGACCTCGAACGGATCGAGTCGGTGCTCCGAACCGAACGGTTCGCCCGCACACAGTGGAACGAAACCGGCGAACAACGGCGCGTCGAGGGAGCCCGCCGGGCCTACGTCGAGGAACTGCTCGATTCGGTCGATCGAGCGCGGATCGCGGAGGCGAACCCCACCGTTGCGATCGACCCTGGTCACGGTGCCGGCTCGCTCACCAGTCCGGACTTTTTCCGGCGACTGGGCTGTCGCGTACTCACGCTCAATGCCCAGCCCGACGGTACCTTTCCGGGTCGCGATCCCGAACCCGTCCCCGAGAACTTAGGCGAGTTGGCCCGACTCGTTCGGACGAGCGACGCGGATCTCGGCATCGCTCACGACGGCGACGCCGACCGGGCGATCTTCTTCGACGAGCGCGGCGAGTACGTCGAGGGCGATGCCACGCTCGCCGCGCTGGCGGCCGCCGAACTCGACGCCGGCGATACGGTCGTCTCGGCGGTGACGGCCTCCCGACGGCTGAGCGAGGCGGCCGCGGCGGCGAACGCGACCCTGGCGCTCACGCCCGTTGGGAGCACGAACATCGTGACCGCGATCCGGGATCTGGCGAGCGAGGGCGCGTCGGTTCCGATCGCCGGCGAGGGAAACGGGGGGATCTTCTTCCCCGACTATCGCCTGGCGCGCGACGGGGCCTATATCGGTGCGCGTTTCCTCGAACTCGTTACCGAGCGGCCAACCTCGGCGGTGCTCGGGGCTTTCGATGGCTACCACAACGTCAGGCGAGCGATCGAGTACGGCGAGGGAGGCGAGCGCGAGGCGATCATGGCGGCCATCGAAGAGCGGGCGACCCGGGCCGACGCGGAACTCGATACTACCGACGGCTACCGCCTCGATTACGACGATGGATGGGTCCTGGCCCGTCCCAGCGGCACCGAACCCCTCGTCCGGGTCTACGCCGAAGCCCGCGAGCGCGACCGTGCCGAGGAACTCGCAGCGGGGATGAAACGCACGCTCGAAAGCGCCGGAGTCCAGGTCTGACCTCCTCGGGCGTGACCAGCCGTCGATCGGATTCGAGCACTCTCTCCGATGAGTAGGAACCCGACGAGCACCGGTAGCCGGCCCAGCCCCCGGCCATTAGCTCAGGCCGCCGGGTAGGTAGACAGCGCCTCTTCGAGACGGTCGCGCTGGGCTCGTGCTTCCCGGAGGTCGCGGTCTACCTCTCCGCTCGCCAGGCGTTCCCGGGTTTCCGCGTCGAGCGCGGTCCGGGCCCGGGCGGCCCCGCGTAAGTGCTCGTAGCGCTCCTCCTTTCTCGCCAGTGCCCTGACTGCCCGCAGTTTCTCGATCGCTTCCTCGGACCCGAACCGGCCCAGCATCGAGAGGAGTTCACGAGCGCGCCACCACAGTTCGTCGGCGGGCGGGGGCGGCCAGCCGATCGAAAGCGGCTCGCCGTCGACGTTCGCCAGGTAGGTCCGGTGGGTCGCGACGTAGCGCTTCAGCTCCCGGGGGGACTCGACGTAGTGATCGAGCTTCGAGTCGGAGTACTCGCTGTAGGTAAGCAACTCGGGGATCGACTCGGTGCCCGCCTCGCTTCCCTCGACGTACTCCCGCAGGTCCGCGGGCGGCTGATCGAACGGGACGAGCGGGAAGGCCGCCGTCGCAGCGAGAAAGTCCAACACTATCCGTGCGCTCTCCTCACGGCGAAAGGCCCCGAATTCCTCGCGTATCGCCTCGTCGTAGGCGACGATCGGTTCCCTGAGTTCTTCGACCGGGGCATCGAGGTCGGCCTGTCCGTACCGCTGGACCTGCTCTAATTCCTCGATCCGATCGCTTAGCGCGTCCCGGCGTTCGAGGAGTGCCCGCCGGGCGTCCCGATAGCGTTCGTGGGCAATCCGCCGTTCATCGAGCCTGGCTACGGTCTCCCGGACCTCCGAGAGCGTCTCGCGGGCGCGCTCGAAGTCCGTCGTCGAGAGCCGGCGCTTATCGAAGCGCTCGGCGGCGCGCTCGAAAGCCCCTCGGTGGGGCAGATCCTCGGGTAGTGACTCGGCGTGATCGGTGAACTCGCTTTGGAATCGGACGAACGCCTCGAAGTCGCCGCTGCCGGTCGCCCGGTCCTCGTAGCGATCGAGCAGGCTTCTCGCCCGGTCGTGTGCCCCGGCGAGTTCCTCTAACTCGCTCTCGCCGATCTCGCTCACTCGCTCGCGGGCACTCTCGTAGGACTCGTGGGCTTCGGCGAGTGAATCGATCAGGGTCTCGATTTCGGCGTCGGTATCGCCATCGGGATCGGTTCGCTCGCTCGTCTCCGCCATGCTCACTCGTCGTAGACGGCGGGGTCGAAGACGCGATCGCCGACGACTTCGGTCGCGACGGTGAGCGCCTCGGGGCTGCTCGCGTCCGCCTCGTTCCCCTCGTCGCCGTCTCCGATGGAGTCCTCGCCCGGAATCGCCTCGACCGACCGGTAGAAACAGGTCTCGTGGCCGGTATGACAGGCCCCGCCCTCCTGGGAGACGTGATACAGAAGCGTATCGCCGTCACAGTCGATCCTGACCTCCGCTACGTGCTGGACGTTTCCGCTCGTATTTCCCTTCTGCCAGAGTTCCTCCCGGCTGCGCGAGTAGTAGTGGGCCAGCCCCGTTTCGATGGTGTGGGTTATCGCTTCGGCGTTCGCATACGCGAGCATCAACACCTCGCCGGAGTGGTGCTCTTGGGCGATGACAGGGACCAGTCCATCCGTGTCGAACTCGATAGCGACCTCGGGCGCGGCTGTGGCCGTGGCGTCCGCTTCGCTCATGGGCCACGGTAACTCGGTTCCGTCTATAGGCCTTTTCGTGGGGCTGCGAGCGATGAGCCCGGTTCACGGGTCGATACCTCTTACAACATCAGGAGGATACGAGAGAGCGGTAATGCGATCACACGGCGAGCGAGACGGGTTGGTCGGAGCCGGGTCGAGACGCCCGGGAACCGGCCCGCGGTGCCAACGACTGTCGACGAAAGCGCGAAACGGGAGAGGAAGCGGAGTCGGTAGCGGTGTGCTCGAATGACGGCGGCCGATCCGTCCTTGCTCATCGTCGCCGTCGCGGTGATCGCGAGCCTCTCGATGGCCTGGGCACTAGGGGCCTCCTCTAACTCGCCGCCCTTCGCCCCGGCGGTCGGTGCCAACGCAGTGCCGACGATGCGGGCGGCCTTCCTTGTGGGGACCTTCGCCGCGCTCGGCGCGATCGCTCAGGGGGGTAGTATCTCCGAGACGGTCGGCAACGACCTGATCAGCGGCGTCTCGATCACGCCGCTCGCCGCCACGGCCGGGTTGCTCACCGCAGCGGCCTTCATCGCCGTCGGCGCCCGAACCGGCTACCCGATCCCTGCCGCCTTCGCGGTCACCGACGCGGTTATCGGCGCTGGCCCGAGCCTCGGGGGCAACCCAGCTATCGGTACCTACCAGCGCCTCGCGGCCTTCTGGGTTGCCGTGCCCTTCGTCTCCGTCTCGATCGCCTACGGCACCGCGACACTGCTCCGACGCGAGGACATGCCCGAAGAACTCGGGGTGCCCCTGCATGCAGGAATCGTCGGGTTCGTCCTTGCGAACGTCCAGCTCGCGGTCTTTCCGGCGGCGAGCGGCGGCACCTTGGCAGGGTTCGTTGCGGCACTCTTCGGACTCGAAATCACTCTCTTCGATTCCTACACCCTCCTCGCGCTCGTCGCGAGTCTCGCCTTCGGAACGCTCGTGTTCTACGCGATGTACCGGTCGATGCTCCGGTCGGTCAAGGGAGGGATCCGGCAGTTCCTGATCGGGCTCGGGGCGGTCGTTGCCTTTTCGAGTGGGACAGTCAGGTGGGACTCGCGACGGGCCCGCTCGAACCGCTCTTCGACTCGTTAGGGACGCCGGGCTTCCTCCTGTTGTTGCTCGGCTCGATCGGCATCCTCTTGGGCGCGTGGATGGGCTCGCCCCGGCTCCTGCAAGCGGTTTCCCGTGAGTACTCCCAACTGGGAGTCCAGCGGTCGATCGCCGCCTTGGTACCGGGCTTTATCATCGCGCAGGTCGCGATCGCGCTGGGCATCCCGATCTCGTTTAACAACATCATCATCTCCAGTGTGATCGGCAGCGGCCTCGTCGTCGGCTCGGCGGGCGTCTCGGGCCGGAAGATCGGTGTTACCGTCGCCGCATGGCTCGTCACTCTGGTGGCATCCGCGGGGGTCGCCTTCGGGCTCTATCGCGCGCTCGCGCTCGTTTCGGGCGGTGCCTGAGAACTGCTGGGTTCGCTTCACTCGGGTGCACTGCCTCTCGTCCTCGACCTCGATCGAGGCTGATTGCCTACCGGTCCCCTACTCCGACTCGGCGATCGTTCGGGCGAAGTCCTCGACCGGGATCACCGAGTAATCGACGCTCATGGTGTCACTGGTGGCCCGGATCTTCCCGACGAACGTCGATATCTCCTCCAGAGCCCCATCGAGGATGAACAGTTCCATGCAGTAGTGATCGCCGACGTGGCTATGGAAGTTCGAGGCGACGAGGTGCTCGTGTTCGTGGCGCAGCCCCATCATCCGCTCCTCGACGCTCGTCGTCTCGTAATCGAATAACACGGTGACGATCCCCAGTAGTTCCCGGTCTTCGAGCCGGCGGTCCTCGAACTCCCCTAACAGATCGCGGGCGGCCTCGCGCATCACTTCGCTGCGGCCGGTGTAGCCGTGTTCCTCGGCGAACCTATCGATCCGGCCCAGTAGTTCCTCGGGCATCGAGATGCTCACGACAGTCATGTACTAACACGACGACCCGCGAGTATCAGTCTTTAGCAACAGCACTAATACTCGGCGGTCGAGGATTGGGTTCGACGACCGATCTCAGAACTCGAGTTCGTCCTTCACTGACTGGGTGGCTATCCGAGCCAGAAGTCGTGCCGGCCCGCGCTTCGGGAGATCGGTAACGATTTTGCCGGTACTCGGCGGGTCGCTTCCACCGATGCCGATCTCCCAGCCGGTTTCCTCACAGAAACGCTCGACCGCCCGCGTCGCTCGCTCCCGGATCGCCTCGGTATCGAGGCGGGGAATTGTACCCTCTCCCATTAGAACAGTTCCGTCGACGACGACGGTCTCGACGTCGGCACTCGTCGCGTTGTTGACGATCTGGGCCGGGACGTTCGTCAGTGGCGTGAACTTCGGTTTGTCGACGTCGAGAACGAGAAAGTCGGCCCGTTTACCGGGTTCGAGGCTGCCGATCTCCTCGTCCATCCCGAGGGCTTCCGCGCCCTCGATCGTAAGCATCCGCACCAATTCTATCGAGGAGAACTGTTTGGCTCCTTTCTTCAGGTTCGCTGCGAGCCGCGCTTGCCGTGCCTCGCCGAACAGATCGTAGGAGTCGTGCCAGTAGTAATCGTCGAGTCCGAGCCCGGTCGCCACGCCGGCTCCACGTAGTTCGGGAACCGGCGTCCAGGGCGCTGATCCGTCGGGATTGAAGTAGCAGAATATCGATGGACAGTGAGCGACGCCCGAACCGGCGTTCGCGATCCGTCGAATATCCTCCTCGTCGGCGAGGCGGACGTGTGCCGCGAGGAGCCGTTCGTCGAGTAGACCGACCTCCTCTACGAGCCCCAGTGAGTCCTTCGCGCCGTACGAGCGGGCGAGCGTGTTACTCTGGTCGAGTTCGAGGAGGTGCGTATGGACCGGCAGCGTCGGATACTCATCGGCGAGCCTCGCAACCCGCTCCCAGAGGTCACGGCTGACCGACCAGTCGTCGTGGGGACAGATCGCTGCTCGAACCCGTCCGCCGTAGCTCCCGTGGCAGGTCTCAACGAACGAGCGAGCACGTTGTAGCTGCTCGTCGACCGGAACGTCCCAGAAGAGGTCGGTGATCGTCGAGCCGAAGACGCCTCGGAGTCCGGCCTCGCCGAAGACCTCCGCTCCGTACGTTGGTCGAACGTCCATCGAGTTGGTAGTCGTGACACCGCCGACGAGGAAGTTGAGCGCGGCGAGTTCGTAGCCTGCCTTCACGAGATAATCGTACTCGCCGCGCCCAAGTTGGTTGTACACGGCTGTCATGGTTGCGAATAGCTCGCCGACGCCGAACTCGCTGAACGCACCGATGAGCGCCGTCAGTTCGAGATGTGCATGGGCATTAACGAGGCCCGGTAGCACCAACTTGCCTGTCCCGTCGATCACGTGATCGGCATCGAGGGTAGCGTCCCCATCGTGTGTCTTCCGGACCTCCCTAATAACCCCGTCCTCGCTGACGAGCGTCCCGCGCTTGAAGAGCCGATTCCGATCATCGACAGTAAGCACGAACGCGTCGTGGACGACGATCCTCGTCATTGTTCTCTCGTTCGATCAGTATCGACTCCGGTTCGCAGTTCACCTACATCAGCCAACATGAAAAACGATTAGCTACTCGAGAATAATAATCGGTTCGAAGCGAACGGCCTATTGCGCGAACGCTGAAACACGGTGTGGCAAGTCAACCTTCGTTCTCCTCTTCTCGCTCGGAGATTCGAAACGGGACTCACCGGTCGCGCGGGACGGTCTCGCCTGGTTCGGTGCGCACGCCCGCCGAGAGCACGACGCCCGGATACAGCGTCGTGTCGATGCCGGTCTTCGCTCGATCACCGACGACGACGCCGTACTTCCGGCGGCCGGTCGAGACCCGTTCGCCCTTGACTGTTTGGCGTACCGCCTCGTCGTCGTGCCGGAGGTTCGCGACGGTCGTCCCCGCGCCGAAGTTGACTGACCGGCCGAGCACGCTGTCGCCGACGTAGGAGAGATGAGGTATCGCGGAGTCGGCCATCAGGACGCTGTTTTTGATCTCGACGGAGTGGCCGACTTCGGTGTCCTCGCCCAACAGGGTCGCCCCCCGAACGTAGGCGTTCGGCCCGACGTGGGCCCCGGCCCGAATCAGGACGGGGCCCTCGATCACGACGCCCGGTTCGATTCTCGCGCCCTCCTCGACGACGACCGCGCCCCGGAGGTCCGCCTCGGCTGCCACCTCGCCATCGATCGCACGCTCTAACTCGGCGAGCTTCCACTCGTTGGCTTCGAGCAGTTCCCACGGCCGCCCGACCCCGAGCCAGCGCTCGATCTCGGTGTAGGACACCTCCCATTCGTCGATAACGCGAGCCAGGACGTCGGTGATTTCGCGCTCGCCCCGTTCGCTCTTCTCGACATCGAGGTACTCCCGGGCCGCCGCGGGAAAGGCATACGCGCCGGCGTTCACGAGATCGGTGTCGGGATCGGCCGGTTTCTCGACGATGCCCGTCATTCGCCCTTCCTCGACCGACAGCACGCCGTAATCGGACGGGTTCGGCGCGCGGTAGGCCCCGACCGCGGGTGCGGAGTCGAGCAGCGCCGCGATACTGCCGGGATCGTAGAGGTCGTCGCCATTGAGGACGCAGAACTCGCCCTCCAAGTGCTCGCGGGCGGCGGCCACCGCGTCGGCGGTTCCCTCCTGTTCGTCCTGGACGGCGTAGCTGACCGGCGTGCCCCGGTACTCCGCGCCGAAATAGGAGCGCACGACCGCGGCCTCGTAGCCGACGACGAAGATCAGCTCCTCCGTGCCGGCTTCGACGGCGGCGTCGGCGGTGTGGGAAACGAGCGGCCGGTCGGCGACCGGGAGCATCGGCTTCGGCAGGTCCGCCGTGAGCGGGCGCATCCGGGTCCCTTCCCCGGCGGCGAGGAGAACGGTCTGCATACCTGGGGAAGCGGTGTCGAGCCCAAAAGAGCTACCGAACCGCTCCGAGGGTAGCGTCGAGCGACGAAAAGTAATTGTCCACGGCCACTCCTCGTCGTGGAGGAGCGATCGATTCCTTCTCCCGGCGGCTGGACCGACTGGATCGGCTAGACCGACACTGGGATTTCACCACCGTTCGAATAGCGGGTCATGGAGTACGTCGTCTCGGCCCTCGCTCTGTGTACCGGCCTCCTCACTGGCGCGCTGTTTCGCTTCCTCGGCGTGCCGATCCCGGCCCCGCCGAACGTTCCCGGGGTACTGGGAATCGTCGGAATCTATCTCGGATTCGAACTGATCGAATATCTGGGAGTCGGGATCGACCTGCTAGATCTGGTCGGGCTCTGAGATCCTCGAACCGGACGGACGTGTCGGTACTCGCCGACCGGCGGTCACCGTCGAATGTGAAGGGCGAAAACGACGAGAACAGCCAGAACGACGAGAGCGGCGCGAGCGACGGAGACTCGAACTCCTTCGGGAAAACGGCGAGGAATGATCACGATCCCCTACCGGGAGCCGATCGTCGGTGGTCGGTAGTTAGTCGTCGTCGGCCGCGGCGGTCGTGGTATCCGCGGTCCCGTGATCGGGCTGTGTGGATCGTTCGAGGTCGAAGCGATCGAGCGTCATCACCTTGTGCCAGGCGTCCACGAAGTCACGCACGAACTTCTCCTCGGCGTCGTCGGCTCCGTAGACCTCCGCGATGGCCCGAAGCTGGGAGTTCGACCCGAAGACCAGATCCGCGCGGGTCCCGGTCCATTCCAGCTCGCCCGTCTCGCGGTCGTAGCCCTCGAAGAGGTTCTCGGTGTCCTCGACCGGCTCCCACTCCGTATCCATGCCGAGCAGGTTCGCGAAGAAGTCGTTGGTCAGTACTTCCGGCCGGTCGGTGAGAACGCCGTGGCCTGCGTCCCCGTAGGTCGCACCGAGCGCTCGCATGCCGCCGACCAGCACCGTCATCTCCGGGGCCGTCAGGTCCATCAGTTCGGATCTGTCGACGAGCATCTCCTCGGCCGGTCGCTCGGCTTCCGCCCCGCGGTAGTTCCGGAACCCGTCCGCTTCGGGGTTGAGTGCCTCGAAGGACTCGGCGTCGGTTTGCTCCTGGGTGGCGTCCGTCCGGCCCGGCTCGAAGGGGATCTCCACGTCGTAGCCGGCGTCGGCTGCCGCCTGCTCGACGGCGGCATTGCCGCCGAGAACGATCAGGTCCGCGAGCGAGACCTGCGTTCCGTCCGAACACGAGTCGTTGAACTCCTGCTGGATCCCCTCTAGGGTGTCGAGAACTGTCGTTAGCTGTGCGGGCTCGTTTACCTCCCAGTCGCGCTGGGGGCGCAGCCGGATGCGAGCCCCGTTCGCCCCGCCGCGCTTGTCGCTGTCGCGGTAGGTCGATGCCGACGCCCAGGCGGTCTTCGCCAACTGAGAGATCGACAGGTCCGAATCGAGCAGTTCCGCTTTGAGTTCGGCGATCTCCTCTTCGCCGATCAGCTGGTAATCGGCGTCGGGGAGGGGGTCTTGCCATAGCATCTCCTCGTCCGGTACTTCCGGGCCGAGGAACCGTTCGGGCGGACCCATGTCGCGGTGGATCAGCTTGTACCAGGCCTTCGCGAAGGCGTCCTGGAACGCCTCGGGGTCCTCCTGGAAGCGCTCGATGACCTCACGGTAGTCGGGATCTTCCTTTAGGGCGATGTCCGTCGTGAGCATCATCGGGGTCTGGTGCTCCGAGCGATCGTGGGCGTCCGGGGCGGCGGCGATATCGTCTTCGTTTGCCGGCCGCCACTGCCACGCGCCGCCGGGACCTTTCTCCGCTTCCCACTCGTGATCGAGCAGGTTGTCGAGATAGCCCATGTCCCACACTGTCGGCGTGGCGTTCCAGGGGCCCTCGATGCCGCTGGTGATCGTATCCGCACCCTTGCCGGACTCGTGGTCGCTCTCCCAGCCGAGCCCCTGTTTCTCGATCGGGGCCGCTTCGGGCTCGGGACCGAGATTTTCGGGCTCGTCGGAGCCGTGAACCTTCCCGAAGGTGTGGCCGCCGGCGATGAGCGCTGCGGTCTCCTCGTCGTTCATCGCCATCTGGCCGAAGGTCTCGCGGATGTTATGAGCCGAGCCTTCGACGTCCGGCTCGCCGTAGGGACCTTCCGGGTTCACGTAGATGAGCCCCATGACGGAGTTGCCAAGCGGGTTTTCGAGGTGACCGTCCTCGTCGAAGCGCTCGGGGGAGGTCACCTCCATCTCGTCTTCAGGACCCCAGTCGACGGACTCGTCGGGCTGGTAGGCGTCCTCGCGCCCGCCGGCGAAGCCGAAGGTCTCGAAGCCCATTGACTCCAGGGCGACGTTCCCCGTGAGGACCAACAGGTCGGCCCAGGAGAGGCTCTTGCCGTACTTCTTTTTGACCGGCCAGAGCAGCCGGCGGGCCTTATCGAGGTTCGCGTTGTCGGGCCAGCTATTGAGCGGCGGGAATCGCTGTCCGGCCTCGGAGGCACCGCCGCGACCGTCGCTGACGCGATAGGTGCCGGCGCTGTGCCACGCCATCCGGATCATCAGCGGCCCGTAGTGGCCGTAATCCGCCGGCCACCAGTCCTGGGACGTCGTCAGTACCTCCTCGACGTCCGCTTTCACCTCATCGAGGTCGAGGGACTCGAAGGCCTCGGCGTAATCGAAGTCCTCGTCCATCGGATCGGACGGGCGGGTGTTCCGATCGAGGATATCCAGGTTCAACCGGTTCGGCCACCAGTCCTCGTTGGTCTTGCTCATCGCCGGATCATTGGTGCTTTCGCAACTTAAGATTGTCTAATCCGTAACGAAGTTCGTCGCAGCCAAAGCACTCTCTCGGATATGCGCTTGCTTTTCGACAGTGGGTGTGCACTTCCCATCCGGCGGGCCTCCGGGAAGTCGTTCCCTTCGAGCGTGCCTTGGAGGCCATCGTTTCGGGCGTGGACGAGTCGGGAATCCCGGGCGAGCACCGGATGACGGCGGTCGGCGGCGGAACCTGCCCGGCGCAGGTAAAGGATACTTTCGGTTCCGAGCCCTCGGTCGGATATGGACGAGCGCCTGCCGATCGAGAAGCTCCACTTCGAGGCCGCGCCGAGCGTCGATACGGTGCCAGGCCCACGCTCGCGGGAGCTCCGCGAGAAACAATCCCGTATCGAGAGCAACGCGGTCGTCTATCCGACCGACATCCCGCTGGCCTTCGAGGAGGGCCGGGGCGCGACCCTGAAGGACGTCGATGATAACTACTACCTCGATTTCTTCGCGGGCATCGGCGTGCTCAACGTCGGCCACCTCACCCCTGGGTCACCGCAAGCGTCGCCCAGCAGGCAGGCACGCTCTCACAGACGCTCGATTTCCCGACGGAAGCCCGCCTCGAACTGATCGAGAAGCTAGACGAGATCGCCCCCGGCGACCTCAAAGGTAACAATCGCGTCGTCTTCGGCGGGCCGACCGGCAGCGACGCGGTCGAGGGCTCGATCAAGCTCGCGAAATACAACACCGGCAACGACGGGCTGATCGCCTTCTACGGAGCCTTCCACGGTGAGACCGCGGGGGCCTATAGTCTGACCGCCGATACGAAGTACAAACAGCCCTACACCCCTTTGCTGGCCGAAGTCGAACACCCCCTATCCCGACCTCCTTCCTCCAGGACAAAAGCGACGAACAGGCAGTCACGGATGCCTTAGAGGCCGCTCGCCGGGTGTTAGAGGATCGCTTCGGCGCAATGGCCAACCCAGCGGGCGTCTGGGTCGAACCTATTCAGGGTGAAAACGGTATCATCGTCCCCCCGGGGGGCTTCCTCTCGGGGCTGAAGGACCTCACCGACGAATACGACGTCCCCTTGATAATCGACGAGATCCAGACCGGGATGGGCCGCACCGGCAAGTGGTTCGCCAGCGAGTACGCGGGCGTCACGCCAGACATCATGCCAATGGCCAAGGCACTGGGCAGCGGGCTGCCGCTCTCGGCGACGATGTACCACGAGGATCTCGATACCTGGAACCCCGGCGGCCACACAGGCACTTTCCGGGGATTCCTGCCGGCGATGCGCGCATCGACCCGGGCCATCGAGTACATACAATCCCAGGAGCTACTCGCTCACTCCCGATCGGAGGGCGAGTACATGATCGAGCGCCTCCGGGAGGCCACCGACTCGAACCCCGCGGTCGGGGAGGTCCGAGGCCGGGGGATGTACGTCGGTATCGACTTCACCGATAGGGAGGAGCGTTCGAGCCAGGACTTCGTCGGGGCCGTCCAGACGGCCTGCTACGAGCGGGGGGCGCTCGTCTGGACCGGCGGGGACGACGATACGATCCGTCTGATCCCGCCGCTGGTGATGACCCACAACCAGGTCGAGACCGGCCTGGACATCCTTATCGAGGCCATCGAGAGCGTGACCGTAGCCTGATCGCCGATATGGCGGCGCTCGGCCCGAGGCGAGCGTAGATTGAAGGCCGCCGGATGTGGAAAGAGACCATATCGAATCTCGATGACGGGAGCGTTATCGTGACGGGTGCGAGCCGCGGCCTCGGACGATCGATGGCCGAGCGCTTCGCCAGGGAGGGTGCTAAGGTCGCGCTCACCGCACGCGACCAAGACCGCCTGGAGGACGTGGCCGCCGACCTGCCCGGCGAGTCGTTAGTCGTGCCCGCCGACGTCCGGGACTCGGAGGCAGTCGAGGACGTCGTCACACGGACCGTCGAGGAGTTCGGCGGTATCGATACGCTGGTCAACAACGCCGGGGTGAGCCTGCTCGGACTACATGACTCGCGCACGCCGCTGACAGACATCTCCGAGGAGGGGTGGGATACGGTGCTCGAAGTGAACCTCAAGGGCGTGTTCCTGTTCACCCACGAGACCCTCCCCCATATGCACGAGCAGGAGGTGGGCAACGTTATCAACGTCTCTTCGGGACTTGGCCGGCAGGCTATCGGCGGTGCGGGTCCATACGTGAGTTCGAAGTGGGGATTAGAGGGGCTTACCCGCGTGAGCGCTCTCGAAGGCGAGGATCGTGGCGTGAACGTCAATGCGCTCGATCCCGGTGGCCGCGTCGATACCGACATCTGGGCGCACCTCCCCGAGGAGGAGCGCGAGGAGATCCTCGATCCGGACGTAATGGACGACGCCGCCGTGTTGCTCGCCGCGCAGGGTCCCGGAGGAGTGACCGGCGAGTCGATGACCGCCGAGGAGTGGGAGACTCGACTCGAGTAGCTGCCGAGTCGAGGAGGTGACCACGGAGGGGTGCTACCCGCTGAAGCTAACCCCCTACTCGCGAGCGTCCTCAGTTCCGTTGTTTCCGGTCCTGATCCTTAATCGCCTACGCGATCTGTGAACCACCGTCTACCTGGAGCTGCTCGCCGGTGACGTAATCGGCCTGCTCGCTCGCGAGGTAGAGATAGGCCCCGGTAAGGTCTTCGGGCTGGCCGGCACGCGTCGGCGGGGTCGTCGGACCCTCGTCCTCCTCGGAGCCGACCGACTCAGCGGCGCGCTCTGACCACCCTTCGGTGATCTCCGTTGCGATCGGGCCCGGGGCAACGCTGTTGACCCGGATGCCATGCTGGGCGAGTTCGAGCGCCGCGCTGCGCGTGATCATGCGGATCGCGCCCTTCGTCGCCGCGTAGTGGGAGTGTTCCCACTCGGGATCAATGGCGGTCGTCGAGGCGGTGTTCAAAATTACGCCCGGTTCATCGCGCTCGATCATGTCCTCGGCCGCGGTCTGCGTGCCGAAAAAGACCCCGCGGGAGTTGACGTCCCGTACCGTCTCGAAGTCCTCGCGACTCACCTCGCGGAACTCTCGGTTGACGTGGACGCCGGCGTTGTTGACCATTACGTCGACGCCGCCGAACTCGTGGGCCGCTGTGACGACCGCTTCGAGCTGGTCGGGTTCGGAGACATCGGTTTCTACGTACTCGGCTTCGCCGCCTCGCTCCTCGATCGCTTCGTGGGTCGGGGCCTCGCTGTCGAGGTCCTTCGGGTCCGATCGGACGTCGGCGTTGAAAACGGTCGCGCCCGCTTCGCCGAACGCCAGCGCTACTGCACGACCGATACCCGAACTCCCGCCAGTGACGATAACCGTCTCGTCCTCGAAATCGCCAGTAATGGATCCCATCGGCCGAGACGAACCGTTCCGGCGGTTTAATCACCTGGATCGCAGCCTAACGGTCGCGGTGATCTTCTCGATCAGGGAAACCGAATCGATACGGTCGACGGGTCTATTTCGACCTCGCCGCCGATCGGGATAGGACAGGTCGGGTAGGTATGACCGAACTCACAGTCGAACACGAGCGGTGCTTCGGGATTGTACGTCTCGAAGACGCTTGCGATGGCCTCGCGCTGGCGCTTTCGGTAGTCCGCTCGCCACTCCGGGGGATTGTCCTCGACGTGTGAGCGCGCGGCGGCGCGCCCGATCAGCACGCCATCGAAGCGTTCGAGCAGTCCCCGCTCGCCGAGCGCTCGGAGGTTCGCGCCGACGGCGGCCGGATCGGGGATCAACTCGCTCGTCTCCAGTGCGAGGACGATACCATCGAGCGTATCGGGGTCGGGGAGGTAGCGATCAGCGAGGAACTGCTCGATGAGGATCTGATAGCACCCGCCCCAGACCCGGCCCGAAATCCCGTCCTCGCCACCGAGCCAGAGGTGGCCATCGGAGTCCTCGATACCCCGTCTGGTCTCGATCGATTCGGGCTCGGTCCAGTCGCCGGCCTCGTCGGTGAAGACGTCCGCCTCGTCCCACTCGCCGATCGAGTTCTTGAACAGCGCGCGGCCGAGGTACTCCTCCGTGTAATCGAACATCTCGCCGTCCATTGCGTATTCGAGCAGCGTCGAGCCACCGTAGTAGGAGACGATGCCCTGGTTCCAGAGAAAGAGGGCTAGATTCGTGTTGTCCGAATACCCGTAGAACCGCGTCGGGTGCTCGCGGAGTACCTCGCCATCGAGATGGGGGAGTATCCCGATCTGGTCGTTACCCCCGATGTTCGCGATCACCGCGGCAATGTCGGGATCGCGGAAGGCGTCCATCACGTCCTCGGCGCGGGCTTTCGGGTTCTCGGCGAGCCACTCCGGATCGGCGGTCGCGGTCGGGTACTCGACCGGTTCGAGGCCGAAGACCGCTTCCATTCGTTCGAGACCGAGTTCGTAGACGTGCCGAGCGAACGCCGGTGCGTTCGACGCAGGGGCGACGACCGCGACCCGATCACCGGGACGGACGGGCGGGGGTATGACGAACTCGGGCACGAATCGTGTGAGTCACGATATGACATAAATCCCACCGGTTATCGATGTAGTGATCTCGGTCTGCAAGGCCACATCGCAAACTCGATCATTGGAGGTTTACCTGCGATCGGCCTCGGTATCGAGTATGCAGGGTCAAATACGACCCAATCAAGCAAGAACGTCGCACCAGCATCCTCGAAAACTACTGTTGCGAGCCAATCAACCGGTAGAGCATCTATGCCCCACCCGCGAGTGAGCCGTCGAGGACGGCGAACGAGCGGCTTTTCAGTGGAGGTTTTTGGAGGAGTGGTGGGCGAGCGAACGAAGTCGTTCGAGAGAGCGAAGCTCTCTCGTGATGACGAAAGACGCCGAAGGCGTCTTTCGAACCATGAGCGAGCGCACCCGGTGAGAAAAAGGTCCGTCAGTAGGACCGTTCTTTCGGCTCGTAGGTCTCGTTCTCGCCTTCGAGTATTACCGGTTTGTAGTAGAGGTCGGGCTGGCCGCCGTTCCAGGCGAGCAGGGTGTGTTTGATCCACTCCTCGTCTTTGCGTTCCTGGTGGGCTTCCCGCCAGTGCGCACCCCGGAACTCGGTGCGGGCGAGCGCCGAGAGGGTGATAGCTTCGGCGAGATCGATGAGATTGCGGGTCTCGATCGCGTGAGTCAATTCGGTGTTGAACGTCCGGGAGGGATCGAAGACCGCGACGTCGGTGTAGGCCTCTCGGGTCTCCCGGATGTCTTCTAGAGCCTGCTTCAGGCCCTCCTCGTTGCGAAAGACGTTGACGTTTTCAGTCATCGCTTTCTGGAGGCGGCTGCGGATGGTGGCGTGTTTCACGCCGTCGTCCCGTTCGAGGAGTTCGGTGATGCGATCGTGTTCGCGCTCGACCGCACGCGAGACGGTCTCGCTCGCGCCCATGACCTGCGCGCCGCTATCGGCCCGCGTTTCGCCTCCTGCTCCCGGCCCGCCGTCGGCGACGACGCTACTGCTCTGGGATCGAGGGGCGATCGCGCCGGGTTCGACGGGCGTATCGAGTTCCGGTCCTCCAGTGCTCGCGCCGGGGCCGGTCTCGATCTCGGCGGTTTCCATCTCCCGGCCGGCGGCGTGCCAGCCCGCTCGCCCACCGAAGACGATGAGCTCGGGCAGGGCATTACCCCCGAGTCGGTTCGAGCCGTGTACCGACACACAGGCACACTCGCCGGCCGCATACAGCCCCGAAACACAGGTCTCGCCGTTCTCGTCGACCTCGATGCCGCCCATCTCGTAGTGCTGGCCGGGCTTGACCGGCATGGGTTCTTCGAGGCCGTCCACCCCTTCGAAGTCACGCGCGAGATGCAGGATGTTCTCCAGGCGATCGGTGATGCGTTCCTCGCCGAGGTGGCGCATGTCGAGGTGGACGTACTCGTCCTCGATGCCCCGACCCTGGTTCACCTCGGTGAGTTCCGACCG
>PXRA01000014.1:0-7142 GCA_003021725.1 Halobacteriales archaeon QH_8_64_26
TATCTCCGATCCTTCAGATCAGCTGCTCCTGCAAAGTAACATGAACGAGAAAGCGCTGAGACAGACTGTTTAGCGCGTTACACTTCGGTTGCGGACTCCCGAAGTTCCTGATTGAATCGTTCAGGTGCTTCCCAGAACGGGCTATGCCCGACGGCGGGATACGATGAGGTTCGAGTGTCAGGAATCATTTCGGCATGTTCTTCGCCAGCAGCCGGCAGCACGACCGTGTCCTCTTCACCGTGGGTGACCAGCACCGGCACGTTGAGGTCCGCTAGTGTATCGTCATGGGTTACCTCACGCGAATGAAGTCCTGCTCGGACGTATGGTGGAACGGTCGTGTTGAAGCCAAGAACGTAGTAGAACTCCTGGGGAGAGAGGTCGTCGTACGAGCAGCGGCGGACGAACGTCTCGAGCGTTCGGACGCTCTCCTCAGCGTCGGTCGCTTCGAACCCGGGAACGAGCGAGGTGAAATCCTCGCCGATAACAGCCATCGCGTCCTCGGTCCCCAGCTTCGAGATCGCGCCAACGAGGTTCACGCCCGCGATGTGCTCGGTCCCGTACTTCGCGAGGTAGTCAGCAATGATTAGTCCACCGTACGACTAGCCACAGAGCACAGGTTGGTCGAGACTGAGTTCACTGATGACACTTTGGACGTCATCAGCCCAGAGATCCGAGTTTCCGTAGGCGTCCTTCGGCTCGTCGGATAGGCCGTGATCACGATCGTCCATTGCGACCAGCCGGAAATTCTCGGCGAGGTCGGAATCCATCTGCCTGTCCCAAGAGAGGCGGCTCTGCGTATAGCCGTGAATGAATAGGATCGGATCGCCAGCCTCGGTACCAGTCTCGTCGACGTGAAGCGTGATGTCGTTACCACCCTGAATGGTATGCTGCTTCGTACCGCTCTATTCGTACAATCGATCATATAGCTTGATGAAGTCTCGAATCGTTCGCTACCCCTTGACTGGATAGGTCTGGAGGACTGAACTCATGGCCGGCGGGAGACGGAGAGCCATCTATCGACTAAATAATGCTTTGTGTGATGCCACCATCGATCTTGAGCGCTTCACCGGTGATGTTCGGGTTCGTTGCGTAGAAGACCGCGAGTCGACCCATATCCTCAGGAGTCTGGTCGCGACCGAGGGGGATGACTCGCTCGATCGTCTCCTCGTAGGACTCGTCGAGTGTCGGAGTCAAAACGTCTTCCCACATCGGCGTATCGACGATACCAGGACAGATAGCATTGACCGTCACGTCGTCCTCGGCAAGTTCGAGCGCGAGCGTCTTCGTGAGGCCGATCACTGCATGCTTCGAGGCACAGTAGTGTCCGAGACCAGCCGCGCCGATGCTACCGGCGATGGAAGCAGTGTTGATGATGCTCCCCCCGGATTCCCTGAGATGGGGAATCGCGGCTCGCGAGACCAGGAACATGCCTTTCACGTTTACGTCCATCACCGAGTCCCACTCGGCTTCATCCATCTCTTCGACCGGTGCGACGGTGATGACACCCGCGTTATTGCAGAGAAGGTCGAGACGGCCGAACTCGTCGATAGTCTCCTCGATCATCGCTTGCACCCGATCGGGTTTCGTTACGTCGCAGTCAACGATGTGTGCGCGTTGTCCGTGGTCCTCGATATGTCCGGCGACCTCCTGTGCTCGTTCGACACCGCCGACCTCGCGCGAAGACTGCTGGTTGTAATCAGTATCGAGAGCGTCCACATCCGCGATGACGACATCGCTCCCAGCAGCCCCGAGTTCGCTCGCGATCCCCCCGCCGATCTGTCCACCCGCGCCAGTAACGATCGAGACAGCGCCTTCGAGTGAGTTATTTTCTGCCATAGTCCGGCAGGGGTACAACGTGTGGCATCATAGTTCTTTGCTGGACTCGTGACTGGCGGTCGCAATAGGTAGGATGGAGACAACCAGCGGTAGCGGAGATTATCGGAGCGTAGGGTTAGTGAAGCCCATGAACTCGGCCATCGCATAGCACCCCTCACTGGATACATCGCTTTAGGGATTAGAGCAGGAGTTCCGTTCGGAAGGAGATCCTTCGTGACGGACAGTCAAAACCCTGATCGATATAAACAACTCCGCCACCGGAAGGTATGCGCTCAGCCGCTATCTACGCCCGCGTCAGCACCGACGAGCAAGACGTTACGCGCCAACTCGGAGTTCATCGAGTGCTGCGAGTATCTCGTCGATCTCGGGTCTATCGAACGCCGAGGATCCCTTATGGGCGTACGTGATCGTCGGCTCCGTCCCGCGTCTATCGACGACGACTACCTCGGGCATCCGACCGAAGAGATCCGAGAACCGACCGAGGACGCCGAACCGAACGGGTTGGTCGTACGCATTCCCCGCTTTGGTGTTCGGATCGGCCAACAATGGGTACGGGAGGTCATACGTCTCCTGCCACGTCTCGACGCGATCGACCGGTTCTGGGACGATCGAGATGACCTCCGCGCCCCGCTCGCGGAATTCATCGATGCGATCGGCGAGTCGTTGGACCTGTCTCCGGCAATTCATACAGTAGTAGTCACGTTGAAACAAGACAACGGCGAAGGAGACGTTCGCCGGGAGGTCGGCAAGCGAGAACGGATTCGGTCCGGCGGCCAGGTTCGGAAGGGAGAACTCCTGTGCCTGCTCGGTCATGCAGTGGCATAGCTCTCCGGTAGTGAAAACAGTACGGCCGGCTACTCAGTGAACTTCCCGGCCGCTTTCGCCCAGTCCCAGGACCCATGGCGGATTCTCGGCGTCACACCCTCTGGAATCGCGTCGTACGTTCGGAGGAACGAACGGATTCCCGACCCGCCGCCGAAGTCACCGCGGAACCATAAGAACAGGCGAGGCACGCGAACGGTGTCGGCGTCCGGATCGTGCTCGACGGTCGCATCGAGGTAGCTGCCGGTCGCCCGATCGAGTTGCTCGTCGATGTGGTCTGGCTCGTACGCACGAATCGCCGGACAGCTTTCGGCACCACAATTCAGCGCGAAGTGGATCCTCGGGTCACAGTCCACGAGGCGGTACCGCCGCTCGAAGGCGGTGACGAAGATTTTCGGCAGATATCCGAGTCCGTACTTCGAACGACCGCCGCGAAGCAGGCCGTTCTCGATCCGGTCGAGCGAGAGTGAGGTGTCGCCAACGGTGATCGCTGGCGCGTGAAAGAACCGGACGAATCGGAGCTCCCCCTCGTAGAGGGCGGGCCGCTCGGCGAGGAGGAGCTGTGTGCCTGCGTTATAGCAGTTGAGCCAGAACGCCAGCGCGGTCCGTCGATCCGCTCGGACTCGGTGGAGGTCGTCATCGGTGGCCGCGGCGAGGGCACTCCGGTACCGGTCGGTTCGGTCCCCGCGCTCGCATGCGATGAGCAGGTCTCGTGCGAGCGTCGTCGGTGAGTTCTCGATTTCTGAGGTTCCCGAAGCCCTCGACGTCGACAACGTGGCTTGCTCCGAGGAGGTCACTATACGAGGGAGTCTGTCACTGCATCGAGAAAGCGCTTGCGCCCTGCCGGCAGCCGCGCCCGACTTCGGTACCCGCTCTGGTCCACTCACTGTACACTCTTGATGCGTTTATTCGAGGCCGATTGTCTTCCCAAGCGTGAAAACGCCCGAATCATCACGACATCCGATAGCTTTTCGATGAGAATACGCGTTCGGAAGGGTGAATCCATGTGGGACTTTCCCGAGGTCTTCAGTCAGGGTCGATGCGTAGCAACGATCGAGACGTACCCGATTTGTCCTGTCTCGATGGCCGCTTCGAGGTCGTTCGCACCGTCTCTGAGCTGGGTTCCGCGATCGCCGAGGGCAGCTATCAGTCGCTCAGTGTCGAGGGGTTCGAGCAGACGATCACGCATCGCGAGAAGAGCCTCGGGGTGAGTCCGTACGTCATCGATCTCGAAGCCCACATGCTCTATGTGTCGACAGATATCGGTCTGTTCACGGGGACCATCGAGACAGAGCAGGTCGTCGATCGGTGGCGGCATTTCCGGGAGCTGGCCCGAGACTGTCACGTCCGAGAGGGCGAGGCGTCCCCCCGGTTCCAGCACGCGCGCGCTCTCGCGGAGCGTCTCCTCGAGGTCCGGCGAGAGACAGAGCACACACTCGCCGAGGACGACGTCGAAGCACCGCTCTTCGAAGGGGAAGGCAGTCAGATCGGCGCGAACTACGGCGCTCACTCTCGGGTCGCGATCTAGACCGATGGCTCTGGCACCCCGGTCGCGCGCGAGCGCCATCGCGTCGCCGGCACCACAACCGATATCTAGGAGCCGTGTCCCGCCATCGACCCCGGCTCGACTCAGTAGTGTCTCGGTGGCGTCAACGCCGCCGGGATGGAGCGGCCCATCGACGAGCTGCGAGAGAGCTCGCCACGGATCGCTGCTCAGTACTGCGAGGGGGTGGACCATCGGTCACCACCCATCGTCGTCGGCTCCATCGATGCGGGTCGAAGCATCGTCGAAGCCAGTCGCGTCGGTAGATTCGACTGATCCATTAGCGCCGACGGCGTCGCGCCCACCCCAGTCGTGGCGGTTCCGGAGCGCGTACTGCCCGTCCTCGGTCGTCATGTTGTAGCCACAAAACGGGACTAGATCGCCGTCGGGCGTCGGAACGGAAATACAGCAGTTCTCGAGTCGGTGGACGTCCGCCGCGTCGGCGTCCATGAACCCGGTGAGCGTGATAGGCAGAACAGGTCCACTATCGGGAATCTTGAACCCACAGCAACTGCTCGCGATCTCGACCGTCTCGTGGCCAACTGTAGTGCCTGCGAGCAGCTCCATCCAGTCAGCCTCGTCGACGAGTCCGGAGAGCGTATCCCAACTGTCGAGGTCGAGAATTCCCGTGAGTGGGACTACACCCCCTTCACCGTTCGGTAAGACGGCGGTGCTCATCTGGCAGTACGACGAGCAACAGGGAACTGGCAGGAAGTCCTGCGATTCGAGCCCGTCGATCTGATCGGCGATCCGTCGGGCAGCCTCGTCGAGTGAGAATCGCCCCTCGTTCTTCTCGAACCGCCCGAAATGCGCAACAGGCTGGAAGTTGATAGATTGGACCACGTCGTGGTTATCGAGCGCGAATCGGACGATATCTCCCATCTCATCGTCGTTCGTTCCCGGCACGACCGTTGGAACAAGGATAACAGAAAGTCCCGCGTCTCGACATGCCTCGATGGCTTCGTGTTTGATGTCGAGGAGATCGACCTTCCGAATCGATTCGTACGTTTCACGTTCGACACCGTCGAACTGGAGATAGATCGCGGTCACGCCGGCGTCGACGAGCCGTTTGGTGTATCCCTCCTGGTTCGCGAGCTTGATGCCATTGGTGTTCACTTCGACGTGTTCGAATCCCATCTCCCGTGCTCGCTCGACGAGGCCAGGGAGTTCGTCGTGAACCGTTGGCTCACCGCCGGAGAACTGGATAGGGCGAGTCCCAGCTTCGCTCCGAACGGTATCGAGCAGGTCGACCACCTCGGCGAAGGGCAGTTGCCTCCCGCCCGGGCCGGAACTCGCAAAGCAGTACGAACACGAGAGATTGCACTCCTGTGTGATCTCGACGACGGCGAGACAAGCGTGATGGCCGTCGACGCGTAGGTCGCGCCCATCCGAACCACCACTACTGCAGCAGTTAGTATCCCGAGGCGCGTCACCGTCATCCGAGCGGCCATCGTCGATGGCACCGGTTTCGGGGCCGAACTGACGCGACCATCGCCAGTGATCGAGTGATTCCCACACCCGCCGACTAGTCGTTCCGTGGTCGGGACACGACCGCGTGAGGTAGACGGCATCGTTTCGAGCCTCGTAGCTCCCGGGGATGCGTTCGAGACAGGTCGGACAGAGGCTCGTCGTAGACGAGAGTCGCGTACGCTCCTCGGACATGCGTTCGACAATAGATGCTACCCGAATAAATGTGGGAGTTGCCCGGGGAGAACTCCGTGCACGTCTTCGAGGACCGGGAGGTGTCTCACGATTCTATTTCGTCGAACGACTCTTCGACCCGTGTCTCAATGCCATCACGGAGTTTCCTGACTGCGTCGAGTTCCATCGCCTCGGGGTCGTTCAACCCCCAGTCGACGCTCGTTTCCCTCCAGGCCGCAGGACAAACTCCCTCCGCAGTACAGCCCATCGCCACGACGTACTCGCAGTCAGCAAGCTCTTCCTTGCTTGTTTCCCGTGGTATCCGATCCCGTAGGTCGATACCGCGCTCGTTCATGACTTCGATAACCACGTCGTAAAGCGATATAACCGGGCGTGTACCTCCTGTCACGATACCTATCTGATCCTCAAGTACCGAATGGATTCAGCGCCAACGTCGACTAGCTCCGCATCGGTGCCCTCTCACCCGGCCGGAAACAGTCTCTCCGATGCGGGCGAGACCAGCGACGAGGCCGCCCGAAACCAACCCAGCCCCCGTTACGACGAGCAGGGTCGCGAGCCCGAGAGCGTCCGTTGGATTGGGATACGCCGGGCTCGCGGCGCCGAAAACGGGCGGGAGGAACACGATCAGCGCACCAATCCCGATGCTCGCAATCCCGCCGCCGATCAGCAGGAGCCACACGGGAAGCTCCGCCATCGCCCCGCTGAGGACATCCTCGGTCGGTGATCTACCCTGATAGGACACGATCGCTACCTCCGGGTTCGTCGGTCGTGAATCGTTCAACTGCTCGGTAGTGCCTGCCCGCCTGTGAGAGGGATTGATCGTCCGCTGTCATTCTCACGCCACCCCCGCTGGCCGCTGCAGTAGTGCTCGTGTCAGCCCCGAACTCCTGGCTGGCGAGAGGTGCGAGAGTGTGCCGCCGCTCCCGCGGCGGGCCGGATCCTCGTCGTCAGTCAAGCCGTCGTTCGGTTTAGTCATGATTGTTCCCTTGCCTCGAAACATCGTGGACGTGGATCGGAGGTGAAAATTACCAAAATACTGATAATACTGACGTTACCGCTGTTACCACCGTTACTTTCGACAGCAACCGACTGGCGGCCGCAACACTGCTGGGGCCCGCATGTCAGATACTCTCGTCGTCCCGCGCTTCGGTGGGGTGACCATTGTCCGCTCCGCGGAGCCTGCCTCTATGTCCGATACCGAACCGAAGTTACAACGGGGCTGTGATCCGAGACGGGACGATCCGACGGGGTACGGTCGCACAAATGATTTATTCTTTCA
>PXRA01000014.1:7192-13655 GCA_003021725.1 Halobacteriales archaeon QH_8_64_26
GCGGCGGACGGAGAGCGCGTCGTCGCGCTCAAGGAACCGTCGTTCGGGACGGCTGACCCGGCAACCATTGACCGCTTCATCGCGGAGGCAGAGACGTGGGCGGCGCTCGACGATCACGCCCACATCGTCGGCATTCTCGGGTGGGGAACGGACCCGAACCCGTGGATCGCGCTCGAACACGTAGCGGGCGGCAGTCTCCGCGATCGGATCGCCGCTGGGATCGACCTCGACGAGACGCTCTGGATCGGCATTTGCCTCGCGGACGCGCTCCGCTACGCTCACCGTCACGGGGTCGCTCACCTCGACCTGAAGCCCGAGAACGTCCTCTTCGATCGGACACCGGACGAGAACTGGGACGTCCCGAAGGTGACCGACTGGGGACTGGCCACGGTACTGCTGGACGCCTCGGACGATCCGGAGGGACTCTCGCCACGGTACGCTGCCCCCGAGCAGTTCGACGCGGAGGCGTACGATCGCCCGGACGACCGTACCGACGTCTACGGGCTCGGGGCGGTGCTCTACGAGATGCTGACCGGCGACCCGCCGTTCACCGGCAGTCCGAAGGAACTGGCGCAGGCCGTTCTACAGGAGCTACCCCGTCCCCCGACGGGAGTCGACCCGTCGCTGCCCGCCGATCTCGACACGGTCGTCTCCCGGGCGCTCGCCAAGGAGAAGTCGGCGCGGTACGCGTCGGTGCTTGATCTCCGACGCGACCTCGAAGCGGTGCTCGGGACGGTCACCGACTACGAACCAACCGCCGACGGCCCCGCGCTACGTTCGGTCACGGACGATAGAGCGCCCCTCGTAGGCGAACCGCCGACGAAGGGCCAGGGCGATAGCGACAGCAACGACGGAGCACAGGGCCCGCACGGACGGCCCGCGGCGGACGCTGCTCGGGCCCGTGCTGCCCTCGAAGAACAGGGGTTCGTCCGCGTTGACGCCGAGTACTTCGCGGACCGGGAGCCGGCCGACCCGCTCCGGGCGTGGCGTACCGGCTTGGAACTCGCCGACGTGCATGCCGGATACGCGATCGACCGGACCGTCGAGCGCGACGGCGAACGGGTCGCCCTCGTCGAGGAACTGGTCGAGCGGTTGGCAGCCGACGAGTACGTAGCGCTCGTCGGACTGTCGGGAACCGGCAAGAGTACAGTCTGCAAGGGAGTCGCCTGTGACTGGCACGAAACGGGCTACGGGCCGGTGCTCTACCGCGAGGGCGGGACCGGTGTCGGGTTCGAGCGGCCCGGCGACTTAGAGCGGTGGGCGCGGGCCGTCGACGGCCACGCGCTGGTGGTCGTCGAGAACGCCGTCCGGACCGGCGCGAACGCGGTCTTCGCCGCCATGGAGGCGGTCGATGGGAGCGCGAACGTCTCCTTTCTGCTTGACGCCCGCCGGGACGAGTGGCACACTCCCGACGCGGTCGGGATCAGCGCCCGGCTCGACACCTACCGGCGGACGGCCGTCGACGCCGTGTCGTTGCCGCCGCCGGACGGGCAGGAGTGCGAGCGCTTCGTCGAGGGCCTCGAGCGGATCGTCGGGGAGTCGGTGCCTGTCGCGGCCGAGGACTTGCTGGCCGACATCAGGGGCGAATCGACGGGTGACGACGGGAACGAGGACGAGGCGGTTCGTCCGGGCGAGTTGTTGCTCCTGATCCACCGCCTCGCCGAGTACGCCGAGCCGTTCGAGGGCGACGAGGCCGCGACGCCGTCGACGTTCGTCGAGTCCGTCCAGCGGGCTTACGCCGATCTCCGGGCGATCGACGACGACCGAGTTCTCGACGTTGGCGTGCTGGCGAACCTCCTCAACGCGGCCGGGATCGGCGTGCATCACGACCTCCTGCAGGCGGCGGTACCCGATGGGGACGGCGAGATGGTCCACGTCGCCTTGGAAGCGCTCGAAGGGCACGTGCTCTTTCCAGTCGATGATACGAATGCCGACGATGGGAACGAAGCTGGCGGACGGACCGGCGTCTCCGGACACACCACGCCGTTCCGGCCGGTCCACGAGGAGTGGTCGACGACGTTTCTCGCACATGTCCTCGATCGGGAAGGCGATCGCGCTGCCCACGAACGCGTCGGCCGCTGTCTGACGGCGATCCTCGTGCTGGCGGACGACGCCGATCGGCGCGACCGGGTCGACTGGCTGTGTTACGGCGACACCCCACGCCTCGATCGGATCGCTGCGGACCCGGAGGGATGGGTCGGACGGTTCATCGAGCAGGCCTTCTCGCTCGGTCTCCACCGCCCGAAGCTCGCGGCGCTGTTCGGGACCTCGCCGTACTCGCGAATCGAACTGCCGGCTGCGTCCCCTACGGATCTCGCCGCCCGCTGTGCGGGGTGGCGCGGCCGGATGTATGCCCACGCCGGCGATTTCGACCCGGCGGAACGGGAATTCGAGTTCCTCGAGGGGTTGGCCGACGACGGAGCGGTGACCGACCCGGCCGCAGTGCGAGCCGAGGGCCAACTGCGTCGGGGCTGGATCGCCAGGCTGCGCAGCGATTTCGACGCCGCCGAGGAACGACTCATGACGGCCTTAGAATTGTATCGCGAGCGCGACGATCCGCGGGGGATCGCGGCGAGCCTGAAGCACCTCGGGATCGTCGCTCGGAGAAGCGGGGACCTCGATACCGCCGGGGAGTACCACTCCCGAAGCTTGGCGATCTATCGGAAACTCGGCGACCGGCAAGGTGAGGCGGAGACGCTCGGCTACCTCGGGTCGACCGCGATGTCTCGCGGGGAGTACGAGACAGCGGAGACGTACTACCATCGGAGTCTCGAAGCACATCGAAAGAACGGAGACGAGTACAATGTGGTGACGGTTCTCAATAACTTAGGAGGGACTGTCCTGCGGCAAGGCGATCTCGGTACCGCCGCGAAGTGTTACAAACGGTGCCTGCAACTCGCTTGCGAGATTGGCGACCGTCGGAACGAGGCGTCCTGCCTCTCGAACCTCGGCACCGTGGCGCGGCTCGGTGGTGATCTCGATGAGGCCACGGATCGGTACACTCGGAGTCTCTCGATCCACGAGGAACTGGATCATGACTTGGGCAGGGCCGAGTGTCTGAATAACCTCGGGGATATCGCCGAACTCCGTGGCAGGTTCGATACGGCGACGGATCGACACGAACGGAGCCTGGCGATCAACTGGCGGCTCGGCGATCAATACGGCTGCGCGTTGAGTCACGCCAATCTCGGCGGCATCGCTCGCAAACGCGGTCGGCTTAGCGATGCCGAGGAGCGACTCACGACCGGTCTCGACACCGCACGAGAAGTCGAAAACAAGCACGCCGAGGCGATCTGCCTCATCCGCCTGGGTGACGTCGCCCGCGAGCGCGGCGATCTCGGAACCGCCGAAGAACGGCTTCGAACCGGACTCGATATCGCCACCGAAATCGGGGACGATCAGACGACGGCACGCGGACGCGCGTCCCGCGGACGCCTCACACGGGAGCAGGGTGCGCTCGATGAGGCCGAGGACCTCCTCCAGCAGGCTCTCTCGGTGCAGCGCGAGATCAACGATCGTAAAGGCGAAATCAAGTCTCTCGTCATGCTCGGCGACCTCGCTCACGAGCGGGACGCCCCGGGGCAGGCGCGTGCCCGGTACGAGGAGGTTGTCGAGATTGCCCGGGAGAGCGGAGCGAGCTACTACGCGCTACTCGCTGCTGTGCGCCTGAGGACGACCTGTGAGACGCTCGGCGCAGCCGAGACCGCGCACGACTGGTCGGGAACGGCACGCCGTCTCGCGGCGGAGACCGAGTTGGAGCCGTCGGACGAAGCAGTAACGCGAGGAATCGATGCTGCACAGTCGCGGGATGGGTAGCCAACGGTTGGGGTGGGGGAGGGGGGGAAATACCCCATCAATCACGGGTACTGACCCGAAGAATCGCCGGTTCCGTCGGCGGGCACGACGGGATGGCGTCCGGATCACCCTCGTAAACGTCTTCGAACATATCGCCGAACTCCCGAACCTCTTCGACTCGTTCGAGCGATTCGACCGCCCGCTCCGCGGTAGGAACTGCCAGCAGGGCAGCGAGCGGAACCGGATCCACGGTCTCCGGGCTGGCCTCCTCGGGATCGGCCCTCAAGCTATCGACCGCGGCCGTGCCGTCCGACACCGCGAAGCCGAGGTTCACCCGTTCGGGGAGTTCATCGTCCGTCTCCGTAGCGAGCCGGAGTTCCACGGTGACCCGCTCGACTGATCCCGAGCCCGGGGGATCGTAGTCGATGTGGATGCCAGTAAATTCGTACACATCCGATGTGTCGGTCATCGTTTAGCCCTCCCCGAGGGAACGGGGCCTCCATCCGGCACGTCAGTCGATATCGGTTCGTCGGCGACGATTATTGCGTGGGTGTTCGATGGCATCGTCCTGGTCGTCGGCTGAACGGCGTCCGTGATTAGTGTTGGCATGGTTCGTCGGTCCTCGGGTAGCGATCCGGCCGGCTCCGGAAACTGCGACGAGCGTGATGACTCTCTGTCACTACTCGCGATCGCACACGGCTCGGCTCGATATCGGACCTCGGTAGTGTTCGAGCCGGGGTCGGTCGTCGTTTCGCCCGCCCGTGTGGAGCGAGAGCACGCTGAGCAGTAGTTACCCCGCGTTCCCGATCTCTCCCGAACGGGATCATCCGCTATCACCGTCACTGCCCCTGCTTTCGATTTCCGTCCTCGACGGTCGCTCCTCCGGTGTGCGCTGTGGGCGTGTCACCACCGCTCGGCGGCCCCTCACGCGGTCGGCGACGATCCGGACGATCAAGGCGAAGCCGACGAGGAGACCACCCGAAGCCAATCCAGCGCCCGTTGCTACGAACAGGCTCGCGAACCCGAGGACGTTCGTCGGGTTCGGATAGGCCGGACTCGGGGCGCCGACGAGAGGCGGGAGGAATACGATCAGTACACCGAGACCCATGCTCACGATACCACCACCCAGTAGCAAGAGCCACGCAGGGAGAGTTAGTACCGTCCCGCCAAGGCTTCTGTCGGCGGCTCCGCTATCGTAGTGTGGCATGAGGGACCCCTCCAGTGTCGCCGATCGTCGATTGTGTCACCGTTCGACGGTGCTCGGTCGGCCGTGGTACCGTTCGGTCGTCCGCTGTCATGCGTTACCTCCCGACGAGTTCGAAGAACTCATAACGACTCCCAGACCCCTCGTCCCGCTTATAGCCCGACGCTAGACGGCTAGCGGCTCTGGCCTATGTCCTCCGCCGGATCGAGGAAGGCGCTCAGGAGTTGCTTCTCGGCGCGCCGGAGGTGTCGGTGCAGCGTCGGCGAACTGATTTCCATCGATTCGGCGACCTCCTCGGCGGTGCTCTCGCGGGGCCAGCCGAAGTAGCCCGCGTGATAGGCGGCTTCGAGCGTCTCCCGCTGACGGTCGGTGAGGCGATCCAACGGACTGCAGGGCACTGCTCCCTTCGCGACCGATCGGTTGCGTTCGTGCTTGGCGAGCAGTTCCGCGTGCGGACACCCCTGCTGGAGACGCCACATCAGTCCGCGGATGTCCGTGTCCCGGGGTGCTTCGACGACGACCCGGCCGACACCACTAGCTGCGTGGGCGTCGCGGAGCTTGGCCCCGGCCTCGGCGACGACCTGGAGGAGAGACGATCCGTCGAGACGGTACTCCAAGAGCCCCTCTTCGGAGGCGTCGCGGACGACGCGGACGCGCTCGATCGCGGCGTCGTCGACGGCCGCGTCACGCAGGGCTTGGGGTCGGGCCCCGTTGACGGTCACGTAAAGCAACCAGCCGCCGGACTTGGTAGCGAGCGAGCCCGTCACCGAGAGTTCGCAATCGAACCGCTCGGAGTGATCGACGAGGAACTGGTCACCGCTGGCGAGCCGGAGTTCGAGTTCGGTGACCGCGTCGGCGAGCAACAGTCGTCGATCGTCGAGAGCGTTGATAGCGAACCCGACCATCTCGCCGAGCAGCTCGAACGCGGCTTGTTCGCGCCCGTCGAACGCGTCCGGCCGGGTCGCGTGAACGGCGAGTACGCCGTAATCCGTCTCGCCGTATCCCAGCGGGACTGCTACGACCGACCGGCCGTCACAATCGATCGCATCCGTCCGCCACGGTTCGAAGCCTGCGTCGTCGACGGTCACGACCTGCATCTCACCAGTGTACAACGCTCGTTCGACTGCACTGCTGATCGCCCGTTTCTCGGCGTCGACCGCCTCTACGTATTCCGCGTCGTCGCCAGCTCGCGCCCGCGGGACGACCGCATCGCCCTCGAACACACCCTCGCCGATCCAGGCGAATTCGTACAGTTCCGAGCCGGCCAGACGCTCACAGACCGACCGCTCGATGGCTTCGCGGTTAGTCGCTCCGATGAGGTCGCGCGCGATGTCGAGCAGGAGCCGGTCGATTCGCTCGCGCGTCGCCAACTCGTCACGCCGTCGTCCGAGAACACGCTCGCACTCGGTATAATCGGTGCTGTCTCGAACGAACTCCTCCGACGCCCGGCCGCTCACCGCCTCG
>PXRA01000015.1 GCA_003021725.1 Halobacteriales archaeon QH_8_64_26
GCCGACGAGGGCGAGAGCGGTGCCGTCGGCGAGACCGACCGCGAGGATCGCGAGAGCCATCCCGATGCGGATGCCGGCGAGACCGACACCCACGGCGGAACCGAACCCGTCAGCCAGCGCTCGACGGCCCCCCAGAGCGATTTCACGACCCGGCAGGTCGGCGTCGGGATCGCCGTCCTCGCTGCTGGCCTGATCGTCGCGTTCGCGCTACCGCTACTGCTGGCATAACTACCGAGGACTGCCCGGAGGCTGGAAGCCACCACCGAACACCTGCTCTCCGGCATGAACCCGGCGGTGTCGGTACTGACACTGTCGATCGCCGTCGATCAATCGAACTCTTCGGCGATCGTGTTCCGCAGTTCCGCGATCGACGCTGCCGAAACGGACAGCTCCTCCTCGCCGACGGCGAGATCTAACTGTCCCTTCTCGGTCGCCGTGCCGATCTCCTCTACCGGCGCGCGGCCGGCGGCGATCTCCCGCACTCTCTCCGGTTCGGTGGTCTCGATCACCATACGGCCTGGCGTCTCCTCGAAGAGCAACGCTGTGGCCTCTCCCGTCTCCTCCGCCTCCGCTCGGTCCGCCCTTTCGATCGACGCCGTTAGTCCCGCCCGTTCGCTCACCATCTCCGCGAGCGCCACGGCAAGCCCCCCGTGGCTCACGTCGTGGGCCGCAAGCGTTCCGTCCCGGCGGGCGAGTCCCGCTAGCAGGTCGGTTCGTTCGGCGAGGTCCTCCGGTAGTGCCGGGAAGGAGCCACTGCCGCCGACACGTGCGAGATACTCCGAGCCGCCGAGCTGAGGTTCGTTCTCGCCGGCCAGTGCCCGGTCGCCGACGATCATCACGGTCCCCTTACCCTGGAGTTCTGCGGGCGGAGCGCCCCGGGCTGTCGTGCCGACCATCGCGAGCGTCGGGGTCGGCGGGATCGGGCCGGTAGCCGAGTCGTTATAGAGCGAGACGTTGCCCCCGACCACGGGAATCGAGAGTTCTCGGCACGCCTCGACGAGCCCCGAGACGCTCGCGGCGAACGCGTCGAAGACCTCGGGGTTCTCCGGATTGGCGCCGTTGAGACAGTCGACCGCCGCGAGCGGCGTTGTGCCTTTTACCGCGAGGTTCGTCGCGACTTCGAGTGCGATCGCCCGGGCTCCCTCGTAGGGCGCACACCCCGTCCAGTTCGGCTCCGCACCCGCCGCGAACGCGAGATCGAGTTTCTCCTCGTCTCCTTGGGCACCGTCCGACTCCCCCGACGACCCGCTCGACGACCGACCGCTCGCTTCCCGCATGGCCAGTAACGCCGCGTCGTCGCCCGGTCCCCTTCGGGTTCGGAGGCCGACCTCCTGATCGTACTGGCGATAGACCCACTCCTTGCTGGCCGTGTTCGGACTCCCGACGACGGTCTCGAAGGCGTCTTCGAGCGACGCTGCCGGCCGCTCCCGCTCGGTTTCTTCGGTGGTATCGCTGGTGCCTTTCGACCGGTCGTAGGCCGGCGCGCCCTCCGCGAGGAACTCCGCGGGGAGAGAAGCGACCTCCTCGCCCTCGTACGTACAGACGTACCGGCCCTCGGTAACCTCGCCGATAACCGAACAGCCGAGTTCGAACCGCTCGGCGAGTTCCCGCACCCGACCGACGTTCTCCGGGGCGACCTCATAGCACATCCGTTCCTGGGACTCGGCCAGCAGGATCTCGGTCGGGTGCATATCGGGCTCGCGTTGGTGGACTGCCCCGAGATCGATCTCCGCACCGAGACCGCCTTTCGCGACCAGTTCGGAAGAGGCCCCGCCCAGACCCGCCGCTCCGAGATCGCGGGCGGACTCGATCAGTCCCTCCGAACAGAGCGCCTCGTTGGCCTCGATCAGCAGCTTCTCGGTGTATGGATCGCCGACCTGGACGGCCGGGCGGTCCTCGGTCGCGGCCTCGGCTCCCAGGTCCTCGCTCGCGAAACTCGCGCCGCCGAGTCCGTCCCGCCCGGTGGCATTGCCGAGAAGGACGAGGCGATTACCCGCCTGCTGGGCGACGGCGGTGAGGAGCCGGTCGGCGGGCAGCAATCCCACACAGGCGACGTTCACCAATGGATTACCCTCGAAATCCGGGTGGAAGGTGACGCTGCCGGTGACGGTGGGCACGCCGATGGCGTTGGCGTAGTCCGAAATCCCCTCGACGATGCCGTCGAGGAGGTACTTCGAGTGCTCGCGTTCGAACTCGCCGAAGTACAGACAATCGGCGAGAGCGATCGGGTACGCGCCCATCGAGAGCGTATCGCGCACGATACCACCGACACCGGTGGCCGCGCCGTCGTAGGGATCGACGTAGGAGGGATGGTTGTGGCTCTCGATCCCGAGCGTGAGATACCACTCCGGGTCGTGTTCCGAGCCACTGGCGCTCTCGCCGTCCCGGCCAGCCCCTTCCTCGCCGTTCGTCGGCAAAGCGACCACCGCCGCGTCGTCGCCCGGGCCGAGAATAACCTGTTCGCCGCTCGAATCGAACGCCGAGAGCAGGAGCCGCGAGGAGCGATACGCGCAGTGCTCGCTCCAGAGGTTCTCGAAGAGTGCGGCCTCGGTCGGCGTCGGCTCGCGGCCGAGTTCGCTCGTGATGCGTTCGTGATCGGCGTTCGAGAGAGCCATTCGATCGTGTGTGGGAATCCGCCTGCCCGAGCAAAGCGCTTTCCATCGGTCGCTCGCTCACCGACCGGGAGCGGCGCTCTTCGAAGGCCTCTGGGTCAGCTGCTTTCGCCTCCCGAGAACGGTACCGGGGGGCTTTTGCCAGCCGGCGCGAAAGATCGGACGTGCTTTCGGCCGAGCTCCACTGTCACTCCGCGCTCTCACACGACGGCCGCGACGAGATCGAACTCCTGCTCGAACAGGCCGCGGGTATCGGCCTCGACGCGCTTGCGATCACCGACCACGACGTGCTGGACGCGAGCATCGAAGCCGCCGAGTTGGCCTCCTCCTATGGTCTCGTCGGCATCCCCGGCATGGAGGTCACCACCGCTGCGGGCCACGTGCTCGCCATCGGCGTCCGCGAGCACGTCCCGGCCGGCCTGTCCTTCGAGGAGACGCTTGCCCGGATCCGCGAGCAGGGGGCCATCACCGTTATTCCCCATCCCTTCCAGCGTTCCCGACACGGCGTCGCGCCCCACATCTCTCGGAGTGCCCTCGCGAGCGCCGACGCGATCGAAATCTACAACTCCCGACTGCTCACCGGCCGATCCAATCGCCAGGCCGAACGTTTCGCACGCGTCCGGGGCCTGCCGATGACCGCCGGCAGCGACGCGCATATCTCCGAGATGATCGGCCAGGCGGTGACCGAGATCGATGCCGCCGAGCGCTCGGCCGACGCCGTCCTGGAGGCGATCCGGGAGGGCAGAACGCGGGTGCTCGGCAAGCGCACTCCCTGGCGGATCAGCTTTCGGCAGGCGGGCGGCGGCGTCAAACGGCGGCTGCGACGCCGGGCCGCCGAGTTGCTCTGAACCACGACCGCTCGGGCCCTCCCCACTCCTCCCCACTCCTCCCCTTCTCGTCTCTCGGCTCGTCGCTCGCCCGTGTTCCCGACCGTCGCTGGCGCAGCACTACGTGTCAGTTCGACCGATGCGATCGATCGCCTCGGTGCCCAGTTCGATCACGTCCGGTTCGTATCGATCCGGGTTCCCGCGCAACTGTGCTTTCCTGACCCACTCCCAGGCATCGGCCGGTGCCTCGCCGGGTGCCGGGTCGATCGCTCGGGTCTCGGCCGCGCGATAAAAGACCGAGTCGACGTGCTGGTGGGCCACGCGGCCGTCCGCGTGGACATCGATGTCCTCCAAGAGGAGCTGCTGGGGCTCGGGCAGCGGCTTCACAGTATCGCTTTCGGGGCCGGCGGGATCGGTGGAGTCGGCGAGCAGCGAGACCTCCAGTCCGGTCTCCTCTCTCGTCTCGCGTAGTGCCGCCTCGTGGGGGAGTTCGTCGCGATCGACATGGCCGCCCGGCGGGAGCCATAGTCCCAGTTTCTCGTGCTCGTGTAGTAGCGTCGCTCCCTCGTGCACGACGTAGACCGTCGCGACGGGATGGCGTGTCGTCTCCATACCCTATCCACACCGGCGGTCGGTTTCGATTTTCCGAAGCGGACCGGAAAGTCAGAGGGCCGGCCGGCGGTCAGTCCTCGCTCCCGCCGACGAAGAAATCCCACACGAGTCGGCTCGCGTCCGGCGCGTCGGGCTCGGTGTAGAAGCTGCCGGGCGCACCGCCAGCCCAGGTATGGCCCATCCCCTCGATCGCGTACTTCGCGACGAGAACGTCCCCGTCTCCGCCGGCGAACTCCCTGACGGTGTAGCGATGGCCCGACGACCGCTCCCTCCGGACCGTCTCGGGGACGGTATCGAACTCCTCGTCCGTGCTGTCGGTCGCGAGGTCGTTCGTCCGGATGGCTTGTGCGGTGGCCTGATCGCCGTTGATCGGATCGATGGTGTAATCATCTTCGCCGTGGAAAACGACCGTCCGGACGACCCCCGCTCGCTCGCCCATCTCCTCGTAGGCTTCTTCGCCCTGTTCCTGGGGGTCGGGACCGCCGAAACTCATCGCCGCCGGTGCGCCGAGGGCGCTGTTGGCCGCGTCGTACTCGAGACCCGAGTGGACGCCGACAGCCGCATAGATCTCGGGGTAGGCCGCCGCCATGATCGGTGCCATCGCCCCGCCGGCCGAAAACCCCGCGAGGTAGACCGCCGAATCGTCGATCGCGAAGTTCGAGCGCACCTCTCTGGTCATCCCGGCGATCGCCGCCGGTTCGCCCGCTCCGCGCCGTTGGTTCTCGGGTTCGAACCACTCCCAACACTGGGTGGGGTTCGCGAGGGTCGTCTGATCGGGGTAGATCACGAGAAAGTCCTCGCGTTCGGCGAGCGCGTTCATCCGCGTCGCGGCCGCGAACGTCGAGGGTGTCTGGCCACAGCCATGGAGCATGACTACCAGTGGCACCGGGCTACCATCGTAGCCGCTCGGGACGTACCGTTCGTAGGTCCGAAACCCGTAGTGTTCGGTCGTGAACGATCCGGACTCGGTCTCCCTCGCCGCGAGCGCTCTCCCGGAAAGGACGCCACCCGCCGCCGTCGCGCCGAGGATTTGCAGTGCCGACCGTCTGGTAAGTCGCCTCATATGCTTGCGCCCCGTGAACCGTGTGAACTGCTGTGATCGAGCCGACATCAATCTAGTCGCGAGAACGGCAGCCGAAACCGAGGGGCTCGACCCCTCCTTGCTCCGATAGCGATCGAACCGGTACGCACCGAGTCGCGCTCGGATCGTCGGGAGCACCTCCTTCTCCCCATCGAAACGCTTAGCCCCGATCCGCCGCTTTCCCGCCTATGAGCGAGGAACGCACGGACGAGGAGAGCGTGACCGAAGAGGGCGTCACGGCCGCGGACGTTCGCCACGTCGCCGGCCTCGCGCGGGTCGACGTCGCGGCGGACGAAAGCGAGCGCTTCGCCGAGCAGTTCGTGGCGATCCTCGAGCACTTCGAGACTCTAGACGAAGTGCCCGAAACCGACGCCGAGCCCGATCTCACGAACGTCCTGCGGGCCGACGAGGTCCGCGATGGATTGAGCCAGGAGGAAGCGCTCCGGAACGCCCCCGAGACCGAGGACGGGTACTTCAAGGGCCCGCGGGTGTCCTGATGGCGAGCGAGCGCTCCAGTGCCGCGACCGATGCCGATGGGGACTACCCCACTGAACCCGACGACGAGTACGGAGCCTTTCTCACTCGCGAGGTAATCGAAAGCTCGGCGGACGGGCCGCTTTCGGGGGTCAGCGTCGCGCTCAAGGACAACATCTCGACCGAGGGGGTACGGACGACCTGCGGATCGGCGATGCTCGCCGACTACGTCCCGCCGTACGACGCGACCGTCGTCGAGCGCTTACAGAACTCGGGCGCGACGATCGTCGGGAAGACCAACATGGACGAGTTCGGGATGGGCGGGACGACCGAGACCTCGCATTTCGGCCCTACGGAAAACCCCCGCGCCCCGGGCCGGGTCGCCGGTGGATCTTCCGGTGGGTCTGCGGCCGCAGTCGCCGCCGACCTCGCCGACGCGGCGCTTGGCTCCGATACCGGCGGGTCGATCAGGAACCCAGCGGCCTTTTGTGGCGTCGTTGGACTCAAACCCACCTACGGGCTGGTCTCCCGGTACGGACTGGTCGCGTATGCGAATAGCTTGGAACAGATCGGCCCGATCGCACCGACGGCCGAGGGCGTCGGTACCGTCCTCGACGCCATCGCGGGTCCGGACGATCGGGACGCGACCACGCGGGCGGCCGGCGACCACGGTACCACCGAGCAAGACGATACCGCAACCGGCCCGGATGGGTCGTACGCCGCGGCCGCGACCGGCGACGTCGAGGGGACGACGATCGGCGTCCTTACCGATCTCCTCGAGGGAAGCGACGAGCAGGTAGTCGAAGCCTTCGAGGACTCGATCGATGTCCTCGAAGCGCGGGGCGCGACAGCCGAGGACGTCTCCTTAGAGTCGATCGAACACGCACTGGCCGCCTACTACGTGATCGCGATGGGCGAGGCCTCGTCGAATCTCGCGCGCTTCGACGGCGTGCGGTATGGCCTCGGAGGGGCCGCCGTTGAGGGAAGCGAAAACAGCGGCGGCAACGACGGCGAGGCGGGCGACTGGAACGAGGCCTACGCTCGCGTCCGCGAGGCGGGCTTCGGCGAGGAAGTCAAGCGCCGCATACTCCTCGGAACGTACGCGCTCTCGGCGGGCTATCACGACAAGTACTACGCGAAGGCCCAGGACGCTCGCGCATGGGTGAAACGCGACTTCGACGCCGCCTTCGAGGACGTGGACGTCTTAGCCTCGCCGACGATGCCGGTCGTCCCCCCGGAGATCGGCGAGCGGATCGACGATCCCCTTCAGCTCTATCTCATGGACGCCAACACCGTCCCGGTCAATCTCGCGAACCTACCGGCGATCTCCGTGCCGGCTGTTGGGACCCCTGGGAGCGACTACGACGGCGACGACGCGAGCACCACCGGTGGCGGGGACGAAGCCCCGCCGGTCGGCGTACAGTTCATCGGCGGCGCGTTCGACGAAGAGACCGTAATTCGAGTAGGGAGCGCACTCGAATAACAGCCCCGGCTTGCTGTCGACATCGGCTCCCGAGTCGGAACAAACGGAACCGTAAATTGAAATATCTATGAGGAGTGTTGCACCCGTGACGAACGAAGCTCCGAAATCGAGCGAGACGACCGCAGCGACGCTCGATACTGTTCGTGACCGCGACCCGACCGCGAGCTGGAATGAGGGGTTTCCCGACGACCACCGAACCGAGGACGATCCGGCGGCACTCAACCGCTTCATCGACGATCGCCGGGATCGGCCCGGTCCACGAGTGGCCTTTCTAGGAACGAACCCGTCCGGCGAACTCCCTCCACCCTTTGCTAATACATGACCGACACATCTACTGTGAGCGAGGCGGATGTGGGGAACGTCCGGTTGTCCCCTTCCGATATCGACGATCTCCGTGATCGGCTATCGATCTTCGATGAACCGACACATCACGTGATCTGTTGTGGGAGGGACCCCTTCGAGACAGCCGTCCGTCGTTTCAAGCGGAGACGGACGAGAGCAGAAGCTATCACCGATCTTCGGGCGAACGTCGAGCCGGCCACTGGCCGTATGGATGGGACGCGATTCGACTTCTACAAAGCCTGGCACTACAGCAACTGGACTAAGCCATACCTCGACGAACTCCCCGAACAGCTCGCGCTCATCGACGACCGGATAACCGGCACACTCGACTAACGAGCGGCGAACGGGAGCGAGTAGGACGAGGTAGTTTACAAGTCGTTGTACTCCTCGTAGGCGAGGTTCATGATCCACTGCGAAAAGGAGTCGCTCTGTGGGGTGAGGTCGTCACCGATGAACGGCGAGAGGGAGTTACCGGCGAGCAGAAGCGAGAAATCCCGGTCGCGGGCGGGCGGGGTAATGTAGAACGTGTTGTGGCCGTTATAAATGGTGTCCTCGCGCTCGACGAAGCCCTTCTCGACGAGCGATTCGACGATCCGGCTGCCCTTTCGGGAGTTCACGTCGAGTTCCTTCCAGAAGTCGCTCTGGTGGATCCCACCGGACTCCCGAACGAGCGCGAGGCCAGCGCGCTCGTCCTCTGCGAGCTCCTCCTCGGAGAGTGCCGTGCTCATACCCACACGAGGCGTCGCCGCCAGTTTAAAGCTGCCTTTCGGCCCGGTTTCCGCTCGTTCTATCGAGGTATGATCGTCGGCTCCGGCCGCCGGCGATAGCCACCGATCCATCCGCTTCGTTCCGGCGTAGCCTGTTCCTACGTCGTTGTTCCTACGATCGGCCCATCGGCGGCACCGACCATCGAGGAGCCCGAATCGATCGCGTAGGCGTCCGCTACTGCGTGCGTACTCGCTCCGTTGGCCGCGAGCGACAGGCCTCCTGTTCGGCTTAAGCTTGGTTCAGGTTCGATGGCCAGGCTTTCCGTCCCGGCTTCGAGGCCCCCTCTCAGTCGGTCGATCGCCCTCTTTCCGTCTCGGCTCCGCCGGGGTCAGTCGATCCCGACCTCCTGAAGCCGTTCTCTCAATGCGACCCTGTTTACCGTTCCCGAGGCCGTCCGTGGGAGCCGATCGACGACCGCGATCGTCCGGGGGAGCTTGTAGTTCGCGAGGCGCTCGCGACAGAACGCCTCGATCTCACCTTCCGCGACCGCGCTCTCGACGTTTGCCGTGTTCCTCTCGGGGACGAGGGCCGCCCCGACTTCCTCGCCCCACTGTTCGCTCGCCAGTCCCACGACTGCCGCCTCGTTGACGGCCGGATGCTCGCGGAGCACGTCGCTTACCTCCCGGGGATCGACGGTTTGCCCGCCAGTGAGGATCCGGTCGTCGAGCCGTCCCGTGACCCACACCCGGCCGTCGTCATCGACGTAGCCCAGATCCCCGGTGTGAAAGCCCGCCTCGGAGAAGGCCTCCTCGTTCGCCTCGGGGTCGTCGTAGTACCCCGGTGTGACCGTCGGCCCGCTGATTACTAGCTCGCCCCGCTCGCCCGCCTCGAGGGGTTCGCCGTTCCCGACGGCCTGCACCCGCGTCCTTAGAAGTGGTCGGCCGACGGTTCCGGGCTGAGCGAACGCCTCCTCAGGGCGGGCGGTCGCGACCTGCGAGGCCGTCTCGGTCATCCCGTAGGTCGGGAAGACCGGCACGTCCGCCGCCCGACAGCGCTCGATCAACTCCCGGGAGGCGGGCGCTCCCCCCAGAAGCACGCACCGCAGCGAGTCCGGGAACCCCTTCCCTACCCTACCTGGGTCCCCATCGCCCCCGTTCTCGGCGACATCTACCATTCGGGAAAGCATCGTCGGGACGAGCGAGATCAGCGTACACTTCCGTTCGGAAAGCGTCTCGAGCGTCCTGCGGGCGTCGAACTCCCGCTGAAGAACGAGCGCGCTTCCGTACAGCACCGTGCGGTAGACCGGCGCGAGCCCCCCCATCCCGCTCGGCGGGAGCGCCAGCAACCACCGGTCGTCGGGCAGCGTCCCTAGCCGCACGGCTGAGCCAGCCGCGCTCGCGAGCACGTTGCCCGCCGTCAGCACGACGGCCTTCGGGTGGCCGGTCGTCCCGGAGGTAAACAACAGTACCAGTGGCTCCTCGAAGCCGGTCGACTCGCTCTCGACCGATCCGCTTCCGGTCGTCCTCCGTCGGGCACTCGCCACGCCGTCGTCGGTTCGTCCGCCCTCCTCGGTCGGATCGGTCTCCCGGCTCCCGATCGCATCTCTCCCCCTCCTATCGAGTCGATCGATCGGGACGACCTGGGTGTCTTCCTCGATCGCGCTCGCGGCGGCTTCGGTACTCCGCCCATAAATCAGTCCCTCGCAGTCGGCTCGCCGGACCCGCGTTTCGATCTCGCCCGCGGTCAGCCGGGCGGAGAGAGGGACCAGTACCGCCCCGCGGCGTGCGATCGCGTGGACGAGCGCGACGGTTCTCGGCTTCGCTCCGAGCACCATCCCGACGTGATCGCCCCGGCCGATACCGACCGTCGCTAGCCCCGCCGCCAGAGCCTCCACACGCTCGTCGAGATCGGCGTAGCTCAGACGCTCGCCCGACGCCGCGTCGATCAGTGCCGTCGCCTCGGGCGAGACAGGTGCGCGATCGGCCAGCCAGTCAACCATCGCTCGCCGAAGGTCCTCGAACCCATTGACCGTTTCCACGCGCTCCCTTCCCCCAATCAGTTTTCCCATAGCCGAGCGAAGCGCCCGCCTGCATGCGACGCAGACCGCCCTCGGAACGCGGTCACCACGATACCTCCCCTTCCACGTCGCTTCCAACCGGGGACGCCTGCTCCATCGAAGACGACGCTCGCCTACTTCGATACCCGGATCTATAGCGTGTATATAACTAATCGCCGATACTGCAAGGCCGTGATAGATGCCCGTATGATAGCCGACATAGGACCCAGCGCCCCAGCACCGTGGCGGGAGGGGGCCTTTCGATGCGATCGAATACGGGACCGAAGGGGACACACGCTGGCGGCACGCTCGATACGGCGACGGCGAATCGATACACGACCACGACCGCACGACGCGCGAGCCCCCTGGCGGTCCGCCGGCCGGATTCCCAGGAGAACGGCGAGGGGTCCGTGGCGCTCGTCGGGAGCGCCGGCGCGATGAGCGAGCCCAACCCCCAGGAGCGGTCCGGGGCCGGTCGGGAGATCCACCGCGCACATCACGATATCGACGGTCGGGAGCCGATCACGGTCACGATCATCAAAGCCATTGCCTGTGTGACCGATCAGGACCCCCTCGAACTACCTCCGCTCCGCGAGGCCGTCCGTCTCGATCTCGACGCGCTCGACGACCTGTTCGTCCACGGACCGAACGGCCATCCGTCCCCCGAGACCTGCCTGCGCTTCCAGTACGTCGGCCACGTCGTGTTGATCTACGGCGACGGCCGCGTGAGCGTTCGTCGACCGCCTGGCCAGGAGTAGCCGTGTCCGGTCGCCGAGGAACCGATCAGTCGGTGGATCCGTCGAGCGCTTCCCGCGTGGCCGCCGCCGTGACCGTTCCGGGGCTCGATGGAACCCGGGCGTAACCGTTCGTTATCGGTGCCCGGTCGGTTCCTACCAGGTCCCCCCCGCCCGCGCGATCGCCCCGTCGATCGTCGTCGTCACTACCGGTTCGACGCCCGCCGCTCGCGCCCGGTGCGCTACCTCTCGGGTCCGATCGAGCCCGCCGAGTGCCATCGGCTTACAGATCAGGACGTCGGCCGCGTCCCGTTCGAGCACCGTTTCGGGGGCGTGCTCCGCGAGCGACTCATCCAGGGCGACTTTCGTACTACTGTCCTCACGGAACGTGGCGTGACCCGCGAGATCGCTCGCCGACAGGGGCTGTTCGATGTACGCGACCCGATCGCCGAGTACTTCCTCGAAGGTCCCGAGCGCCCGTCGTGTCTCCTCTCGTGACCAGGCTCCGTTCGCGTCCGCACGTATCCCGACATCGTCTTCTTCCCGCACTTCCTCGCCGATCGCCCGTAGCCGTGCGACGTCTTCTTCGATCGATCGAGCGCCGACTTTCACTTTCAGGCAGCGAAACCCCTCTTCGATCGCGCTCGCGGCCGCGCTGGCACCCTCTTCGGGCGATCCGTCGCCGATCGTCGCGTTGACCGGCACGCGTTCGACCTCTCGATCGCCGCCGAGATATCGGTAGAGTGGCTCCTCGTTCTCCCGTGCCTCGAAATCCGCGAGCGCCATTGTGAACCCGTGGCGGGCGGCGGGGGTCTCGCTCGCATCAAGCGTGCCGAGCCCCGCTCGTTGGGCTGCTCGCCGGTCGGCACTCGTCACTTTACCTCGATACGCGTCGGCCGCCTGCGTTAGTGCCTGCTCACACGTTTCGAGCGATTCCGTCCAGCCCGGAAGCGGCGTCGCCTCGCCGATACCGAGTCCATCCTCACTCTCGATGGCAACGAGGAATCCCTCGCGAGCCTCAATCGGGCCGCGGGCGGTTTCGAGGGGACGAGCGAGCGACAGCGAGAACGGAGCGAGTTCGATCGACATGAGGTTCACACCGCCAGTCCGCCCGCGAACAGTACGGCATAGCCCGCGAGCAGCTTTCCGACGCGTTCGAGTGCGGGGTTCAGTGCCTCGCCGCTCGTTTCGGTCAGGACGACCTGTGAGACGCCAACGGCGTAGGGAAACGTGAGGACCGGGAGAAGCACTCCGAACCCGAAGCGCGGGTCGGCAAGCAGGACGAAGGGAATCACGTAGGCCATCCCGACGAGTGCCAGAAATTCGATACGGCTCCAGGTATACCCTAAGAGGACCGCGAGCGTTCGCTTGCTCGCCTGCCGGTCGGTCTCTAAGTCCCGTACGTTGTTCACGACGAGAATGCAGGTACTCAACCCTGCGATCGGAAGGCTCGCGACGATTGTCGCAAGCGGTAACGTATCGGGGGGCAGCCAGAGCGGGACTGGCTCGACGCTCGTGAGCGCCGCTGCCTGCACGTAGTAGGTCCCGGAAACGGCCACCACACCGAAAAAGACGAAGACGAAGGGATCGCCTAACCCGTAGTAACCGAAGGGATAGGGCCCGCCGGTATAGGCGAGACCGCTGAGCACGCTCGCGAGGCCGACCAGGAGGATCGGGGCGCCGCCGACGTACACGAGATACGTCCCGACGCCGATCGCGAGCGCGAAGGCCCCGTACATTGCCCGCTTGACTTCCTCGGGGGCGATCAGCCCGCCGGCGGTCACCCGGGTAAAGCCTTCACGCTCCTCGGTGTCGGTCCCTCGGACGGCGTCGTAGTAGTCGTTCGCGAAGTTCGTCCCGATCTGGATACATAAGGCTCCCAACAGCGCCGCGAGTGCCGGCAAGGGAGCAAGCACTCCGAAGCCGATCGCGAGGCCGACGCCGACGATCACCGGCGCGGCACCTGCCGGTAAGGTCTGGGGTCGGGCGGCCATCACCCAGGCCTGCCGGCGCGAGACCTCCTGTGGACTCATTATTGGGGTGTTGAGGGTCCGGTAGGGTCAACCTTCGGATACGAGTCCGGGGACGGGACACCGTAGTCCGAGTACTACCGGGCGGCGGGGTCCCCACTGTGGTGACGGCCGCTTACCAGTCGATACCCTCTCGGTCGCGCCAGAACCGACCGCCGGGGCCTCCGGGCGCGAAGCGAGCGAGCCGGATCGGCGTGTCCGCTCCTTCGACGGGATCCCTCGGTGCCTCCGGGCCACTCATGTCGGTGCTGACCCACCCCGGGGAAGCCGCGTTGGCGATCAAGCCCTGGTCCCCATATCCACCCTGCAAATAGACGGTCAGCCCGTTGAGACCGGCCTTCGGGATGCGGTAGGCAGGTGAGCCCCCGCTCATTGCCTCGGTTAGCGCGCTCATTCCACTGGATACGTTCACCACACGGCTGCCTTCTCGCTCCAACAGCAAGGACAGGGCGGCTCTCGACAGCAGCGCCGGCCCCCGGAGGTTCGTGCTTAGGGTAACGTCGATACCCTCGATCGGTGCTTCGTCGAGCGGGTCGCTCGGCCCGCCGATGCCGGCGTTGCTCTCACGGGCAGATGCCCGCGAGAGGCAGCGGGACGTAGTCCCGCCCGGTGCACGAGGACGTCGAGCCGACCGCGCTCGGCGAGTCCGCTCGCGATCCCCCGCCCGATACCGCGGGTCGCGCCCGTCAGGAGTGCGACCTGGCCGGCGAGGTCGTCGTAGATCTCCGGGTCCATGCCAACGAGACGGCAGCCAGTGAGAAAAGACGTCGTATAGGAGCTAACCGGGTACTGCTCGGTCGATTACCGCTTCGTCGGTATGGTAGTTACGACGGCTCCTCGGCGTGGTCCCGACGCATCGCGATCTCGAACCACGGACAGAGCCGTAGCTGTCGGTAGCGTTTCGGGTGTTCGTACAGGTCCTCGTAGGAGACCCACAGGAGGCCGGCGACCTCCGCAGGGTCGGGCTCGGTCGTGGTGTCCGAGAGCGTGAGTTTGAGGACCGTACAGACCTCGTATTCGAGGCCTTCGTTGAGGTAGAAGCGCTTGTACTCGAAGACGTCCGTCTCCCGGAGGTCGTCGTACTGATCGGGCGTGATACCGAGTTCCTCCTCCAGTCGTTGGCGGGTCCCGTCGACCTGGCTCTGACCGGGTGCGGGATGGGAGGCGACGGTGCCGTCCCAATGGGTGTCCCACAGTCGCTTCTCGGGACTCCGGCGGGCGAGTAAGATCCGTCCTTTCTCGTCGTAGACGAGGACGGTAAAGGCCCGATGGCGAACTCCCTCGCCGGTGTGGGCGTCGAGGCGATCGACGAGGCCCTGTCGTTCGTCCGCTGTGTCGACGGCGACGACCTGCTCGCGCCCGCTTGATCCTGCCTCCGTTTCGCCGGTCGCCGCCCCCTCGACCTCCTCGGCTCCCGTGGCGTCCGGTGTACTCATATGTAGTCACTCGTAGAGCCCGGTGAAACCCCCTTCGACTCCGTGCCGGTATCGATAGCTCCCTTCGCGATGTGATAGGGAGAAAATACATACGGGAGTTCGAGCGACACCTTGTATGGGAACGTCGGACTCGGATAGCTCGGAGGCCCTGTGGGCACCGAAAACGACGGCGTTCGAAGACGCCGGCCTGGAGGCGCGGCGCGTACTCCTGTTCGTCGCGTTCGCGTTCGGCATCTCGTGGGCGATCGGGGCGATCGTCTACGCGACCGGCGGAATCGGGCCCGAGAGCCCTTCCGTACTACCCGGTGTCCCGCTGTGGGCACCGCTCGTCGCGATCGGCTATATGTTCGGCCCTGCGCTCGCGAACGTCTGTACCAGGATCGTCACCGGCGAGGGCCGCGCCGACCTCGGTCTCCGGCCGCGCTTCCGTCGCGACTGGCGCTGGTGGGCCATCGCGTGGCTCCTTCCGATCGCGTTGATCTACCTCGGTACGGCGCTCTTTTTCGCGTTCTTTCCGGAGTACTTCGACCCCTCGTCGAGCGCCGTAACCCAGTTTCCGGGAGCGACGGGAGCTGCCGGTGGTTCGTCGGCGCTCGACCCATGGACGCTCGTCGTCCTCCAGGCAGTCAGTGTCCTCACGATCGGAACGGCGATCAACTGTCTTCTCACCTTCGGCGAGGAGTTCGGCTGGCGGGCGTACCTCCAGCCGAAACTCATGCCCCTCGGCGGCCGACGAGCCGTCCTCCTCACCGGGGCGATCTGGGGCATCTGGCACTGGCCGGTGATCCTAATGGGCTACAACTACCCCGACGCGCCGGTAGCCGGTGCCGTCGTGATGGTACTCGTTGCCGTCGTCTTCGGCGTGGTTCTGGGATGGGTGACGATCCACACTCACAGCGTCTGGCCGGCCGTCATCGGTCACGCCGCGATCAACGCTAATGCCGGGATCGGTCTCCTGTTCGCACAGGGGAGTCCGAGTTCGTTGCTCGGTCCGGCACCGACAGGCGTGATCGGCCTGCTCCCGCTCGCTGCCCTCGCGCTCTGGCTTCTCGTCCGGCCCGGAGCGCTGGTTTCCTCCGGCTCGTAGTCGCCCGGCCGAGCCGTCAGCGCTCAGCCACACCGCCGACGCCTATCCCAACTGCTCGTCTAAGATCAGTCGGGTCTCGGTGCTTACGATCTCTTCCATCTCCCGGGCCTGGCTGATGAGGTCGTTCACCCCTTGAGTGTCGGCGGCGTCGACCACGAGCACGACGTCCTCACGGCCCGAGACCTGCCAGACGAAATCGACCTCGGGCCACTCTGCCATCCGCTCGGCGACCGCCGAGGTATCGACCGCGACGTCGACGCTCGCCTCGATCATCGCCTTGATATTGCCTGTCCGAGTGGCGATCGTGAACCGTTCGATGACGCCGTCCTCGCTCATGCGATCGACCCGATTACGAACGGTGCCCTCCGAGGTCCCGACCCGGTCGGCGATCTCGGTGTAGGGGGTCCGGGCGTCCCGACGGAGCGCGTCCAAGATAGCGCGATCGAGGTCGTCCATGGAGGACCTGAACTACACCTGCTGCCCACTTGTCGGTTGCGGGCTGGCTACGAAATTCGTAATCTCGCTTCGAAAGCAACGTTTATAATAGGTGCAACCGTACGGTCTTCGTAATGACAGAGGCCTACGTGGCCATCGAGGGCGAACGGGTGATCGAGGGGCGGGCGCGCGCGCCGGGGCGTACTCGGGGGGAAGCCGTGTTCACGACCGCGTATACCGGCTACGAGGAGAGCCTCACCGACCCCTCATATGCCGAGCAGGTCCTTACCTTCTCCTACCCGCTGATCGGGAACTATGGGGTGCGATCCGAACGTTTCGAGTCCGATCGGGTCCAGCCCCGGGCGGCGATCGCCCGCGAACTCACCGAAGACGTCGCCGACTGGCTCGCGAGCGAGGCGGTGCCCGCCGTCGATCGCCTCGATACCCGCGATCTGGTGACCGCCATCAGGGAAGAGGGCGCAATGGGCTGTGGCATCGCCGCCGGGCCCGAGGCCACCCCCGAGACCGCACTGGAGGAACTCGACAGGTGTGAACCCATGAGCGCCCACACCGATATCGGTGCACGGGTCTCCGTCGCCGATCCCTACACCCTGAATGCCGATGGTTCCGGCCCCCGCGTTTCCCTGCTCGACTGCGGTGCGAAAGCGTCGATCCTCGACTCGCTTCTCGCTCGAAACGCGGTCGTAGAGGTCTTACCCTACGATGCGACGCCCGCGGCGGTCTCGGCGACCGATCCCGACGTGCTGTTCGTCTCGAACGGGCCGGGCGATCCCGAGACCTATGGAGCCGCGAAAAGAGTCATCGAAGAGCTTTGTGGGGAGCTACCGATCGCGGGGATCTGTCTCGGCCAGCAGATCGTCGCAAGCGCGCTCGGCGGAAGTACCGAGAAGATGCGCTTCGGCCACCGCGGGGTTAACCAGCCGGTGCGCGATCTCGATAGCGGCCGCGTCGTGATGACGACCCAGAACCACGGCTACAGCGTCGCCGATCCCGGCGATCTGGCCGTTACCCAGCGCAATGTCAACGACGACACCGCCGAGGGCCTCGCCAGCGCCGAGCTCTCGGTTCTTACCCGCCAGTATCATCCCGAGGCCCACCCCGGGCCGCATGACTCGCTGTCGTTTTTCGACGACGTGCTCGCGATGAGCGCGGCGAAAGCGGCCCCGACGGCCGACTGAGATCGTCCCTGCGGCCGACCTTCCGGTCGAACCGGTACTCGTCACGACAGCGCGGACACGCAACCGAAACCGGTTCGGAACCTATCGATATACCCCCAAGCGTTTTGACTCGCTTCGGTGTAGTTCAGTCATGAGCGTCATCGCCGAGATCGACCTCGACACCGATCGGCTGGCGTGTGCCGGGGCGATCGAGGCGGTTCCCGAGGTCGAGCTCGATCTCGAGCGGGAGTTCACGACCGGTTCGGAGACCGCCGTCGTGTTCATGTGGGCGCGAGCGACCGCCGGGGAACTCGACCGCTTCGAGGACGGGCTCGCGGCCGACGGGACCGTCTCGGACGCGAAGCGGTTGGGCGATCACGGCGGCGAGCGCCTCTACCGGATGACTCTCACCGGCGCGGCACCGGTCGTCACCGCGCCGGTCTGGGTCGAGTTGGGGGCTGCCCGCCTCGCGATGCGGTATTTCGACGGGCACTGGCGCGCGCGGATGCGCTTTCCCGACCGGGAGACCTTGAGCGCGTTCCGGGACTTCTGTGAAACCAAGGGTCTCTGTTTCAGGCTGCATCGGCTCTGTGATGCGGAGGGCCGGGAGGAGGGAGTCGGCGATGGCCTCACTGACTGTCAGCGCGAAGCCCTGCGTTTGGCTGCCGACCGGGGCTATTTCGACCTGCCCCGAGGGACGTGCCTCGCGGACCTCGCCGCCGAGCTCGAGATCTCCGATCAGGCCGTCTCCGAGCGCCTCCGACGCGGTTGTGCCCGCCTCATCCGCCAGCACGTCGACTGACGAGCCTTTGCGGTCCTTCGATCACTCCTGCCTGCGTTTCTACGCCACTCTCCCTTCTTTCGTCCGAAGGACAACAGCAGGTCGCTTCGGTGTAGAACCTCCCTTGTGGAGCTTTGCAAACGCGGGAGCGACCCTATCCTCGTCCGAACCGGCGACGCAGCCGCGAGGTGATTCCGAGGTCGCGTTTCGGCATAGTGACCGTGTTCTCCGCCCGCCGCCCGACTTCCTCGGGGACCGTCCCGAAGACGAATCGCCGGAGTACTCTCTCGTGGGTAGCGCCGACCAGAGTGAGGTCGTGGCCCCTCGATCCGTTCGACGAGTACGTCGCAGGTGGCCTCGGTCGCGACCGTATCGACGAGATTGCCGACGACAACGTCCCGGTAGCGGACTGGCTGCGCCAGCCCACGAGCACCGTGTCGGCGTCGTGTTGAGGATCGCTTCGTCGACGTGGTGAGCGATCCTGACGGTACCGCTGATCGGTACCGTTTTCCCGACGGCTTCGCTTGTTTTGTCTCCGTTCTCTACGGCGGTCGGTGCTGTCTCGGTATCGGGTGCTGCCGTCCCGGGGTTCCCCCGCCGTCCGAAGCCATCGACGGCCTCGCGCTGCTCGTCGACGTACCGTTGGCCGTGTGACAGCGGTGTCGGTGACGGCTTTGAGGTCGGCATCGCTTTCGGAGGCCACGCTTTCGGACGGGGTGGCGCTACTTCTCAAGCAATCGGGTGTCGGGCAGACTGTCCGGAAGGGATCCGCTCCGCCCGGGAGACGAACTAAGCAGTACGAGAGTGAGACACGAAGCCGTCGTTCTACCCCCGCGAGACCAGTGTAGATCAACTCTTTAGTGCATACTCGCTTCCCATATTGAAATTTTACCTCAATGCATCCCAACTAAATTATAATTGTCGGGTTCTACCCTAGAACGAGTGGATAGTCGCCGCATATGTAAGAGAAGCTTTCTAAGCAGGGTTACAGGGCTATCGTATTAGTAGCCTCGCTACTGAGGACCTGACTGATACACGGTTCTCTAATCTGTAAAACTGACTTCGACCCGTACAATATTGCTGTATCGAGAAAGAGAACGTTGTTTTATGCGTTATCGGCTATTCCGGGTTTCATGAGCAGTCCCTCTCGGAGCGGCGGATCCCCCCGCGCTGTTCAATCCGGGCGAATCGTCGCCGATACGTGTGAGGGGCCCCCAGTGATCGTGAGGTCAACGCCGATGGAAGCGAAATGACGACGGACGCGACACTCACCGAGCGCGTGCTCATGCCGGTCGCGAGCGATACGGACGCTCGGACGACCTGTCGAGCACTCAGATCATATTCTCCCAATCAAGTGATCGCCATCCACATCATCGAGAAAGCCGGTGGTGCCCCCGATAAGGCTGGCGTCGAACAGCGCCGGAACAATGCACAGAGTATCTTCACTGCCGTGGACGACGTATTCGAGACTACCAAGACTGCCGTCGAGACCGAGATTCGCTACGGTACTGCTATCGCACAGGCCATCGTTGACGCCGCGAACGAGCACAGCGCCAGTACTATCGTTTTCTCGCCCCGGCGAGGCGGCCGGTGGGTTCGCCTCTTGACCGGCGACGTCGCCCTCTCGCTCCTCACTGAGAGTAACCGGCCCGTTATCGTGCTCCCCGGAGAACTCGAAGAGACCCTCAGCGATGGTAGCGTCGCCGCGAGTGAGAGCGCGAGTACGGATACTGGACGGACTGCCCCGAATCGACGCGGACGAACGCGACGCAGCGGACTCGGCTGAGAACGACGTGAACTCCGACTCATGAGCACCGACGAGGAGCTCGCCAAGGACTTGGGCCCGCTGGCCGCTCTCACGATCGGCGTCGGGACGATGATCGGCGCAGGCATCTTCGTTCTTCCGGGGACGGCCATCACACAGGCCGGGTCGTTTACGATCGTCTCCTTCGTGATCGGCGGGGCGGTTGCTCTCCTGACAGCACTAGCGGCTTCCGAATTAGGTACCACGATGCCGAAATCCGGAGGGGCGTACTGCTACGTGAATCGCGCGCTCGGCCCACTGTTCGGCTCGATCGCGGGGTGGGCCAACTGGATCGGACTGGCCTTCGCGTCGGCGTTTTATATGGTTGGGTTCGGCGAATACATCCAAGCGATCATCGGCATCGAGGGTGTGATCACGCTTGGTCACGTTTCGCTGTCGATCGTCGAGATCGTCACGTTGGTGGGTGCAAGCCTCTTCGTCGTGATCGATTACATCGGTGCGAAGGAAACCGGCCGATTGCAGAACGTGATCGTCGTGATTCTGGTTGCGATCCTCACGGTCTTCACCGCGGTCGGCGCGTTGCGGGCTGATCCAGCGAACCTCCCCTCCGCAGAGGGATTCGGACCGACTATTACTACCACGGGACTGATCTTCGTCTCCTATCTAGGGTTCGTCCAGATCACCAGCGTTGCCGAGGAAATCAAGAACCCAGGCAAAAACCTCCCGCGGGCCGTGATCGGTAGCGTCGTGATCGTGCCTGTGATCTACGCGCTCGTGCTGATCGTGATGAGCGCCGCCGTCGAGGAGGGTTTCATCGCCGCCCAGGAGTCGATGGGCAACATCGCAGTCGTCGAGGCCGCCCGATCGCTTATCGGCCCGGTCGGCGTGATCGCGATGCTCTTCGGCGGGTTGCTGGCGACTGCTTCTTCGGCGAACGCCTCGATTCTCGCCTCCTCGCGCATCAACTTCGCAATGGGCCGAGACGGGATCGTCAGTCCCGACCTCAACGAGATCCACGACCGCTTCGGTACGCCCTATCTGTCGATCGCGACTACGGGCGGGCTCATTCTACTGTTCATCCTCGTCGCGGACGTGAATACGCTCGCGACGATGGGAAGCGTTCTACATCTCGTCATCTATGGGCTGTTGAATCTCGCCCTGATCGTCATGCGTGAAGTAAACGTCCCCGAGTACGAACCGACCTATACAGTACCGTTCTATGCAGTGACGCCAGTTCTCGGTGCGCTCGTCTCCTTCGCGCTCATCGTATTCATCGAGCCAGGGATCGTCCTACTGGGACTCGGCTTCGTTGTCTTCGCCGTGCTCTGGTAGGTCTTCTATGCGCGCGCCCGTACAACGGAGGACGGTGTACTCGCCGGTTTCGTCCTCTCACGGCCCGATGAGTTCCCCGAGAGAGCAGTAAATGCCGCTCAGAGCGTCCAGCCCGACGGGGGCAGGTTTCGAGTAATGGTCCCGCTTGCCAACCCCGAGCACGAGACTGCTCTCATCGAACTCGGGAGTGCACTCGCTGAGGACCGAGACGGCGAACTCGTTGCCGTCTACGTCGTCACGATCCCCGATCAGACCCCCCTCCCTGAGGCCGCAGCACGCATCGAGGACTTCGACCCCGGACCGGGTGAGTTACTCGAGCGCGCCCGTCAGGATGCCGATACCTTCGATGTCCCGATCGAAACCCACCGTATCCTCTCCCATCGCTCCTTCGAGGAAATCTTCGATGCCGCGCGTACCCATCGCGCGGACACGGTCGTCATGGGTTGGGGGAGGCATGGTGCACCCGGCCGGATGGAGAGCACGATCGACGAACTCACCCATGACCTCCCGTGTGACTTCCTCGCGCTTCGGGATCGGGGCATGTCCCCCGATCGAGTGCTCGTCCCGACGGCGGGGGGCCCGGATTCGGAGCTAAGCGCGCGGGTCGCAAGCGTGTTCCAGCGAGGCTACGACGCCGAGATCACCTTGTTGCACGTCGCCGATAACACGAACGCAGGGGAGAAGTTCCTGCGCGAATGGGCCACCGAGAACGGGTTGGAGGACGCGAATCTCAGGATCGAGAGCGGCGACGTTGAGAACGCGATCGAGACCGCCGCTGAGGATGCTACGATGGTGATCATCGGTGCAACCGAACGGGGCCTACTCTCCCGACTTCTCACCGGCTCGCTAGTGTTCGATGTCATAAGTGATCTGCAGTGTTCAGTTCTGCTTGCCGAACGTGCCCGCGATCGTTCGATCGTCGAACGACTGTTCGGTCGGCAGTAACGAATCACTTATATTGGGGAATCGATATTCGAACGAACGGCGGAGCAGATGAGAGTACGAGAAAGCGACGACGATTGCTCTTAGGAAAGGTGGTTTGTCAGCGGAAAACCAACCGAGCCGAGTCCGCTTCCCGTGTATCGTGTGATTTCGCCGTACTAATTGGTTCGGTCGCCGACGATCCAGCGATCGTACATCGACGCGCCCCCGGTGTCCTGCTGAGCGACCACGACCCCGTTTTCGGACTGCTGGTTGACCGATTCGGACACCGTCCCGAACGCGAACTGCCTGAGCAATCCGCTCGTCGGCGATCCCAGTACTGTCTTGTCGTACTCCCCCGAACGAGCAACGATCGCCTCGGCGACGTCGTCCGGCGCTTCCGCGAGCTCCGTTTCGACGTTCTCGACCCCCGAGAGGATGCGTTGTGCGGCTTCGAGGATCGCCTCCCCGTCCTCCCGGCTCTCGGCTCTCGAGTTCTCGCCGAGGAAGTGGACGACGTCGACCTGTGCGTCGGCGGCGAGCGCGAGCGCACGGGTAGTGTCGGCGGCGAGTCTGGCGTGTGGTCCACCGCTGGTCGCCAGTAGTATCCGCCCGATCGGCGTCTCCTCGCCCGCCGGCCCCTCCTCACCCCGCTTCTCGGTGAAGACATCGCACTGTGCTCGTGCGAGAACTTTATCGACGGTCTCCCCGCTGAGCAGGCGCCGACGCTTGGAGTGTTCGACCTGTGTCGCTAATACGACCGTCACAGTTCTCGTTTTCGACGGCGTTGAGGATCGATCCCGACTCCTCGCGCGTCCGGTACACTATACCGTCGGCCTCCGTGTCCGTCTCCCTGGCGATCTCCAGCAGTTCCGCGAGCTCCTCGCGTGCCTCGATTGCGGCCTCGTCGTCTTCCGAGATGGCGTCGAGCGGCGTCGATCGTACGACCGTCGCCAGGTACAACACTATTAGTGTCCCCTCGCGCTCGCGGGCGAGAACGGCCGCGGTTTCGACGAGTCGCTCGACGTCTTCGGTCTCGGTTGCTTCGAGAACCGGAACGAGAAGTCGATACTCCTCCTCGGAGCGGTCCTCGATCGATTGTGCTCTCTCCGTACTCTCGTCTCACTACCGAATCAGTATAAAAATATCCATTGAGTTACGAGTTCAACAATTTATATAGCAGATATTCGTCTTACGACAAACAGGCGTAGGTCGGAGAACGCTCGTCGCCTCGTGGTTCGCTCGCCACTGGCTACTAGGGGTTCTCGCTCGAACAGCACAAAAGCGAAACGGTAGGGTGGCAAACACCTCGATAGGCATGGCGAACCGACTCGACGAGATCGACCGGCGGATCCTCTATCACCTCGCATCGGACGCCCGCAACACCTCCGCACCGGCGATCGCCGAGGAAGTCAACGTTTCGGCAGGAACGATACGCAATCGCATTCGACGGCTCGAAACGGACGGCACGATCAAGGGTTATCACGCCGAGATCGACTACGAGCGCGCCGAGGGGTATCTGACGAACCTACTGATCTGTAATACGACCATTACCGATCGGGAGAAACTCGCGAAACAGGCCCTCCAGGTCCCAGGCGTCGTGAACGTCCGCGAGCTCATGACCGGTCGGGGAAACCTCCACATCACGACGGTCGGCTCGGACAGGGAGGACCTCACCCGGATCACAAGGACGCTTTCGGAACTCGGTATCGACATCGAGGACGAGGACTTGCTGCAGCGCGAACACTTCCACCCCTACTCGCCGTTCGGACCCGGCGGGAGTCCGTCGGAGCGATCGATGACCGACTTCATGAGCCTCACTGGCGACGCGGAGGTCGCGGATCTCACGGTTACCGATGACGCAGCGATCGCCGGGCAGACATTGCGGGAAGCGAACGACACGGAGTCGATCGAAGCCGACACGCTCGTCGTCGCCATCGAGCGCGACGGTACGATACTCACACCACGAGGCGATACGACGATCCTGTCGGGCGATCTCCTTACGATCTTCTCGCGCGATGGTATCTCGGACGACCTCATCTATCGCTTCACCGGCGAATCGACGGACGAGTGATCGGTCCCAGGGTCCTCACACGCGAACCGATCTCGGAACTCTCGATTGCCAGAGCAGCCCGTCCTACGAGTCGAATCGGCGGCACCGTCTCTGAGCGCTCGTGATCGACGATCGAACTCTGCTTGAGCCGCAATGTCGGGTCTATATATGTTTATTCGGTAGAGTATTACTAAAAAGCGTTGAGCTTTAATAAGTACACGCCGGAGTACAGCACAATGGTCGAGCACACTCGCACATTGGACTTCAAGATCGCCTTCGCGATCGGGCTCGGGACGATGATCGCGGCCGGTATCTTCTCGCTTTCGGGCACGGCGGTCGCCAGGATCGGCTCCAGTGCCGTGATCGCCTTCGTTCTCGCCGCGATCATCGCGGGCATCACTGCCGCCGCGTACTCGGAGTTCGCCTCGGTCTACTCGGAGAACGGCGGGGGCTATCTCTTTACCTCCCGCACTTTCGAGGATCGCGACCTTCTCACCTACTCGATCGGAATGTCGCTCTTTTTGGGCTATACCGGGACGACGGCCTTCTATCTCGCGACGATGGACGAGTGGGTCGTCGAGTTCGTCCTCCCCGAGTCGCTTCACTTCATCCCTCACGGCACCTTCGGCGTGCTCACCGCGATACTGCTCGGTGTGCTCAACGCCCGCGGGACGGAGGAATCGGGCACCTTCCAGTTGCTCGTGACGGGCGCGAAGGTCGCCGTGTTACTCGCGTTCATCGGTGGCGCGGTCGCGTTCGCCGGGCCGACCGCGGCAGCCGGCACGTTCGCTGCGCGTTTCTCGACGGACGCCATCAGCATCGTAAGCGTGGCGGCGCTCGCCTTCATCACCTTCTTCGGTTTTTCAGCTATTGCCGCGAGCGCCGGCGAGATCATCGAACCCCGCAAGACGGTTCCCAAAGCGATCGCCGCCTCGATGGTGACGGTGACGGTGCTCTACGCGCTCGTGATCGTCGCGATGGTCAACTCGCCGGTGCCGGCGGAGGTGGTCGCACGCCAGGGCGAGACGGCGATGGGCACCGTCGCGGCGGCCTTTTTCGGACGGTTCGGGCTCGCCGCGGTCGGCCAAGCCCTCATCGTCGCCGGGGCGATCTTTAGTATGGTCTCGGCGTCGAACGCCTCGATCCTCGCGGCGACCGGGATCGGCTCGCTCATGGGCCGGCAAGGGCAGGCCCCGCGGCGTTTCTCCCGCATCGATTCTCGGTACGGCACGCCTACCTGGAGCGTCGGGACGGCGACGGCGGTGATCGTCGCCCTCATTGTTGCCTTCATTGCTGTCTTCCCCGTGGAGGGCGGGCTCGGTGGGCTCCACCTCGGCCTCGAAGCGCTCACCGGTTTCGCGACGCTCAACCTCCTCCTACCGCTCGCGGTCGTGAACGTCGCGCTCGTCTACTCCCGGCGGAAGTTCCCCGACATCGAACGGGGCTTTCGGGTTCCTGGGGTCCCCCTCGTCCCGGCGCTCGGGGTGATCGCGAACCTCGCGTTGATCTACAACCTTCCCCGGATCGGCGTCCTTACCGGAGTGGTGCTCACGGCCGCACTGATCGTCGCGTACCTCCTCTGGGGTGGTGCTCCCGACGTCGAGGAGCTCTTCGAGCGGGTCACGGAACCGACCGGTCCGGCGAGCACGAACGGCAGCACCGCTGACTCGAACCCCGCGAGCGCCGGCGGAACGAATGCGCGATCGGTGACCGACAGCGCGAACGGCGAGGACGGCGAGAACGGCGGGGAGGCGGCGACCGATCGCTTCCGGGTGCTCGTCCCCGTCGCTCGCCCCGATCGGGCGGTGGCCTACGCTCGGCTCGCGGCGACGATCGGCCGGTTCCGCGATAGGGACCCACTCGTCGGGATCGTCAACGTCACGACCATCCCCGATCAGACCCCAAGCGAAACCGTCACGGACGTCGCTAAAGAACGCGCGGCACAGCTACGCGAACTGTTAGCGGACGCATCGATCGACGCCGACTACACCGTCGAGGGCCACATCTGCCGTGATATCGCCTTCGACGTGCTTCAGAGCGCTCGCGAGGACGAGGCCGACCTCATCGTTATGGGCTACCCCGAAGAGCACGAGGAGGTCGCCCAGAAGATCGAGTACAACGCCCCCTGTGACGTGCTCTTCGCGTCGGGGTTCGCCGACAGGGAAGGACACGCTGCGGACCCGCGTGACATCCCGGTCGTGAACATCGGTGCTGGTGGCGGTCCCCACCACAGAGCGCTGCTACCGGTCGTGGACGCGATGGGCCAGCAGGGCACCGAGGTTCAGGTCGTGAGCGTCACGCCGACGGGCGACGGTGGTACCGAAGAGAGCGTCGATAGCACAATGGCAGGACTCTCCGGAACCGACCACGTCGAAGTCCACAACGTCAGCGCGGCGAGCGTCGCCGAAGGATTGGTCTCGGCGGCCGCGGAGAACGGCGGCGTGCTCCTGATCGGCGCGACCCGCACCCGACGACTCCGCCAGTGGGTGTTCGGTAGCACGCCCGATCGGGTGATCGCCCTCGCGGAAGACGCCGGCGTTCCCGTGTTCGTCTACGCCGGACCGACAAGTGTCGCCGGCAGCATCGAGGACTACCTCTTTCCGCTCTATCGCTACTACCGGCGACTACGGCGTCGCCGTCGACCGCTCGAAGAGCCCTCCGAATCCTGATCGCTACCTCCGGTGTGCTCCCGGAACTCACCCCGACCGTCGTCCGGCGTGACCGGGGTAATCGCGCTCGAAGCGTTCTGCGATTTCCCTATTGCCGAACTCGATCACGACCGGTCGGCCGTGCGGACAGGCATAGGGGTTCTCACAGGCGTCGAGCGCGTCGAGCAAGTCCACGATCGAACCCGTCGACAGCGAGGTATTGCCCGTGATCGAGGGGTAACACGCCAGATCGGCGAGCAGAGCGTCGGCCGCGGCCTCGACGGTCCTCCCGGGCCGTTCGGCCGCGATGAACGCCCCGAGGACGTCCCGCAGCAGGGCGGGATCACAGCCGGCGATCGCCGCCGGTATCGTCCGTACTGCTACCGTCCGCTGGCCGCCTTCCCCTGCTTCGCCGTCACCCGCGGTGTCGTCGTCGCGGTTCCTCTCGTCCCCCTTTCGGCCCTTACTCCGCCCGCTGTCCTCGCCCTCTCCGTCCTCGGCCACGGAGGCATAGAATCCCAACCCGGCGAGGGTATCGATAGCTGACTCGAAGAGGGCTGCTTCGCCCGCAGTGAGCTCGATTTCGACCGGTTCGGCGAGGGTTTGTGCTTCGCCACGGGGCAGTCGCTCGCGCAGGCGCTCGTAGGTGACCCGCTCGTCGGCGGCGTGCTGGTCGATCAGTACCAGGCCCGCATCGGTCTCGGCGACGACGTAGGTCTCGTCGAACTGCCCGAGCACGCGGAGGGTAGGCAAGCGCTCGAACTCGCGGCGGCGCTCGACGCGCTCGCCCGACAGCGCCCGCTGCTCGCTCGCCGAAAACCGACTCGTCGCCGTCTCCGACGACCGGGCCTCCGTTTCCTCGATGTGGGCGTGTAGGTCCCTTATCCCCTCGGGATCGACCGCTGGGCTCCTCTTACTTGCCGGTGGCCCGGTCGTATCGTACTCGTCGGTCGGACCCTCGCTCTCGTCTCCCCCGTGGCCGCCCTCCCCCCCTACATTGGGGGATCGCGTTCCCCGATCGTCCGAGCTACTCCCGCTCTCGCCCGGCGTTCGGCCGGCTTCTCCTCCGATCGGTCTGCGCTGTTCCTGCCCGTCTGGTTCGTCTGCCTCGCCGCTGGGTTCGCTCCCTTCCTCGGCCCCCCGTTCGCTCTCTGCAGCTTCCTCGACCGGCTCGTCGATGGCCGCCGTCTCCGCCGTTGACGCCTCTTGTTCCCGGGCTGCCGGTGCCGCACTCTGCTCTCGGCCCGTGCTCGTCGAGGGCTCCTCGCTCGCGTTCTCGGCTTCGGTGTCGCGCTCGCGCTCGTCGTTCCGGTTCTCCCTCGGCGGGTCGGCCTCGTGCGCTCCGGGTTCTTCCTCCTCACCGTCGCTCTCGCTCGCCTCGGGCTCGATCCGTGTCTGTCTCGGGGCCGATCGCCCGCGCGGTGCCCCCGACCGGACCAGGCCCGCATCCAGTAACGCTCGCTCAATGCGCGCTTCGATCGCTTCCCTAACTGCCTGCTCGTTTTCGAATCGCACTTCGAGTTTTCGGGGGTGGACGTTCGCATCCACCGCTCCGGGGGGTACTTCGATGTCGAGAACGGCGAAGGGATACCGATCGGGCGCGAGCTGGCTGCCGTAGGCCGCTACGATCGCCTCTCGGAGCACCCTGGCGGTGACGTAGCGGCCGTTTACGATCGTCGTCACGTAGGTCGAGTTCGCCCGCGTCGTCTCCGGATCGGAGATCAATCCCGTAATCGACGCGATCGGACCCTCCTGCTCGCTTTCGTTCTGGCTAGCGTCAGTACTCCGATCGCCTTTCTCGCCGTCGCTGTCCGTATCGTCGTCTCTACCGTCACCATCGTCACCGCTCTCCACGTCGAGGGAGATCATCGCCCCCGCGACCTCCCGGCCGTAGGTCGCGAGCACCGCCTCGCGGCGATCGCCGCTGCCACTCGTCGCGAAGGTTTCCCGGGGGCCGTGTTCGAGCGAGACCGCGACTCCAGGGTTCGCGAGCGCGTAGCCGGTGACGATCCGGTTGACGTGGGCGAACTCCGTCGCTTCGCGCTTGAGATACTTCCTCCGGGCTGGGACGTTGTAAAAGAGGTCGCGCACTTCGATCGTCGTCCCGGCCGGAGAGCCAACGGGCGAGACGGATTCTACCTCCCCGCCCCGCACCACGAGTTCCGTGCCCCGCGCCCCGCCGCGGGGCTTCGTCCGGATCGTGAGTTCCGCTATCGCGCCGATCGCCGCGAGTGCCTCCCCGCGAAAGCCCAGACTCGAAACCCCGCTCTCGAGGTCCTCGATAGCGGCGATCTTACTGGTAGTGTGTTTCTCGATCGCTTTCCGCACGTCCGCCTCGCTCATGCCGATGCCGTTATCCGCAACGGTGATTCCCTCGATACCGCCGGCTTCGACGCTTACGCTCACCCGCGAGGCGTCGGCGTCGATGGCGTTCTCGATTAGTTCCTTCACCGCCGAGGCGGGCCGCTCGACGACCTCACCCGCGGCGATCCGGTCAATGGTCGCCCCATCGAGGCGCTCGATCCGCCCGTTCTCGTCCGCTTCGTCGTTCTCCTCCCCGCTCGTTTCGGCGTCGCCAGTCACGATTCCTCCAGGCGCTCCTTCCAGGAACGGATCTCGCCGAGGAGATCGATCGGTGCGGTCCCCTCCAGATCCGCGTCCCGGAGTTCCTCTAACACCGCTCGTTCGGTGGGATCGATGCCTTCGGCCGTCGGTTCTGTCGCCGCTTCCGTCGATTTCTCGCCCGCTCGCTCCCCGACTCCGTCCCCGCTGCCTCCGCCTGCGGGTTCGCCCCGTTCGAACCCGCCCGTCCCGAGGTCGAAGACGACCTGCTGGGACCCGCTTTCGCTACCGCTCCCGTCGGGCTCGCCGCCGCGGGCCTCGATAGCCTTCTCCTCACGAAGATTGCTCAGCACGTCGTTCGAACGCGAGACTACGGGGTCGGGTACGCCGGCGAGTTCGGCGACGTGCACCCCATAGGAACGATCGGCTGCGCCTTCCTGGATCGCGTGCAGAAAAGTCACTTCTCCGTCCCGTTCCTCCGCCGCGATGTGGACGTTCGCCGCCCGCCCCAACCTATCGACGAGTTCGGTCAGTTCGTGATAGTGGGTCGCAAAGAGGGTCCGGGCCTTGATCCGGTTGTGTAGGTATTCCGTCGCGGCCCACGCGATCGAGATGCCGTCGTAGGTCGCGGTGCCCCGCCCCACCTCGTCGAGGACGACGAGGGAATCCTCGGTCGCCGAGTGCAGGATGTTCGAGAGTTCGCTCATCTCGACCATGAACGTCGAGCGTCCCTGGGCGAGTTCGTCGAGCGCCCCAACCCTAGTGAAGATCCCATCGACCGGCTCGATGTCGGCCGCTCGCGCCGGGACGAAACTGCCGATCTGTGCCAGGAGGACGATCAGGGCCGTCTGGCGCATATACGTCGACTTCCCTGACATGTTCGGCCCGGTCACCAGTAGCAGCGACCGCTCCTCAAAGAGGCGGGTGTCGTTCGGGACGAATTCTGTCGTACCCTCAACCACCGGATGCCGGCCGGCTTCGATGTCGATACCTCCCTCGCCGAACGCGGGGCGGGTCCAGTCCTGTCGTACCGCGTGGACCGCGAGCGCCCCCGCAACGTCGATCCGGGCGAGCGCCCGACCTGCGTCCTGGAGAACCTCGGCCGCCGCCGCGACCGTCCCGCAAAGCTCCTCGAAGGCCTCGCTTTCGAGTTCGGCGCGGCGCTCTTCGAGCCGGAGGAGTTCGCGCTCCCGTTCGTCTAAGTCCTCGGTCGTGTACCGGCGGGAGTTCTTCAGCGTCTTCACTTCCTCGTACTCCTCAGGGGTCTTTTCGGTCTCTGAGTTGCCGACCTGGATGTAGTAGCCGTCCGTTTTGTTCCGATCGACCTGGAGGTGGGTGATACCGTGGCGGCGCTTCTCGCGATTTTCGAACGCCTCGCGCGACCCTGGGGGGGTCGGCGGCCAGCGCCGCGTCGAGTTCGCCTTCGAGGTCGGCTATCGCCGCGCGATCCGGTTCGTCGAGTACCGCGGCGACCGGCGATGCGGCGAGCTGGGAGTCGATTGCCGCCGCGTCGAGTGCCGGAAACAACGCCAGGGTTTCGCGCACGCGGAGCAGGTCCCTCGGCCCGACAGTCCCCGAGACCGAGCGGCTCGCCAGCCGTTCGAGGTCGTACGCCTCGCCCAGGATCTCCCGCAGTTCCTCGCGGGCGAGGGCCGCTTCACACAGGGCCGCGACGCTCTCCTGGCGCGTTTCGAGCTCATCGACGTCCCGCAGCGGTCGCGTGAGCCGTTCGCGTAGCAATCGTCCGCCCCCACTGGTCCGTGTGTGATCGATCGTCCCGAGCAGCGAGCCCTCCCGGCCGCCCTGCATCGTCTCGGCGAGTTCGAGGTTGCGCTGGGTCGTCGCGTCGAGCGAGACGTCCTCCTCGTAGGCTCCTAGACGCGTCATCGAGGCGAGCACGCCGGCCCCGGTGTCCTCGACGTACGCGAGGATCGCCCCGGCGGCCCGCCGTGCGGCGTCCTCCAAGCCGGCGCTCGCCCCTGCTCGCTCGCCGAACTGCTCGGCCAGTCGGTGGCGCGCTCGCCCAGGGGCGAAGGCCTCTGGCTCGTAGTCGGTCAGAGTGGTCTCGATCCGACTTGCGGCGTCCTCGAGTAGCGACTCGCTCGCGTTCGGCCCGCCCAGGATCTCGGCCGGTGAGAACCGATGGAGTTCGGTGCGTGCGGCCGCTCCGCCCTCGACCGTCGTCGCGTGAAATCGGCCGGTCGTGACGTCCGCGAACGCGAGGCCGTAGGTCCCCTCCTCGTCTGCAGTGCCATTGCCTTCGTCGTTCCCGCTTTCCCCGCTCGTGTGACCTCTTTCTCTGTTTCGCGTTCGGTCGTACTCGCTTTCCCCGCTGCCGTCGCGGACGATCGCGGCGAGGTACTGGGCGTCGGCGTCGGTCGTCTCCAGCAAGGTACCGGGCGTCGCGACCCGGCTGATCTCCCGTCGGAACCCGCCGTCGGTCTCGCGCTGGTCGGCGACGGCGACCCGATACCCGCGTTCGACGAGCGCCGTCAGGTAGGGCGTGAGATCCGCCAGTGGGACGCCGGCCATCGGATAGCTCCGGTCGCCCGCACTTTTCTGTGAGACCGTCAGGTCGAGTTCCTCTTCGACTAACTCCGCGTCGTCGCCGAAGAACTCGTAGAAGTCCCCACACTGCATCGCCAACACGTCGGCGTCGGTCTCGCGCTTGAGCGCGAGGAACTGACTCACGATCCCATCGTCGCTCCCGGCCGCAGCCATATCCACTTACACTCGGCGCGGGGACTAAAGCCCTGCCGGAAGCACAGTGAAAGTGAATCCTTTGCTAGGAGCCGTTTTCGGTGTGCCCCGACCGCTTCCGTAGGCCCCATGCGTGCGCCGTTCGACTCCGATACCCCGACCACGTCCCGATCGGCGACGCCGACAGTCACTTGCTCGCTCCGATAGTACTGCGCTTATGCCGACGATCGAGTTCCGAGCGCAAGAGATCGACTGTGAGCGGGGCGACGTTCTCCGGGACGTGCTGCTGGATGCCGGCCTATCGCCGCATAACGGCCGCGCCGACGCGCTCAACTGCCGCGGCCACGGCACCTGTGGGACCTGTGCGGTCGACGTCGAGGGACCGGTGAGCGAGACGAACGAGCGAGAACGGCGACGACTGGCCTTCCCGCCGCATGACCTCGACTCCGGGCTGCGCCTCGCCTGCCAGGTCCGGGTCGAGGGCGATCTCGCGGTCGAGAAACACGCCGGGTTCTGGGGCCAGCACACCGACGAATAGCTGGCGGTGGATCCGATAGCGTACGACGCGTTCGAATACCTCCGCTCGCAGCCCGTGTTCGTTGTCGCTGCCCGCTTGCTCGTACTCTTCAGTGCGTTGATAGTCCGAAGCCCCACGTACACCCTGTCATACGGTAGCTGACGGCTACGAGTCGCTTGCTGCTACGCCGAGTCCGACCTGCCGCCGTCGAGCGCGTCGAGTACCGTCGTTGCCCGTTCGACCAACGTCTCCGAATCGGGGGCGACGATCCATGCCAGCGCCTCCCTATCGACCGGATCACGCTCGATACCGGCGACGGGCGTCCCCCCGCTCGCATCGCCCTCGCTCGCTTCGCCCTTGGTACCGCTGAAGACCTCTCGGATGGCTCGCTCCGGCGTACCGTCCGCCGACCCACTCCTCCGGTCGCCTGTCAGTTCGACGACCGGCCCGTCGAGCCCCGCGAGCGCCGCTTCGATCTCCCCGTCGAACCGACAGTCCAGTGCGAACCGGAGTTCGGGAGCTTCCTCCCGGGCGGCGAGCAGGAAGCGCGCGGCGTGCTCGGAGGCTCCGAACGCGACTCCCCGCGTCGGCCTCGCGCCTCCGGGCGTGTTCGTCATCCGGCCCTCGACGGCCGCGACCTCCTCGATCGTCTCGGCGTAGGGAGTCGCTCCGGCGACGTTCGTGCCGACCTCCGGTACCAACGGAGCTACGTCCCGCAAGACCAAGCTATCGACGGCCTCGCGCACGGCACTCGCGGTCGCGTCCCGGGCGGCCCGCTCGCGGATCTCGACGAGGTGATGCACTGTGCCAGGTCCTTCGCCGACGTCCAATGGGTAGCGCACCGCCCGCGAGAGGAGGTCGATTCCCTCCCCGACCGCCTCCTCGAGATCCTCGCCGCGAGCGAGGTGGGCCGCGATCGCGCTCGCGAGCGTACAGCCCGACCCATGAGTCGCGTCGGTCCCGACGCGAGGGTGAGTGAACGTCTCCGCTCCGTCCGCTCCCACGAGCACGTCCCCTACCGCCTCGCCGGGGATGTGCCCGCCTTTCATTAGAGCGGCCGCCGCACCCATCCGGCGGATCGCCTCGCCGGCTTCGATCGCCGCCTCCTCCCCGTCGATTGCGACGTCGGTCAGGACGGTCGCCTCCTCGGCGTTCGGTGTTACCAGCGTTGCCTCGGCGATCAGGTCCTCGTAGGCCGCCTCGCCCGCGGGCTCGAGCAGCCGATCGCCCGAGGTCGCTACCATCACCGGGTCGACCACGAGCGGGAAGGAGAACTCCTGGGCGCGCTCGGCGACGAACTCCACCACTTCGGCGGTCGCGAGCATGCCCGTCTTCGCCGCTCCCACCTCGAAGTCCCCACACACCGCCTCGAGCTGTGCGCCGATCTCCTCGGTCGGCAGGACGTGGACGCTCTCGACTCCCTGCGTGTTCTGTGCGGTCGTTGCACAGAGCACGCTCGTCCCGAAGGTTCTACACGCCTCCATGGTCTTGAGATCGGCTTGGGTGCCGGCTCCGCCCCCCGAGTCGCTCGTCGCGATCGTGAGCGCCGTCGGGAGTTCGACTGATGCTGGCGTGCGGCTCATCGGTCCGTTCCTCCCTCCCCGTCCTCTTCGCTTCCCTCGTTCGCGTCTCGCTGCTGTGCTTTCCCCACGAACTCCTCGAAGGTGCCCCAGAAGGGATCGCGCTCGGGGTGGGCTCGCTGTTCGCCGTCGACCGTCAGGCCCGAGCTCTCCACCACCTCGCCGGCTTCCGCGGCCGGAATCCTCTCCCCGTCGAGCGCCGCCAGGACGTCCTCGACGCCTTCCGGTGCGACGGTCAGTAGTAAGGTTCCCTCGCTGATCGCGATCCAGGGGTCGATGTCGAAGTACTCACACGCTCGCTCGACGCCCGGTGCGATGGGTACCGAATCGGTCTCGATCTCCAGACCGACGCCGCCGGCCCGGGCTATCTCGTACAGGCCACCGATCACTCCGCCCTCGGTCGCGTCGTGCATCGCGCTCACCGGCCCGGCCGCGCTCGCGACCAGGGCGTCCCGGACGGGACTCATGTCGTAGAAACGGTCGGTTGCGTGCTCGATCTCCTCTTCCGATACTTCCTCGCGCATGAGCGACTCGAACTGGATGGCGAGCAGCCCCGTCGCCTCGATTGCCGGCCCCTTCGTTACCACCACCCGATCGCCGGGGCGGGCACCGTCCGGCCGGACGATCTCCCCGTGATCGCCGATCGCGAGGCTCGTCCCGCCGCCGACCATCGGGTAGGTACAGCCCGCATACCGGCCGGTGTGGCCGGTAGCGATCGAGACGCCCAACTCCCGAGCCTCGCGGTCGATCGTCTCCCAGAGCGTTCGGAAGTCCTCCTCGGCCATCTCCGGTGGCAAGTTCAGATCGATCGCCAGGTGGGACGGCGCGAGCCCCGAGACCGCGACGTCGCTCACGAGCACGTGGAAGGCGAACCACGCCGCCCGCTCGAAGCCCAGCGACGGCATGACGAACACCGGGTCCGTGGCGAGGGCAATCGCCGTTCCCTCGGCGTCGATCACCCCGAAATCGACGCCGTGTTGTGGTCCCAGGGCGACGTCCTTGCGGTCGGCGCCTAAGTTCGGATAGACGTACTCGTCGAAAAACGCCCGATCGACCTTGCCCAGATCGGTCATGACCGGCTGGTAGAAGCGGGTGGCGCTTAGTGGTGGTGGTCGTTGTGATCGTCGTGATCGTCGTGAGTTCGATCAGTCCCGATCGCCGGCCCCCACCGCGCTCTCGCCGACCGGCTCGTGGCCCTCGATTACCTCTTGGCCGCCCATGTAGGGCCGGAGGGCTTCGGGGACCGTGACGGTCCCATCCGAATTCTGGTAGTACTCGAGGATCGCGACCATCACGCGGGGCACCGCCACGCCCGATCCGTTGAGGGTATGGAGGTATTCGGCGGATTCGTGGCGCTCGGGCCGGTATTGAATGTGTGCGCGGCGGGCCTGGAACGCCTCGAAGTTAGACACCGAGGAGACTTCGAGCCACCGCCCGCCCGCCTCCGGACCGGTCGGCATGTCGTCGCCCGGTGCCCACACCTCGACGTCGTATTTCTTCGCCTGCTGGAAGCCCATATCACCGGTACACATGAGCAGGACACGATAGGGCAGGTCGAGGCGCTGTAGTACCGACTCGGCTTCGCCCAGTAGTCCCTCCAGTCGCTCGTAGCTCTCCTCCGGTCGGACGAAGTTCACCAGCTCCACTTTGTTGAACTGATGGACCCGGACGATCCCCCGGGTTTCGGTGCCGTGCTCGCCGGCTTCCCGGCGGAAGTTGGGCGTGTAGGCCTGGTATTTGAGCGGGAGGTCCTCGTCGAGTAGGATCTCCTCGCGGTGCATGTTCGTGACCGGCACCTCGGCGGTCGGACACAACCAGAGGTCCTCCGCGTCGAACTCGCTTCGAGGGGCCCCGTGTTCCTCGCCGTCGGGGGTCTCGCTATCGCCCCTGTCGCTCCCGTCACTACCGTCGCTATCGGCCGCCTGCCCGCTTCGCTCGCTCCCGCCCGCGCGCTCGTGACCCAGTCGGTAGGCGTCCTCGGCGAACTTCGGGAGCTGGCCGGTACCGGTCATCGAAGCACTGCTGGCGGGGATCGGCGGGAAGACGTCGAGATAGCCCTGCTCGCGATGGACGTCGAGCATGAACTGGATCAGCGCGTGTTCGAGCCGGGCACCTTCGCCCCGGAGGAAATAGAAACCGCTCCCCGAGGTCTTGCGCGCGCGTTCCTCGTCGATGATCCCCAACTCCTCGCCGATCTCGTAGTGGGGGACGACCCGGTCGGGCAACTCGTGGCGATCGGCGAACCCCTCGCGGCGAAGCTCCTCGTTGTCCGTCTCGTCCTCGCCGATCGGCACCGACTCGTGGGGGATCTGGGGCAGGGTGAGTAAGGCGCTCTCTAACTCCGCCTCCAGTTCGTTCGCCTCCTCCTCGATGTCCCCGAGTTCGGTCTTGAGTTCCTGGGACCGGGCAATCGCTTCTTCGGCCGCTTCCTCCTCGCCCGCCGCTTTCAGCTCGCCGATCCGGCTCGACACCTCGTTTCGCTCGTGGCGCAACGCATCGCCGCAGGCTTTCAGTTCGCGCCAGCGCTCGTCGATGTCGAGCACTCGATCGAGGTCGATCCCCTCGACACCCTTCCGATCGATGGCCTCGCGCACCTCTTCGGGGTGCTCGCGGAGGAACTGTCTGCTGATCATTTCTCGAGGGCTATCGAAGGCCGAAGTAAAACCGTGTCGTTCGATCGACTGATAGCCACGATCGTTCCGCTTGCCCTCGGCTCCGGCGAGAATCGACTCCGGCATAGCCTCCCCCTACCGACCGGGCGAGGCGATCGATGGATACAGGGGATCGATGAAATTAAGTCCGGTCGATAGCACGTACGGACGAATCATGGTCCTGAACCGATCGCGCGGCCCGGTCGCCGCGGTGGCGATCGCCGTCGTGCTCGCGAGCCTGCTTGCCCCGGGTGTACTGGCCCAGGGAGCCCAACAGAGCGGACAGCCCGAATCCGAACCGAACGACAGTCCCCGGAACGCGACGCTCATCCAACCGGGTGCGACGGTAACCGGCGAGATAACGACGAGCGAGAACGCCACCACCGCCGACGCGGACTGGTTCGCCCTCCCGGTCCAGGACGGCCAGAACGTCAGCGTCGCCTTCGAGAGCGGGAACGAGAGCGAGCGCCTGCTGGTCTTTCTCGCCAGTCCGTCGGCCTCGGGCAACGTCTCGGCGGTCAACGATACGCTCGCTGACGCCACCATCGCTCCGAGCGGGAGCACCGTGCAGTTGAACGCCACGGCCAACGGATCGCGGCTCTATTTCATCGGCGTGACGGGCCGCAGCGGGGGGTACCAGTTCACCGTCGAGACGACCGGTAACGGAACGATGACGGCGAACGGCACCGACGTGCCGATGACGAACGGCACGAACATGACGAACGCCACGATGGGGAACGGCACGATGATGGCCAACGACACCGATATGCCGATGGCGAACGCGACGGCCTCGACCCAAGCCACGGGCACCACTAATGCTCCGACGACGACCGAAGCGACGACCACGGCCGAAACGACGGCCAATACCGGCGGTAGCGGCGGTGACGGCGGTAGCGGCGAGGAAACGAGTACCACCGGTCCCGGCTTCGGCCTGCTCGCGGCGCTGATCGCCGTGCTCGCTGCAGCCCTGCTCGCCAAGCGACGCCGATAGCGTCCCGGCACTGAGATCCGTACTCGTCCCTCTCTTTCCCTCGCTGCGTTCGAGCGAGAGCGATCGTCGAACCCGGAGGGTTTTGACCCGTTGCCCGCGTGGGTGGCGGTATGGCGATCGGCGACCGCACCCAGGTACGAACCGGCGAGTGCAGCGATCTGTTCTACATCGATGTCGGGCTGTACGACACCCCCGGCTGCGGCTCGGTCTACGTGCTCGATGCCGAGCGGCCGGCGATAATCGATACCGGGCTCGGCGCGAACTACGAACTGATACTCGACGCGCTCGACGATCTCGGTATCGCGCCCGAGGACGTCGCGGTGATCGCGCCCACACACGCCCACCTCGATCACGCGGGCGGGGCGGGCTATCTCGCCGCGGCCTGTCCGAACGCCACCGTCGCGATTCACGAGATCGGCGCGCCCCATCTCGTCGATCCCTCGCGGCTCGTCGAAGGCACGAAGAAAGCGGTCGGCTCGCGCTGGCAGTACTACGCCGAGCCCGAACCCATCCCCGAAGACCGGATCACTGAACTGGAGGGCGGCGACGTCGTCGATCTCGGCGACCATTCTTTGGAGGTACATCACGCCCCGGGCCATGCGCCCCACCACGCGATCTGTCACGACCCGGCGAACGACGCGATCTTCACCGCCGACGCCGCGGGCATTTACGTCCCGGCCCGCGAGGAGATCCGCCCGACGACCCCGCCCGCCGACTTCCACCTCGGGAAATCCCTCGCGGACGTCGAGACGATGCAGGGGATCGACCCCTCTACCCTGCTGTTCGGCCACTTCGGTCCCCGCGAGACCGGCGACGCCCTCGGGACCTACGCGGAGATCCTCCCCGAGTGGGTCGAGGCGGTCGCGAGCGCGCGCGAGGAACTCCCGGACGACGAGGCTGTGGTCGAACGTTTCGCCGAGGGTGCCGAAACCACGGAGATGGCCGATGTCTGGGGCGAACAGCAAGCCGCCGCCGAGACCGGTATTAACGTCAGAGGGGTACTCATCTCCCTCGATCGCTACGGCGAGGCCGCACGCCCGTAGCCGACTCCGTCTCACCGTGTACTCTACCGTACCTTACCCTCCCTTTCGGTGCTTCGTTCACCCGCAGAACGTCGTCCCTCCCCCGCTCGTCGGGAGACGATCGGCTGCCTAATCAACTATTAGAGGACAGGAGTCCGTCCTTGTTACGAACGTCGAGGGACTATCGACCGACTACTACCCCCCATTGTTGTTTTGAAGGCGCTTGGAAATACAAGCTGAGGTATTATGTGCGTGTAAGTCACACCATCATATAATTCCACCTCGCGGTGGAGGCTTCGCGGGAGGCTTCCGGGGGGAGCTAGGAGGGAGAGATATGACACTCAGAGGGGAAAGCGGGGAGAGCACACTGGGCGAACGACCGATCCGGCAGTGTGCGTACTGCCGTCGGGACACGTCGGCAGGCGAGGGGTGTACGACCGATACGATCACCTTTCCCGACGGCACGGTCGAAGCGGCGATCGCGTACGGGACCGAATCGACCGCACGGTTCGCCGAGCGGTGTCCGGGCTGTGACGTCGAACCGGGGGGCTACCACCACCCGTTCTGTCCGAACGAGGAATGTCCCCGGTGTGGCGGGCGGCTCATGCACTGTGGTTGTCTCGATACGGACTGTGTCTCACGACGCTGGCCCGAGTGACTCGGCGATTCGCTCGAGGAGCGTCGCGCGGGAGACCGGTAGCCCACGAGTAGCCAAGCGAACGGCGGCCCGACCGACGGCAGTCCGATCAGGGAGTGGGTCTCGCGTCGCCGATCGCCGGTGATCCAGCCGCGTCGAGCGCTACGACGCCGTACCGCGCCGCGTCGTTTGGCACGTATACGTCGATCGCCACGTCGCGTTTCTCACCCGGGCTCAATCGGTGGACCGGGCTCTCTACGGTTCGGAGTGGGTTCCCCAAGTCGTCGTAGAACGCACACATCACGACGACACCGCGCTCCTCGCCGCCGTTGACGAGCGTCCCGCGCAGGGAGGCGATGGTACCCTCGCTCGCCGCGAGATCGAGTGCTTCGCCCGCGCTGTCGAGGAGTTGCGGATCCCCTCCGTGCGGCGCGCGGCCTTCCCCGACACCTGGCTCTCGAGGTCGACGGTCAGTCGATCGATGTCCGAGAGCAGCGATTCGCGGCCGGCCCGATCGCTCTCGGCGAACGCCGCGAGCCGATCCCTGATGGCATCGGTCGTGTCCTCGACGTCGCTTTCGGAACGCGCTTCGATCTCGTCGAGTGCGTTCCGGAAATCGAGCGTCGGCGGGAGGTCCGTCGCTTCTTCACCCTCGATTCCGCGCGCCTCAAGGCCGGCATGGGAGGGCGACTCCGAAACTTCGACGAGTTCGCCCGCTTCGTTCAGCTCCGCGAGGCGCTCGCGTGCGCTCTCGGGATCGAGGCCGCCGACGGCACTCGCGAGTGCGAGCAACCGGTCGGGGCTTACCTTCCCGGTGCCGGCTGTCTCGTCCTGGCGGAACGGCTCGACTCGCCCCAGGAATCGAAAGAGTTCCCCGAGGTCAGTCTCGCCGCTGACGGCCTCGTGCCAGGTAGCGGGAAAAGCACTCAGGCGGTCCTCGCTCGCGTCGAGCACGTAGATGCCCTCTCCCTCCCATTCGGAGGCGTCGGTGCGTCGCGTCCGGAGTTCCTGGATCAGGAGGCCATCGGAGATCGCGTGTGTCTCCTGGTCGGTGAGTCCCTCCGCGTGGGTGTCGAGCGCGACGTCGGCCTCGTGGTCGTCGAGCGCGCGGGCGTAGGCCACGAGCGTCTCCCGGGTGAGACCCGGTTTCCCCTCCTCGTCGTCGGTGCTGTATCCCTCACAGAGCGCGAGGAGTTCCTCGGCTCGGAGCGTTCCCCGGTCGGTCGCCTCCTCCAGAACACGGTCGTCGAGATCGGTGTCGGCCATCGCGCGCGCTTCGGTCGGCGGACACCTAAACCGCCCGACAGCGCAATGCCCGAAAGCGGTGGACGACCGGACGGAGGGCGAGGACGCGCGGTTCCGGGACGAGAAGCCGTTTCCCGGTGACGGGTAGATTTACGCTACTTCGGTGTTCGAGTTCCTACTATGTACGATCGCGTCCTCGTCCCGACGGACGGCAGCGATCCGGCGACCGAGGCGGCCGACCACGGGTTCGACCTCGCCGAGGAACATGGGGCGAGCGTCCACCTGCTCTACGTCGTCGAGGCCGACTACCAGGGGACCGTCGAGGCCTACGGCGAACCCGGCGGGATGGCCACGTTCACCGAGTCGATCCTCCCCGCGCTCGAAGCCGAAGGCGAGGAAGCGGCCGAGAACTTGGAAGCGCGAGCGGCACAGCGAGACATCGAGACGACCACCGAAGTCCGCTCCGGGCGCGCCCGCGAGGACATCGTTCGCTACGCCGAGGAGGAAGCCATCGACCTGATCGTCATGGGGACACACGGCCGCAGCGGCGTCGAGCGACTCCTCCTGGGCAGCGTCACCGAGCGCGTACTGCGGGACTCGACGGTCCCGGTGCTGGTCGTTCGCGCGTCCGAAGAGGGTGGCGAAGAGTCCGACGAACCGGCGGACGAGCGCGAGGGGAACGACGCGGACGATAACTGACCGTTCGCGCGACCCCCGCTTCCGACCCCTGACGGTCGTCGGCGATTCGGTCCCTCCCGGCCGTCGGTAGGCGATCGGGAAGCCCCGTGCTTCTCAGTCGAAGAAGTCGATCGCGCCGTCGAGATCCAGTTCGACAGTTCCCTTTCGGTAGCCCTCGACGTGGCCGCCCGGCCGGGCACGGTAGACGACGGCCGGACGGTGATGCATGTCCGGTCGGGCCTCCCGGACCGGGGCCCAGTCCTCCCGTGTGAAACTCGAACAGTCGACGAACAGGACCGCGCCCCCGCCGTGGGCGGCCAGTTGGCCCGATGTCTTGGTTTCTGCGGTATCGCGGATCGCGGCGACGGGTCCGGCGGCAGCGCGACGCCGGGGGATCTGTGGCCGGGTCACCTCGACGAGGACGCTCGTCGTTCCCCTCTCGGCACGGTAGTCCAGTGAGTGGCCCGTGCTCACCTCGATCTCGGGGGTGATCCCGTAGCCCGCCTCGACGAGTATCTTCCCGGCGACGAACTCGCTTATCGCGGCGCTCATGCGGACTCGATCGACCTGCTCGGCGGCCCCCAGCTTGCCCGCCATCGTATGGCGGTAGGCGTCGATCGCGCCGGCATGCAGGAAGTCCTCGACGAACTGGGTCGCTTCCTCCCATCCGGCGTCGGGAAAGCCCGCGGCGTGCTCCCGGAAGAACGCGCGCGTCGAGCGACGGCCGTCCTTGGACATGAACACCGGCAGAAAGAACCAGGAGACGTGCGGGAAATCGGCGAGCCAGGGATCTTCCTCCTGGAGCGTATCGAGCAGTTCGCGTTGGGCCCAGCGCGCGACCGGGTAGGGTACATCGGGCCAGCTAAACTTCTCGGTGCGCCAGAGCGACCGGGGGGTTTCGGTGTTGCCCATCCAGTACCCTTCCTCGTCCCGGCGGGCGAAAAGGGCCAGATCGCCGTTGTCCATCTCGAAGCGGTGTGTCTCCCATCCGCCGACGGTATCGAAGCGCGGGGTTACCGACTGCGCACCGAGGTTTCCCTGGAGTGGCTGGTAGATCTCGCGGTGGACGCGCTCCCCGCTCCAGGCCTCGGGCGAGTAGCGGAATCGAAGCGGCTTCGCCACGGTTCTACGGGAAGGAGGCGGCGAGCGAGTATACATCTTGGCTTCGAGTCGTCGGCTCGAACGCCCGTCGAGGCGAGCGGCGCGGAACGAATCGGTTTACACGGAGGGGGGATTAGGGCCGGTCGATGGAGGGACGCGCGTGGCTGAACTGATCGGGCTCGTCGCGGCGATCATCGGGCTCGGGGTCGGCGCTCAGTTGCTCGCCGATCGGACCCGGGTACCCAGCATCGTCTTTCTCATCGCGGCGGGGATCTTCCTCGGTCCCGAGGGCATCGGCTACATCACGCGGGATACCTTTGGGACAGCGCTGCCGACGATCGTCGGCCTCTCGGTCGCGATCATCGTCTTCGAGGGGGCCTTTCACCTCCGGCTCTCCCGCCTGCGGGAAGCCCCCACCGCGACGATC
>PXRA01000016.1 GCA_003021725.1 Halobacteriales archaeon QH_8_64_26
CGGTGGTCGACGTACGCGGCGTCCGCTGGTTCTACGTCGTGGTGGTCGATGACGACGTCGATTTCGCTTTCGGACGGCACGGTGTTGTTCCGGCCAGGATACGCGTGATCGACGAATCCTACTGACTCGTACTCCCCTATAGAATCGGCCTCGAACGGGTCGATATCGAGATCGAGGACGTTCACCATCGCGCGGTTCTGCTGGTGGGTGATCGCTCCACCGTAGAGAACGTCGATGTGCTCGACGCCAAGCGATGCGGCGATATACTCTAATCCTAACGCGCTAGCGAGACAGTCCGGGTCCGGGTTGTCGTGACAAACGATCGCGAGCGAGTCGCTCCTCTCGAGCATGTCGAGCAGCGTCGAGTGATCGATCGACGGGTCGTCTATCGAGCCAACAGCGGAGGCGATCAGACTAGGTCCCATGACTACCCCACTGATCGAGCCACGATCCCTCGCGAGCGTGCCGAACCGTGATGACACTGTTCGGCGCGTCCGAACAGACGGCATCCGTGGTTGACTCGACAACGAACTGCCGAAGCTGGCCACTGGGCGAGGGCAGTCTAGTTGTGCTCTCGGCCGATGCGTCGGTTGGCGAGACGGGCAATGCAGTGGTCATTGGAATCTTGTGAGTTCTTGATCCATTATAAATACCACGGTCCATTTTCGATTCGATAGATTAAGACGGTAGCGATTTCTTATACGATTATGAGGGCGGAATATGTATATGTGTCCTCCTACTTCGATTGCTCATGACTGGCCGTCTCGACGAGGTCGACAAACGAATTATCTATCGCCTCATGGTCGACGCCCGCCACACGTCCGCGCCGATGATCGCCGATGAACTCGATGTTTCGGCCGCAACGATCCGCAACCGCACTCGACGATTAGAGCAACGAGGCGCTATTCGGGGCTATCGCGCAAGTATTGACCACGAGCAAGCTATTGGAGGACTCGCGAATCACCTCGTCTGCAGTACCCCTGTGCCGGACCGTGAGCGGCGTGCTGAGCAGGTGCGCGCGATTCCAGGAGTGATCAGCGTCCGCGAACTCATGACCGGCCGCCGGAACCTCTCGGTGAAAGCAATCGGCACCGACACAGACGATCTTACTCGGATCGCTCGTTCGGTCTCGAACCTCGACATCGAAATCGAAAGTGAGGATCTCATCCACCGCGAGCACTACCAGCCCTACAGCCCTTTCGGCCCTGAACAAGGCCAGTCAAACGTATCCATCACGGACTACATGAGTCTCGCTGGTAAGGCGGAGGTGGTTGAGCTAACGGTCGCCGAAGACGCTCCGGCCGCCAATAAGACGCTTCAAGAAGTCAGCGACGCGGACCTGATCGGTGAAGACGTGTTGCTCGTGACGATCGAACGGGATGAGGAGGTGCTAACACCGCGGGGTGACTCCCTGATGCAACCCGGCGACCTTGCTACGCTGTTTTCACGTGACGGTGTCCCTGAGGGAGTCATCGGCGCGTTCATTAATGATCGTAATGAGCCTACCGAGCTTAGTGTCAAATAAACTCCATTTAAAGGACTATTAAGATGCTCTATCGCCTGCTGGGCTTCGAGAACGGCGCGTACCTCCTGGTACGCGATCTCGAGGCGCTTGCTTGACCACATTGGTCCCTCCGTTCTACCAGCAGTGGGGCCGACCTCTCGACCCTCGGCCGATTCCTCGGTCATACTGGCTTGCTGATCGCGTTCCTGGTTCTGGTTGCTCGATACCCACCACTTCGCGCGACGCCACACGGGCGCGTTCTGCCGGTCACGCTGCTCGCTAACGGGACTGCGCTGCTCCTCGGCGAAGCGCACGAGTTCCTGGTTCTCCCCGCGCTGTTCGAGCAACTGACGGCGTTCGCGATTCAGGTCGATCGCTTCAATCCCTAGATAAGGCTTGCTCCGCTCGTTTCTACAATAGGAACGAGGTTCGACCAGCGAAAACGTCTCCGGCAGCCAGAGAGGCCAGAGTACGGTTGCAGTCGTGTTCGATGTTGTGTGCGTCTTTCGAGTCAAATAGCGACCAAAACGACGACTTCGAGGACGCCCGCCGTCATCATCGCTCCGGTACCAAATGCCCCGATGCGCGCCATCGCACGTCGTGACTTCATCTCCGTCCAGTTCGTCCTCGTCCCCAAGTGAGCTTGCATCCGCTCGAAGTCCCGCCCGACCATTGCCGAGCCCGCCCAACCGAAGAGGCCGCCTCCGAAGGCGAGCACCGCGAGGACGAAAGCGAGTCGAGCGGCACGGACTGGTGACCAGCCGGCGACAGTGAACGCGAGGACGAGGCCGCCAGCGACGACCGCACCGACGAGAAAGGCCCCACCGACGATACGGAGTCGGGGACGGAGGTACTCACCCATTAGTTCGTGCGGGGAGGCTTCGGCGTCCATCTCGATCAATCGAGCGTGTCCTGCATCCGCGGGTCAAGCGCATCACGCATTCCATCGCCGAGTAGGTTGAACCCGAGGACAGTCAGCGCAAGAAAGAGTCCGGGGAAAAACGACATCCACCACTTGCCCGTCTGGAGGCCGTTCTCGACGCCATTGGCTAACATTAGTCCCCATGAGGGCGTCCCGGCTTGCGCTCCGAACCCGAGGAAAGACAGCGCCGCGATGTCGATGATCGCGAGCCCGAAGTTGAGCGTCGACTGTACCGTGATGGGCGCGAGCGTATTTGGGAGGATGTGCCGGACGAGGATGCGCGGATCCGTTGCTCCCAGGGCTGCCGTCGCGTCGATGTATTCGTCCTCGAGAACCTTTAGCGCGGCCCCCCGAACGACGCGGGCAAAGCGAGGGGTGTAGACGAGCGTCAGCGCAATGACGGCCTTCCAGAGGCCCGCACCGAAGATCGCGACGAGCGCCAGTGCGAGCAATAGCGATGGAAAGGCCAAGACGACGTCCATTGTCCGCATGATGACGTTGTCCGTCACGTCCCCGTAGTACGCCGCAATAATTCCGAGGCCGACGCCGAGCGTGGTCGAGGCGGCCACGGTGATCGTCCCGAACTTCAGCGCGATCCACGCGCCGTACATCGTCCGCCGGAAGATGTCCCGGGCCAGCGCGTCCGTCCCGAAGTACATCTCGGTGAGCGAAGCGGGCCCGCCTGCCCAGCCGGGAGCAGTCCGGTCCGGGAACCCGCCGAGCCGCGAGGAAGTCAACGCGTTGAGGTCATAGAACAGCCGCGCGTACAGTGCGATGATGACCATCCCGAGGATGATCCCGATGCCGATAAGCGCCAAGCGATTCGAGAGCAACTCCGAGAGGAACGGGGAGTTCTTCAGGCGCGCGAGCGCGCCGCGCTCATCGCGGTCGGTTCTCGTGGTCGGGGTTTCTGTGCTCATTGGTCGATCCGTGGGTCTAGATAACTGTAGGTGATGTCGACGCCGAGGTTCACGAGCGTGAACAACAGCGCGAAGGTAAGCACTGCTCCTTGGACAAGGGGATAGTCCGTTGCGTTGATCGCGGAGACGAGCATCGTCCCGATGCCGCCGATGCCGAAGACGGTCTCGGTGAGCACCGCCCCGCCGAGCAGCGTCCCGAACTGGATGCCGACGACCGTGATAACGGGGATCATCGCGTTCCGGAAGCCGTGTTTCATCACGGTGATCTTCGCGCCCTGGCCTTTCGCGCGTGCGGTTCGCATGTAGTCCTGGCGGATGACCTCGAGCATCGAGGAGCGCATCATCCGCGAGATGAGTGCCATCGAGTAGACGCCGATGGTGACCGCCGGTAGGAACAGATGCATGACCGCCGAGGTGAACGCTTCGTAATGTTCGAGAACCGTTGGAATCGCGGTGAGACCCTCGTTCAGTATCGACCCGATGTAAGCGCCGGTATTGAGAATGAGCGTGTCTATCGTCACCATCCCAGTCAGTGGCAACTCACGGCCGAACAGCACCCAGTGATCGTCGAGAAAGATCGTCGAGCCAATCCGACCCGCAGCCGGGAACAGCTCGAAATAGCCCGAAAAGAGGAGGATGAGCAGCGGCCCGGACCAGTAGATAGGTACCGAAATGCCGGTGAGCGCACCGATACGAGTCCCGTGGTCGACCAGCGAGTCCTGTTTTACCGCCGAGAGAACGCCTAGTGGAAGGCCGAGCGCAAGGCCGATGCCCTGCCCGTACAGCGCGAGTTCGATCGTGACGGGTAATTTGTCCGCGAGGACCTGCCGGACTGGGGTGCCCTTCGAGATCTGGTAGGACTCGCCGAAGTCGAACTGCGCTGCCTCGATGAGGAATCGGCCGTATTGAACAAGGATCGGGTCGTTCAACCCGAGCTCGCGCCGAACCTCTCTAACGGTCTCCTGGGAGGCGCGCTGCCCGACGATGATTTGTGCAGGGTCGCCCCCAGAGAGATGGAGGATGGCGAAGACGAACGACGCCACTCCGAACAGAACAGGGATCAACAGCAACAGCCGTTTCGCGACGAAGCGCTTCGAGACCATCGACTTTGCTTACCGGTCACACGGACGGTTGCATAAAACGCTCGCTGCTGAGAGAGGGGTGGCGGTCCGTTATCCGCGCGAATCGTCGCCCGGTCCGACTCGTCTCGGACGAATGGTCTCTCTATCTCTCACTTCAACTGGACGCTTTCGAGGAACGGACCGCCGACGGAACTCACCGTATAGGAGTCCGGGCGGATCTGCTGGTTGACCGCACGCAGCGTCTTCGCGTGGTCGACGAAGACCCACGGTGCCTCCTCGTGAGCGATGTTGCTCGCCTGTTGGTATTTCTGCTTGCGCGTCGCCTCATCGTAGCTCTTCTGCCCTTCGCGGACGAGTTGCATGTACTCGGTGTTCGCCCAGGCCGAGACATTGAGCGTGCTGTAGTCCTCGGTGTCGAAGCTCACCCAGTCCTGGCCCTGCGGGACCGCATCGAGGGGGACCTTTGGATCGAGCAAGACGTACATGAAGTTATCGGGGTCCGCATTGTCAGTATACCAGCCCAAGAAGCAGGCGTCATGTTTTCCCGCAGAGGTGTACTCCAGATAGGAGGAAAACGTCGAGAACTGATTGATCGAGACGTCGATGCCGACCGCTCCAAGGTCGGATTTCACCTGGTTCGCCGTCTGGATCGGACTCGGGTTGTACCCGCGTGGGTTCGAGAACGTCGCCAGCTCGAAGGACAGATCCGAAACGCCGGCCTCTTGGAGCATCCGCCTGGCTCGGTCCTTGTTCGTCGCGTAGGGCTCTAAGTCGTTCGCACGACCCATTACGCCCTCGGGGAGGGGCTGGCTCGCGGGCCTGGCGAAGCCCTGATAGATGTCTTCGACGATCGCCTGGGTGTTTATCGCGTAGCTGATCGCCTGCCGGACCGTCCGGTTCCGGAACGGCTCGACGCGAGCCATGTTGAAAGCCATATACCCCGTGTTGATGCCGGGTTTCGACTCCATCGTCGCCGCGTTCGAGTCCTCGATGATCGAGACGGACTCCGCGCCAAGGTTGTCCGTGAGGTGGGAGTCACCGTTGGCAACGCTTTGTGCACGCGAGGAGTTCTGCCCGATGGTCCGGAAGATGACCTCCGCGACGTTCGGCCCGTCGCCCCAGTAGTCGCCGTTTGCCTCCAGCTGGACACGCTGGTTCGCGTTGTCGAGTTGGCTCCAGGCGAACGGCCCAGTGCCGACCGGAGCCCTGCCGAGCCCGGCCTGCTCGTCGGGATCCTGGCCGAGTTTCTCGATCTGAGCACTCGAAAGAATCGCCGAGGCGAACATCGCCAGGTTCCGCAGGAACGGGGCATACTCCTGGGTAAGCTGGAACGTCACCTCGTAATCATTCGAGGCATCGACGTTCTCGATCCAGTTGCCGAAGGTGAATCCGGCGTACCCCGAGGCGTTCTCGGTCCCAAGGTAGTAGTTGTACCCACCGTCCGTGAACCGACGAACCGTCGCCTTCACATCCGCGGACGTGAACTCCTCCCCGCTGTGGAACGTGACTCCTTCCTTGAGCTGGAGGGTCGCCTCGGTCCCGCTTAACTCCCAACCGTCGCTTTTCGCGAGGCCATCGGTGAGCTGCCCACCGCTGCCGGGCTCGAACATGAGGAGCGTATCGTAGACCTGGTTCGTGACCTTCGCTACCTCGCCGCTGGTCGTCTGCTGAGGGTCGTAGTTCTCGGGGTGGTCGCCGCGAGCGTACACGAGCGTCCCGCTCGCGTCGCCGCCACCACCGCCGCCGCTACCACCGCTGCCGTTGCCGCCACCACCACCGCCACCGTCGCCGCCGCCGGAACCCGAAAGGCACCCCGCCGTGGCCGTAGCCGCGACCGTCGCTACGCCGGCTTTCTTCAGGAAACCGCGCCTATCAGTCGTGTTGTCACCAACTGGCATGCTCGATCGGAGAGACCTCTAGTAGTTAAGTGTTGATACTGTATGTCAGACGAAAACCCGGAAGCGATAGCGATGGACCACCTCGATCCACCAGGACGGGATCGCGTGTCGTCGAAGGCGGTGTCGCCCAGTTAGTTTAATCCGATCGGCCCTCGGATTCCCTGGCGAACGAATTTCCGTTCCTTTCGGTCCCTTCGGCGGGTTGCTCATAGAGGTGACACGCCGCCGGATGGGGTCCGTCCTGGAGGACTGGGTCCACGCGCTCGCAGACGCTCTCGAAGTGCTCCTGCAGTATCGTCCCTGCCCCCGTCCAGTCCTCGCGTGCCAGCTGCTCGAAGGCCTCCTGGACGACGGCTCCGGACTCACCGTTGACGAGTGATGGGTCCTCGAACGATTCCCTCCAGAGGACATCGGCAAACGCCGCTGTCGCTTCCGGGCCCGGATCGTCCCGGTTCACGCTCCCTGCCCTGGTTCTCGCGCTATCGTCCGACGTCCCCCCGTCGGCCGCCGCGACCTGCTGTCCTTCCTGTTCGGTCGTCTCTACCGCTTGCCACGCCAGCGTGAGGTCGAGTGAACCCTCCATGATCCGTTGGCGGACATCCATTACCTCACGGTAGGCTGATTGGGGCAGCTCTACCCCCTCCGGCGGAACGACATCAGGACACCGCGTTCGGAAGTG
>PXRA01000021.1 GCA_003021725.1 Halobacteriales archaeon QH_8_64_26
AGGAAGTCGAGAGCGTCGAGGTCCGGAACGTCGGCCGGATCTAGAGACGCACCTTTTTCCTGGCATCCTCGTTCACTCCCTGCGGTCGTTCACTGCGGGCCCAGCAAAAATCTGTTCGATGAAGCGAAGCTTCGTCGCAGCCGCGAGAGTGGTACGAACGGCGCGGAGCGCCTTTCGTTCATTACGAGAGAGCGAAGCTCTCTCGAACGACTTCGCTCTCGCCCGCCACCAAAAGCGCTCACTCACACCTACCGTGCTCGTTCGCGCGGAGCGACGGAATCTTCTCCGCACCCGCATGGGAGTTCGGTTGACTGCCTCCCTCTGTTGCACATGGCGGGGTTGCAGCACACGAGCCCACTGCTGTTCAGAAATGCAGTCCTGTTTCTCACCGAGACAGCTCTCGGACTACCCGGATCACTGTAATTGCAGCTATTCACCAAACGCGTATTAGCACCGACGGGGATCAGAAGTTGTGAGACTCATCGCCGAATACGAGATAACTTGTGAATCCCTGCCGCTCGTCACGGTCGCAGCGGCCGTTCCCGAGGCGACGATAGAAGTCGAACTTCAGTACAATCACGGCGACCGACCGCCGGTTCTCCTCTATGCGACCCACGAAACGCACGTACCGATCGAGCGCGCCTTCGAGTCGGCGGCGTTCGTGGCGGAGTACACGCTGATCGGACAGGCGGGCGAGACGCGTCGATACCAGATCCTACCCGCCCTCGGGGAAGAAGCGCAACTCGGGGACCACGTCGAGGACCTCTCGGGACTCCGCTCGCTCGCTACTACCGAGGCTATCATCGAGCGGATTCGCGTCACGCCGACCGGCTGGATACAGACGGGATGGTTCGCCGATGTGGAAGTGCTCGACGAGTTTCGCACGTTCTGGCAGCGCAACGGTGAGTTTACGCTCCGGCGACTCACGCGTGACGGTGAACCCGAAGCCCCAGGAGATGGACTGACGGACGGCCAGCGCGAGGCACTCCGAATTGCCTATGGGATGGGCTATTTCGAGATCCCGCGAACGGCGTCGCTCGATGACGTGGCAACCGAACTCGGCATTACCGCATCGTCGCTTTCCGAGCGACTCCGGCGCGCCCAGACCCACCTCATCGAGACGACCGTTGCCTCGACGTGGCCGCCGTTATCCGATCGTGACTACTGTCGGTCCGACGAGTGATATGTAAACTGCCCCACGAATCAGAGACGGGCTTAGCTGAATTCCCCTCGTATCCGATAGTCGACCGATGGAGACAATGACATCGTCCGACGGAACCAGCATTGTATACGAACGACATGGTGAAGGGCCACCGCTGATCCTCCTTCACGGCGGAGGAAGTCGACACTACTGGAAGCCGATCGTCCCTCGATTTACCGACGACTTCACGGTTGTTGCTCCTGATCGGCGGGGATACGGAGATAGCGGTGACAACGACGAATACAGTATCGAGCGCGAGATCGATGATGCTCGTGCGGTTATAGATCCGGTTGACGGCGACCCGATTCTCCTCGGACACTCCTTCGGCGGCCTCCAGGCAATAGAGGCTGCTCGGGTCACACCGGTCGAAAAGGTCATCGCTTACGAACCGGCGTATCTCGTCGGTGAGTACAAAGAACAAGCCGATCTCGCGGCCGAGATACAAGCACGGCTCGATGATGGGAAGCGTCGTGAGGCGATGAAACTCCATCTGCATGAAGTACTTCACGGCGGTGAGGGCGCGGACTTCGAGAGGTGGCTCGACGAATGGCCGGCCTGGCCTGCCTGCGTCGAGAACGTCGAGAGCACGATTCGAATGGATCGGGCCCTCGAACGACACTGTCTCCCTGACGCGCTCGATATCGACGCGCCGTCGCTCCTGTTGACCGGAACCGAGGGCCCGCCTCATCTCCAGGACAGCGTTCGCGCGGTTCACGACGCTCTTCCCGACAGTCGCCTTATCGAGTTCGAGGGTGTCAGTCACTTCGGCCCAACAGAAGCACCCGACCGCGTTGCAGCGGAGGTCCGATCGTTTATCTCTGAAGAAGAGACGGAGAGCCGAATAGAATAGGACCATAGTCACGACTGCAATCACGATGGTGAGTGGCGCTTTCGAGAACTTTTGAATCGAATGCGAGAGCGCACCGGAGAACGCTCCTTTTATACGCTCGGCTGGACAAACGGCCGCAATGCCGAACTCGAAGGGCCAACTCCAGGGCTCGCGGAACAAGCTGTCGAACGATCCCCGGGAGCGCGGAATGTCCCCGCCTCAGCGCGCCGTCGAGCGCTTCGAGGAGGGCGAGAAGGTCCATCTCCGTCTCGACCCGAGCGTCGCGGACGGGCGCTTTCACCCCCGGTTCAACGGCTGGACCGGCGAGGTAATCGGCGAGCAGGGGAGTGCATATAAGGTTCGCATCGTCGACGGCGGGGCCGAAAAGACCCTCATCGTGACCGCCGCCCACCTCACCCGCCAGTCCCGAACAGACGAATGACGATCTTCAAGGAGCGAGTCGGCGAGGAGTACCTCACGGTCGCAGAGACAAAGGAGCTACTTGCCGACGTCGAAGCCGAGCGCGCCGCCGACGAACAGCGCGAACTACGCTACGAGCTCGCCAGGGCGATCGAGCACGTCAACCGCTTTGCAACGCTCGACCCCGAGGAGTCACGCGAGTTCGTCGCCGACCTCCAGGAATTAGAGGGAGTCGAGGTACCTACGGCGTACAAGATCGCGAACTTGCTTCCGGAGGATCGCGACGAGTTGCGCTCGATCTACGCCCAGGAACGCTACTCCCTGTCGGGCGAGGAACTCGATGAGATCTTAGGCGTCGTCGCCCGCTACGTCTGATCAAACGTCTCTGCTACTGTCTCGCTCGCAAGGAGTGACTCGCCGAAGCCGTCCCACCGGTCCCGCCCGGCAGTCGGATTTTAAGTAATTCCTCGCCATAGGGTAGCTATGAGTGGACCCGAACCTGACCCCGATTCCGGCCCTGACCGCGAGTCCGAGTTCGAGGAGGACGTAGCCGAGGGCGAACCTGCCGCCGAGAACGAGGACACAGCGGGGGCGGAACCGGTATTCGTCGTGCTCGACTTCCTCCCGCAGGGACGACCCGACGACCGCCAGCACAGCTCCGAGAAAGCGCCCCTCGCCCACGCGATCGGCGAGGATTCCTTCCGGCTCGTCGAGATTACCGTTGCTCGGGATGCTGATATCTCCTTTGGCGATCGACTGGCGGAGGGCGACGCGGCCATCGAGCGAACCGACGACATCGCTTATGAGGACCTCACGAGCACCGCCCAGTCGGAACTGGAGTACGTCTTAGAGGAGATCGCAGACCGCGAGGAACGACGCTTCGTCGACATCTACAACGACGCCCAGCCGATCACACTGCGGCTCCACCAGCTCAACCTCCTTCCGGGAATCGGCAAGAAACTCAGGAACACGATCCTCGACGAACGGAAACGAAGCCCCTTCGAGAGCTTCGCGGACGTCGAAGAGCGGGTCAGCGGCCTGCACGACCCTCGCCAGGTGCTAATCGATCGCGTGCTCGAAGAGCTGCGCGAGGACGATCTCAAGTACCGGATGTTCGTTCGCGAGGAGTAGCGGGTATCTATCCGGGAAGCGATCATTGGCGGGGAGGAACGAAGGACTTAGCCGACCGTCGGGCCTATTCCAGCGCGAATGGTTGATGGGGACGACGCGGACGGTCGCGGCCGAAAGGACGGTCCTGAGGAGAGCGGGAAGACGGAGCGACGCGAGAGCGAGCCGCGAGATCCCCACGCACTCGGACGACGAGCGGGCGTCGCTGGCGACCCCAACCGAGATCAACACTTCCTCACCGACGCCCGCGTACTCGATCGAATCGTTAGCTACGCCGAGGAGTTCGATCGCTCACACGTCCTCGAAGTCGGCGCGGGCACCGGGGCGCTGACCGGCCGCCTCCTTCGAACCAGCGAGAAAGTGAGTACGATCGAGCGTGATTCCCGGCTGGTCGAGTTTCTCGGCGAGGAGTTCCGCACCGAGCGGGAAGCAGGGAGACTGGAGGTGATCGCCGGCGACGCGCTCTCGATATCCCTCCCGGAGTTCAGCGCCTCGATATCGAACCTTCCGTATGGAATCTCCAGTGAGATCTGTTTTCGGCTCCTCCCGCGGAAGCGTCCCTTACTCTTCACCCTCCAGCGCGAGTTCGCCGAGCGAATGGCTGCCGAACCCGGTGGTTCAGAGTACGGCCGACTGTCGGTTACGGCGGGACATTACGCCGACTGTGAGGTACTCGAAGTAATACCCCCGGAAGCCTTCTCGCCCCCGCCGGCCGTCGAGAGCGCCGTCGTTCGTACCACTCCACGAGAGCCAGCCTACGAGGTACCAAGCGACGAGGCCTTTCTCGATTTCGTGACCGCGGTGTTCACCCAACGGCGCAAGACCATGCGCAACGCGATCCGGAACACGACCCACATCTCGGGCATCGAGAACGCCGAGAAAGTGCTCGAAGCGGCAGACGAGGACTGCCTGAGCGCGCGGGCCGGTGCGCTCGCCCCGAGCGAGTTCGCCGAACTGGCGACGATCGCCGTCAGGGAAGGAAACGCAGGCGAGGACCCCGACTCGTGAGGCTCCGCCGGGTCGGCGCGACGGAGCGAATGAGGGGACGGACGGGGGGACGAGCGATCAGTACAGTGGAGGAATCCAGCCGTGGGTAGCGACGAGGGGTTCGAGGACGTAGTCTACCAGCCGGCCGAGGACTCGGAACTACTCGCCGAGGCCGCCTGCAGGGAGATCGACGCCGGCCAGCGGGTGCTCGACGTCGGGACCGGATCGGGCTACGTCGCGGCGCGAGTGGCCGAGACCGGTGCCCGGGTGATCGGCTCGGACCCGAATCCACACGCCTGTCGGCAGGCTCGCGAGCACGGCATCGAGGTCGTTCGGACGGATCTCGTCGCGGGGTTCGGTACCGAGGAATTCGACGTCGTCCTGTTCAACCCCCCCTACCTACCGACCGACCCCGAGAGCGCGAGCGACGACTGGATAGGACGGGCGCTCTCGGGCGGGGAGAGCGGGCGGGCGGTCGTCGAGCCGTTCGTCGATTCGGTCTCGCGCGTGCTTCGGCCGGAGGGGTTCGTCCTGATGCTCGTGAGTTCGCTCACCGGACTGGAGGAGATCGAGACCCAGGCTCGCGAGGCGAGCTTCGCGGTCGAGGAAGTGAGCGCGGAGTCGCATTTCTTCGAGCGACTCGTCGTATTGAAACTCACCGCGGGCGGAGAGTAGTTCGGAGACAAGCAACGGGATCGAGACGGATATACCGAACATATCGAGAACGATCAAGCCCGAAACAGTGTGACCGACGACCATTAGAATCGGACTCGGGCCCTCAACCCTCACCCGAGTCGGTCGCCAGTATCCCCCGTAAGCGGTACTGGCGATACCGGTAAAGAACGTGGGCACCGAACCACAGCAACGGGGTGAGAAGCCCTGCTTCGAGGTCCACCGCGTCGGTATAGCGCGTTCGGTTTTCATCCGTCTCCTCGACCACCATCCGATGGTCCCATCGGGAGGCGAGATCGCCGCTCCCGTCGTCGCGCAGACAGTAGGCCCGCTCGCCGGGCGTCGAGTCGAGTCTCCTAACGGTGGTCTCGATCCGATGGGTGCCCAGCGGGACGACGCCGAGTGCCCACAACCGAACGAGGTATCGCCCGCCGTCGGCCCAGATAGCGGGGAACGAATCGGGATCGACCGGCTCGAATACCAGCAATGGCGCTACGAGGCGGTTCAATGACCGCGTATCGAGCGTGTGTATCCAGGCGCGCTCGGGTGCACAGTCAAGATCCGTCGAGAGTCGGAGGCGCATGCCTTCGCCGCGCCCCGAGCGGGCATAGCATTGACGACGGACTCCACTCGCCGAACCCGTCGACCCGGGCGGCGATCGGTGCGACGTCCAGTCATCGCTTGCAATTACCGCCAAGCATCAATCCGAGTAGCAAATATTAAACGCCGGTATCGCCTACCGCCGGACGAATGACCGAACTCCTCGCGACGACGCCGGGCGTTTATCCGCTTCCGGACGACGCGAAGACCGATCTCGCCCACCTCAAAGGCCACCAGAAGGACGATCTCGTCAATGGCACCGAGGACACCGAGGTGAAAAGCATCTACGATAGCGCCCGCGAGACGGTTCTCACCGACCAGCGCGAGGCCGGCCTCGATCGCGTCGTCGAGGGGCAACTGCGCTGGGACGATATGCTCGCCCATCCGCTCTGCGTTCACGACGCGGTCGACACCCAGGGCATCGTCCGGTACTACGACAACAACAACTTCTATCGAGAGCCGGTCGTCGAAAGCGAACTCGATTTCGACGGCGATCTGGCCGCTGACTTGGAGGCCGCCGCGGGGATCGCCGGTACCGATTCGCTCCAGGCTGTGGTGCCGGGTCCCTACTCGCTCGCCGATCTGGCCGAGGACGCTTTCTACGGGGACGAGGCGGCCTTTTTGGAGGGCATCGCTGATTTCCTCGTCGGCGAGATCGAGGCCTTTCCCGACGTCGAGACGCTATTCGTCCTCGAACCCTCGCTGGTCGTGAGCCCGCCGGGCGACGGGCCCGATGAGCGCGCGAGCGAGGCGATCTCCCGAGTGGCGGCAGCGACCGACGCCGAGGTGGTGGTCCAGACCTACTGGGGCGCGCTCACCGAGAAGGTACACGCCCACCTGCTCGACGCCGAAATCGACGCGGTGGGGTACGATTTCGTGAGCGATCACGAGGCGAACCTCTATAATATCAGTGAGTACGGCACCGAGAACTCGATCGCGCTCGGGATCGTCGATGGACAGAACACGCTCGTCGAAGACCCCGGG
>PXRA01000022.1 GCA_003021725.1 Halobacteriales archaeon QH_8_64_26
GCTCACTCCCGCTCCGGTGCCGTCACCCTCGATTCCCGCGTCGCCGTTGGCCCCCTGCCCCGAGAGGCCACTACAGCCGGCCAGCACGAGCAGACAGACGAGAATCACGGTCGGGCCGGGGCTAGAGCTGTTCCGGCGGCCGCCTCGAGTGCCGATCACCGCTTCTCCCCTCTCACCGGTCCGATCGCCGCGCTCGCGGTCGTCGATTTCGTCCCGTTCGTCGCCCGGAGCGCGTCGTCGTACCACGGCGGGCGCTCTACCGTCGTCGTCCCAACGTCGACGTACCGCGTCGAAACGACGATCCGTGTAGTTCCGTCGAGGTCGTCGCTGAGGGTTTGTTGGAACTCGTAGGAACGGACGAGTCCCTGGATAGTGACGAGTGCCTCGGCGCTCACTGCCCGTCCGTCGCGATCGCTTCGGTCGGTGGCGCTCGTTCCCGAACGCGCTGCGCTCGCGGACACGAGGCGATAAAGTACCGTTCCGTTGTGCTCGTAGCGATCGACGACGCGAACCTCCGCGACCGTAAAGACGCGGTCGATCTGTCCGCTCCCGGTCCCGGCACCGATCGCTCGCCCTCGGTCGGCCGTCTCGAACTCGGTCCGTCGGTAGGTCCTCGTTCCGTTCGCGTACGTTCGCGCCCGAAGTAGCCGTTCCCCGCTCGACCAGACCGCCTCCCGGCGCAGCCCGGTCGCTTCGCGCCAGGTTCGCCCCACGTAGCGGCGGCCGTCGGTTCCGACCCTGCTTACGCTTCGCCGGTGGGTCAGCACCGTCCCGTTCGCAGCCCGGTAGGTCACGTTCCGGATAACGGTGTAGTTCGTGTCCTCGAGGATCGCGTCGTGGGCCCTCGCGAGCGCGCTGGCGTTCCTGACCCCCGCTTCGGTGATCCCCGGTGCCACCTCGGTCGGGGGATCCGGCGTCGGCTCGATCGTCGGCACCGGTGCCGGCGTGACGGCAGCGCTCGATACGCCGGCGGCCCCCTCGTTCCCATCGACGCCGGCCTCGGACTGGGACCCGCCGTCGGCGAAGCCGCTACAGCCAGCGAGGACGAGGACACAGACCAACGAGAGGACGATAGCCGACCGCTTCATTCGAGTGTCGATTGGGGACACGCGGGCAAAACCCTTCGCCGGGTCCTCACCGACCGCGACGACCGATCCCGACGGGGAGGCCGACTCGGCCGCCGAAATATCGTTCTCATCAACTGCTACCGGTTGCGTTCGTTCGGTTTATCGCTTCTCCGTACCAGGACGGGCGCGGAACGGTCGTCACCCCGATCTCGCTGTAGTGAACCTGTTGGGTGACCGTCAGCGGAGTACCGTCGTCGGTCGCCGTATCGTACCTGATCTCGTATCTATGGACGAACCCCCGTGGACTGACGAACAGGGAGAGAGTAGCGTTTCGGGGCGGTGCGGGTCCGTCGACAGTAGAGAGCCATCGGTCCGGCAGGTCGGTCGCCACCACACGATACAACTGCACATCGCTTCGGTTCGGCCGTTCGGTCAGGCGCGTATCGGACCCGTTAAGCAAGAGCGCCAGCCGTCCCCCACCCGGTTCGGTGAACCACCGCTGGTATAGTTCCTCCTCCCGGGAGGAGATCTCGTAGTACTGCCTCGTGCCGTTCACGAGCGTATCCGCGCGCAGCGTCGTCCGATCGCCATCGGACCAGAGTTCGAACCGTCTCGAAGGTGGCCTGCTGGACCGATCGCTGCGCGTCCACGTACCCCTTCTCACGACGTAGTGAAATCGGCCTCCCGTTTCGCTCACCCGGGTCGTCCGATTCAGTTCCCGATAGGCCGTCCCGTTGCTGTATCGGAACACCAAGCTGGTTCGCTCGGTGAACGATCGGTTCCGAAGGGTCTCGTTGTGGGCATCCGCAAGCGTGCTCGCGTTTCGCACTCCATCGGTCGTGAGACCCGGGGCGAGCCGTTCGGCCTCTTCGATCGCCGGTACCGGTGCTGGTGTGACGCTCGCAGCCGATCCGTCGCTCCTCTCGTTCCCGTAGATAAGCCCACTACAACCGGCCAGCACGAGCAGACAGACGAGCACACAGGAACCGATCGCCCGGCCCATTCCCGATCGAAGGTCGTCCCGGGGTAAGTGCCTTCGGTGGCCGGCCGTTCCCAGCTCTGGCCCGATACCGATCCGTGTCAGCGGCGGGAGGACCCGACCGTGCTTAGGTGGAACTAAGTCCGCCGCGCAAGATTTGCCAGCATGGAGACCTTACTGCTGGGTCGTGAAGCGGTCGATCAGAACACACCGATGGGAGAACTCGTCGGCGCCGTCGAGGACGCCTTCGCGGCCTACGAGCGCGGCGACGCCCGGATGCCCGCCAAGTCCTACATCGATCTGCCGGAGTACAACGGCGACTTCCGATCGATGCCCGCCTACATGGACGCCGGGGAGTGGGACGCGGCGGGGATCAAGTGGGTCAACGTCCACCCCGACAACCCACAGGAATTCGACCTCCCGTCCGTACTCGGGACGATGATCTACTCCGATCCTCGTAACGCCTTCCCGCTCGCGATCATGGACGGCACGGAACTCACCATGAAGCGGACGGGAGCAGCGGCGGCGGTCGCCACCGATCACCTCGCCGTCGAAGAAGCGAACAGTCTGGGGCTGGTCGGCGCGGGCGTCCAGGCCTACACCCAGGTCGAAGCCATCTCGACGATCCGTCCGATCGAGGAGGTCGTGATCTGTGATCTCGACGAGGAGCGCGTCGCGGACTTCATCGACGCGTTCGAGAACGAGTTTGCGGTGCGAGCGGGATCGGTCGCCGAAGCGGCTTCCTGTGAGGTGCTCTCGACGGTGACCCCGAGCACCGAGCCGATCGTCACGCGCGAGGACCTCGGCGCGGGCACCCACGTCAACGCGATGGGTGCGGACGCCGCGGACAAACAGGAACTCAATCCCGGGATACTGGAGGCAGCAACCCTCGTGATCGACGACTACGAGCAGACCACCCACTCCGGCGAGAGCTCCCTCGCCTGGGAGGAAGGCCTGATCGGCGAGGGTGACATCTACGCAGGGGTCGGTGAAATCGTCGTCGGGAAGCGGGAAGGTAGAACCGACGAGAACGAGATCACCGTCTTCGATTCGACGGGCCTTGCGATCCAGGACGTCGCGGCGGCCCACGTCGTCTACGAGTACGCCCGCGATCGGGACAACGGGACCGCCTTCGATCTCGTCGGCACCGGTTCGCGGTAGCTCCCGACCGCGGTTCAGTCGACGGGTTACGGAAGTCAGTTACCGAGGACGTTTCGACGAACGAATCCGAGTATCCTCACCGAAAGCCATCCCACGATCAGGATCGGGAGCAGGGGCAACAGTACGACGAGGATACCGAGCAGTACGATACCCGATAGTGTCCATGCTGACGTCCCGATGGCCCTTCGAGCCGGGAGTTACGGTTCCGAGTGCTTCTTCCGCCGCTCCGAGGTCGTCTCGTGGTTGGCTCATACTTGCCTACGCGCCGAGAGGACGAATCCGTCGCGGTATTGGTCGATACCTCTCTCCGACCCGCGTTGCCCTATTCGATGTGGATCGCCGGTCGCAGCGGCTCGGCACTCGATGCCCTATCGGCCGGATCGACGGCCTCCTCTTCGGGGTAGATCTCGATCTCGGCGTCGAACTCGCGCTCGAGGAAGCCGCCCGCACGCTCGTAGGTCGCGCGCTCGTCGATATCGGTCGTCGCTTCACGATCAGCCTCCTGTCCGCGAACGACCTCGATGAGGGAGTTCGCCAGTTCGTTGACCGCGTCGCCGCGCTCTCTGAGCTCGGGGTCGGCCATGACCTCGCTCATCACCCCTCCGACGTCGGGATCGGGACCGGCTTCTAGCACCTGCTCGAAGACCGCCCGTTTCCACTCCGCGGCGACGTAAACCCGGACGACCTCAGGGTCGGTCCCCGTCACTTCGACGATGTCCCGAACGTCGTCGGTCAACCGGGAGACCAAGCGCTCTTCGAGTTCGATCCGCTCGTTCCGGGGGGTCGACTCCGGATCGGGCCAGCGCGCCTCCTCGGCCGGCGTGCCCGTCAATCGCTCGTGGAGTTCGTTCGCCAGGAAGGGGACGAAGGGCGCGAGCAGCCGTAGTCGGGTTTCGAGGACTTCCTGTAGGGTCCACCGCGCGGCCGGCCGGTCGAGATCGGCCCGGCGGCGATACCACCGAAGGTGGTCCTCGAACCGGAAGAAGATCGCCTGACTCGCCGCGCGGGTCTCGAAACGCTCCATCGCTTCGGTCGCCTCCTCGATCGTTTCCCCGAGCTTCGAGAGCAGCCACCGATCGGTGTGATCGAGCCCCGATCGGCCGTCCTCGCTCTCGTTATCGATCTCGCCGTCGATTTCCACTTCGGCATCCGAAGCGTTGGTGTCGCCGTCGTCGTCAGCCTCGGTGTCGGTGGCGGCGTTGGCCTCGACCTCGTCGATCAACTCCGCCGCGCGATTCCAGAAGCGTTCGAGCTGTCGGCGGGTGTCACCGACTCGTTCGGAGCGCCAGTCGAAGTCCTGCCAGGGTTCGGAGCTATTCAGCAGGAAGAAACGCACCGTATCGGCTCCGTATTCCGCGATCGCGTCGCTGGGCAGGACGACGTGGCCTTTCGAGGAACTCATCGCCGAGCCCTCCAAGAGGCCCATTCCCATCCCGGTGATTCCCTGGGGCCAGTGGCTCTGCTCGAAGAGCTCGGCGTGGTGATAGAGGAAAAAGGTGAGGTGGTTGGGAATCAGGTCCGTCGCCGAGCACCGGAAGTCCACCGGGTACCAGAAGTCCCACTCCTCGCCCAATGCGAGAGCCCGCTCGTCCGGGTTCTCGACCGCCTCCGCCCCGTAAAATAGCGCGTCGAAGAAGTCGTGATCCAGGTCTTCGGGCGGGATATCGTCCAGTCGGTGGGCGATGGTGTAGTAGGCCATGTAGATCGTCGAGTCCGAGAGGGGTTCGATGATAAAGTCGGGGTCCCAGGGCAGCTTCGTTCCCAGCCCGTAGTTGCGGATACAGGGCCACTCCTCGAGCCAGTCGACGGTGTGGTAGTACTGCTCGCGAGTGTTCTCGGGGATGGCTTCCATGCCCGAGATCGCTTCCTTTGCCCTCGTGCGCCACTCCGCGTCGTTGTACCGGAGGAACCAGGTCTCCTGGATCGAGACCTCTACACTACCGCCACACCGGCAGATCACCTCCTCGGTGAACTCGTGCATCGCATCGAAGGCACCCTGCTCGCGGTAGGTCGTACGGAGGTCATCGCGGACGTCGGCGACGACCTCGCCGGCATACTGGCCGTAGGCGTCGCTCAAGGCTCCGGCGTGGAACTCGCGGTTGTAGACGTCCTGGGTGGCCTCCTCTAATCGGGGATCGTCGGAGGACTCGATTCCTCGCTGTTCGATAGCGTCCTGCGCCGGGAACTCACCGAAGCCCTCGACGTCGATGATCGCCCGGGGTTCGATTTCCCGCACCTCCGCGGGGTCGATCCCGAATTCCTCCATGTGCTCGGCGTCGGCTTTCGCCTCTTGTAGTGCGATCCAGTCGTCGGGGCTATGGGCCGGGACGCTCATGACTACGCCAGTGGCGTTGTCAGCGTCAACGAAGCGGGCGGGCAGGACCAGTACGTTCTCGCCAGTCACGGGATTCTCGACCCGCTCGCCGACGAGGCGCTTACCGGTGAACTCCTCGAGCACATCGACCTCGCGCTGCTGGAGCTTGAGTTTCTCGGCGGCTGCCCGTGAGACCAGCCACCGCTCGCTGTCGACGTCAGCGAGGACGTAGTCCGCACCTGGGTCGATGTAGGCGTTGGTGACTCCCCGGACCGTCTCGGGTCGCAGCGTCGCCATCGGGACGACGACGCCCTCGCTTGCGGTCTCGCCGCCGCTACCCGCATCCTCCCATCCGAACTCGATCAGGGTGTAGTCCTGGAACTCGGCGTCCTCCCCCTCCAGGAGGTCGTGTGCGGTGACAGGCTGCTCTTCGTTCGTGCAGTAGTTGACCGGCTGGTAGCCTTTCTCCAAGAGGTCCCGGTCGTGAAGCGTCTCGTACTGCCAGGAAACGAACTTCGAGTAGCGCTCGTCATTGGTGGTGAACTCCCGGCGCCAGTCGATCGAGAGCCCCAGTGCCCGCATGTTCTCCTTGTAGTGCTCCTCGATGAAATACCGGGCAAAGCCCATCGGGGTCTCCAAGTCCTGAAGGGTATCCTCCGGCACGTCGTAGGTATCGCGCAGAATCGAGAGCTGATCTTCCTCGCCGGAGTTCAGCCGTTCGACCGCGCCGATGATCGGCGTGCCGGTGATATGCCAGGCCAATGGAAAGAGCACCGAATCACCCTGAAGCCGGCGATAGCGGGCGTAGACGTCGGGTACGGTGTAGGTGCGGGCGTGCCCGATGTGCATCCCGCCGTTGGGATAAGGGTAGGGAACGGTGATGAAGGTCTTCTCGGCCTCGTCGGTGGTTGTCTCAGTGCCGTCCTCGGGCGCTCGATCGGGCTCGGCCTCGTAGATCCCCGCCTCGGCCCACCGCTCGCGCCAGTGGGGCTCGATCGCCTGGGGGTCGTAGTCCATACGGCGTAGTGAGGTATCGTCCCTGAAATACCCATCCGTCCTGCTCGAACGCTACCGGTCGAAGGCGAGCGTCCCGGCGAGTTCCACCCCGGTCGTGGAGAGGTGCTATCGGGAACCGAGCGGCCCGGAGGTAAACGTGGGCGAAGTCGACCGATATCGATGACTGCTCGGCCGCCGATCGAGTGACCGTTCGGCCACTAGTCGCCGATCATCGGTTTCGGAGTCGTCCCAGGACGCGGCGGCACTTACCGAGCAGCGAACCGACGCGACGTGACCGGGAGAGGACACGAAGCGCACGCAGACCGCGCCCGAGACGCGGGATGCGGAGTGGCCGGAACCAGGGAACGGAGGTGAGGATCGGAAACCACTGCGAGCGGGTGAAGTCGAGAGGGGTTTTCCCTGAGTACCAGTAGAGCACGCAGACGTCCGCGACGGAGACGATCACGGCGACCCCCAGAAACCGGTCGATGGCGGCGGCCCGCCCCGGAGCAAGCGAAAGCGGACCGAAATCCGTGGCGAGCGAGACGAAAAAGAGTGCAACCCACAGGACAGTCACCCCATCAACGAAGGCCGTCCGGTAGCGCTCGCGATCCATCAGAACCGTGTTCATACCTCCTCCCGTACAAACCCTTATCCGATCGACCCTCCCTGGGACACGCTCGAATCGGTGCGTGGCTGGCCGTCGGTCGTATCGACCGCTCAGTCGTCGAAAGACACAGCTGCGTTCGGACCCCGGACAGGACAGTGGGCGCGTTCGCGACCGACGTCACACGGCGGCTTTGTGATCGCTTAGCGGACGCTCGGCCCGCCTTCGAGTGGGAACGGGAGTATCGCCTCGGGAGCACGCCGGCCGACATCGGGGGTCAGGCGGCGGGCCGACTCGCCCTCGTCGAACTGGAGTGGCGTCGGGCCGATCCGGCGGACAACGCGGCGAAACTCTTTCGCCACGCCGTCGAGGGGTCGATCGACGCCGATCGTATCGTTCTCTTCCAGGTCTTCACGCGGTACTACGACCTAACCGACGGTGGTATATCCTCGAAGCGGCTGAATGCCGAGTTCGTCGGCCGGATGGCTGCCGACGCGATCGAGGGGCTGTCCTACCACCCGCTAGAACTCGATCTCACACCGCCGAAACGCGGCGGCGAGCGGCCGGCCGGCTGGCAGGAAACAAGCGATGCGGCCGCCGGGGCGATCACCGACCGGCTCTGATCGAGCGGGACGCCCGCGCTCGGCGTATGTCGCTACTCGAGGCTCACGGCGTCCCGGTCAAGCAGGTCGGCGAGAACCGTCCGGGCGTGGCCGTTGGGATCCACCCCTTCGTAGACGCGTTCGATTTCGCCGTTCTCGATCACGAACGTCGTCCGGTCGGCCGTACCGCCCTCCTTGGAAACGCCGAAGGCCTCGGCGACCTCGCCGTCGGGGTCGGCGAGCAACTCGAAGGGAAGGTCCTGTTCGGCGGCGAACTCCCGATGGGAGGCGGCGTCGTCGGTCGAGATCCCATACACCGTAACCCCGGCCTCACGGTAGCTTTCGTCCTCGGCGGCGAACTCGGTGGCTTCGGTCGTACACCCGGGCGTACCGTCCTGTGGGTAGAAATACAGTACCGTCGGGTCCTCAAAGGAGGGTTCGACTTCTCTACCGTCCTGGTTCGGCGCGGAGATCGAGGGGGCTTGACTCGCCCGCATCGAGCGTCATGGCTCCGGGACGAAGGCGATGGGAAAATCGGTGTCGATGTTCGCCAACCGTCCCGGATCGCCCGGATCCTCGCCGGGCCGGCGTCGATGGGGGCAGCGCGCCGATCAGCTGATGTCGATGCTCCGCGAACCGCTCGATCGATCGCGCTTGGGCAGCGTCACCGTCAGTACGCCGTTGTTATACGCGGCGCTCGCCTCGTCTTCCTCGACCTCTTCGGGGAGCGTGATCGTCCGGCTGACGGACTGACGGCGGCGCTCCCGTCGGATATACGTACCTTCCTCGTTGGACTCGTCGGTACTTTCCTCGCGATCGACGCCGACCCGGAGCGTCCGTTCGGAAATCGAGAGGTCGATGTCCGCCTTCTCGTAGCCCGGGAGATCGGCCGTCACGACGTATTCGTCGTCCTGTTCGGCGACGTCCATCGAGACGGACTGGGGGCCGCCGGTCGTCGCGGGCAACTGGCTACCCTCGCTCAGTTCGTTGAACTGGCGGTTCATTCGTTCGAACATGCGCTCGATCTCGTCGAAGGGGTTTCTGCGCGACATGGGTGTGGTCGTTTCCCTATAGGGCGTCCTCGGTATTAAATCTGCCAGCTTACGGGAATCGGTGCCACGCCGTTTGCGATCGCCCGACTACCGGTCGGCAGTCTCGGCCGCCCCGCCCCCGTGAGTCAGCCCAGCACGTGCTCGATATCATACGAGCCGAGACGGCGCACCCAGCCCTCAGAGACGATCCCCTCGATCGCGTCAAGGGCCTCCTGGGTGCGATCCTCGTACAGACCCGCGTCGATGTCGATATGGAAGACGTAATCGCCCAGGCGCTCGCCGCTCGGGCGGGACTCGACGCGGGTGAGGTTGATGTCCCGGTCGGCGAGGGGTTCGAGCAGTTCGAGCAGGAGTCCGGGGTAGTTCGTACTCGGGTAGACCACGAGCGAGGTCTTCCCGCCGGCCGAAGAACGCGCGTCGGGCGGGGCGATAACGAGGAATCGCGTGGCATTCGAGGTGCGATCCTGGATGTCCTCGGCGATAACCGCGAGTTCCGAATCGCCGTTGTCGGGGTGGCCGATCGCCGCAACGCCGGGGTCCTCGCGGGCGCGCTCGACGCCCGCGGCGGTGCTCGCGACGGCTTCGAGGCGGGCGTCGGGGTACTCGCTATCGAGGTAGGTGCGACACTGCGCGAGGGCCTGGGAGTGACTCGCAACGGTCCCGAAGCTCTCGCCTTGGGCGAGCAACGCGTGGCGGATCGGGGTGACGATCTCCTTGCAGACGGCGATGTCGCGCTCGGCCAGCGCGTCCAAGCTCTCGGTGACGCTGCCCTCGATGCTGTTTTCGATCGGCACGACGCCGCGGTCGGCCTCGCCCACGAGAACTGCCTCGATGATGCCCCGGACCGACTCGCGGAAGTCTATCGTCTCGGTGATCGCCCGGGCCGCCCGATGTGAGTAGGTCCCGGCGGGACCGAGCGTGACTGCTTGCATGGATCGACGGTAGCGCGCTCGGGGCAAAACGCTGCTGATCGGCCGACTGGTCGATCGACCCTCTCGGGAGCTCAGTCCGAGGCGTCCGTTCGATGTGTCTCGATCGCCGCACGGACGTATCGGGCACAGTGATCGCCGCGCCGGTCCCGCTATCGGCCGCAACGTGAACCACCGACCCCGACGCTAAGAGGTCGCCAGTTGTCTCCTCGCGCGCCTCGAACGCGGCGGTAAAGCTCGTCTCTCCTACCTCGGTAATGCCGAGGTGGCTCTCGATCACGTCCTCGAAGCGGGCCGCGGCGTGGTAGTCCAGGTCGGCGTGGACGACGTGGGTCGTCCAACCCTCCGCACCCATCCGCTCGTAACGGTAATCGATCCCCCGGAGGAGGGCGTTGAACGCCTCGTCCATGTACGTAAGGAACTGCCCATAGAAGACGACGCCCTGGAGGTCGGTCTCGGCGAAGCGAACCCGGTCGGTCCGCATCACCGACAGATCGGTGTCGGGTTCGGTCATGATTGTCACTCGACCGGCGGCCGCAAAAGTCCCTCGCGGCCCGCTGCGTGGCGGTCCACACGACCCCGGTTGGTCTCGACTCCCCCCGTAGTCGTGAAATCTCTCGGAGCGACCACTGTACGGAATCGACGGTTCAGCGAGTCAACGACTGACGATTTAGCGATTCAACGTGTGAATCGCCTTCTCGCGGGCGTTCTCGGCGGCTTCCATCGCGGCCTCGCCCAGGGTGGGATGGGTGTGGATCGTCGCGCCGACGTCTTCGAGCGTCGCGCCCATCTCGACGGCGAGGGCGAGCTCGGCGATTATCTCCGAAGCCTCGGGCGCGACGGCCTGTGCGCCCAGCACGAATCCCGAGGGGTCGTCAGCGACGATCCGGACGAATCCATCCGTCTCGTCGAGCGTGAGTGCCCGGCCGCTCGCTTGCATCGGCATCTGGCCGACGACCGGCTCGAAGCCCTCCTCCTTCGCTTCGGCTTCGGTCAGCCCTACCGTTCCGATCTCGGGATCGGTAAACACCGCGGCGGGAATAGCTTGGTAGTCGAGCGCGGCGGGTTCGCCGGCGATCACTTCCGCGGCGACTTCGCCTTCCTGCATGCCCTTGTGGGCGAGCATCGGCTCCCCGGCGACATCCCCGACCGCGAAGACGTGTTCGAGATCGGTCCGGGCGTACTCGTCGGTCGTGAGAAAGCCGTTCTCGTTCGGTTCGAGGCCCAGCGCGTCGAGACCGAGTGTATCGATGACGGGTTCGCGCCCGATCGCAACGAGGACTTTCTCCGCGCCGAACTCCGAGATCTCGCCGGCCTCGTTCTCGGTGTGAAGGGTGAGGCCATCGCCGCTTTCCTCCCAGCCCTGGGCGGCCTCGCCGAAGTGAAAGTCCACGCCGTGCTCGAGTTTCGCGAACACGCTCGAGAGTTCCATGCCGATATAGCCCGCCCCGACCACGACGAGCTTCGAGGGTGTCGATTCGAGGGCGAGCGCCCGCCTCGAGTCGATGATTCGCTCGCCGTCGAACTCGAGTCCCGGGAGTTCCATCGGCCGACTGCCGGTAGCGATCACCGCCTGCTCGAACTCGATCGATTCGGAGCCCTGGCCCTCGCCAGCGTGGGCGACCCGGACGGTGTTCTCGCCGGCGAACTCCGCGCGGCCCTCGATCAGGTTCACGCCGTTTGCCTTACAGAGCTTCTCGACCCCGCCGGTAAGCGACTCGACGATCTCGTTTTTCCAGTCGACCATCCCGCCGAAATCGACGTCGGGGTCGGCGCTGATGCCCATGTGTTCGGCCCCGCTCGCGTCGTGAGCGACGTCGGTCGCGGAGATGAGCGCCTTCGAAGGGATACAGCCGTGATTGAGACACGCTCCGCCGAAGGCCTCCCGTTCGACGAGCGTGACGTCGAGGTCGAGCTGTCCGGCCCGGATCGCCGCCACGTATCCGCCGGGACCCGCGCCGATGATCAGTACGTCCGTGCCAGTGGTGACGTCGCCGACGACCATACGCGATCGAGACCGCCCGGCGGCAAAAAGAGTGGGCCCACAGCCCGCGATCGAGCGGCGATCGACTTTCCAGCGCGTGTTCGCAGCACGGCTACCGCGCCGTGAGGTGAGTCGGCCGTCGTACTCGAGGGCTTCCGGACGGCCCGAGCGCTCAGTGGGTCGCCTGCTTCCAGGTTTTGAGGTCGAGTACCTCCCCATCGAGGTCCTCGGAAGCGACCTCTTGGGCCGCCCAGACGAACATCTCGCCGACGTCCTCGGGGTCGCGCCCGCGCCCACCGCTGATCTCGGTCGCGACCAGCCCCGGATCGACGATGCCCACTGCCTGCTCGGCGTCGGCGGCGAAGCTCCTGACCAGCCCCTCGGCGGCGGCCTTCGAAACACCATACGCGCCCATGCCCGCCGTTGCCTCCCGGGCGACCGACCCCGAGGGAACGAGGATCCGTCCCTCCGAAGGCATCCGCGGGAGGGCTTCTTTCACCGTGGCGAAGGTCCCTCGAAGGTTGGTCGCCATCGTATCGTCGAAGACGTCGTAGGATTCGGCCGGCAGCGGGGCCTCGCCCGGGTCGCTATGATTGACGCCGGCGTTCGCGACCAGGACGTCGATCTCGCCGTGCGCGCGGGCCGCGTGATCGATCACCCCCCAGACGTGATCCTCGTCGCGAACGTCGGCCTCTAAGCCCTCGGCGCTCTCGGCGTCCCCGAGCGCCGCTTCGATCGCCTCGCCGTCGCGCGCACAGCCGACGACCGATGCTCCCTCGGCAGCGAAAGCCCGCGCGACGCTTGCGCCCAGTCCCCGGCTCGCGCCTGTCACTACCACGCACTTCTCGTCCATAACGCCCCCAGTGCTCGGAGAGGCCTAAACGTCCGCCTGCCGGCAGGACCGTCGGACTGTCGGCAGCGGGCCGGACGGGAGAAACGAGCGAACAGCGATCGGGGTATCGGTTAGAGGCGGAAGGGAAACGAAAGGAAGCGGCGGTCAGTCGAGCAGTAGCAGTCTCGGTTCTTCGAGGTACTCTTCGAGACGGTTCGTGAACTCTGCGGCAGTCGCGCCGTCGATCACGCGGTGGTCGATCGACAACGAGAGGGGGAGCGTCGGTCGGGCAACCACCTCGCCGTCGACCGCGACCGGGCGTTCCTCAATTGCTCCGAGGCCCAGAATCGCCGTCTCGGGGTAGTTGATGATCGGCGTGGCGTACTCGCCGCCGATCGCCCCGAAGTTGGTGATCGTAAAGGTCCCGCCCCGCATCTCCTCGCGGGAGATCGAGCGATCCCGGGTCTTTGCGATCAACTCGTTCGTCTCGGAGGCGATCTGTAGGAGTCCCTTCCGATCGATGTCCTCCGCCACTGGCACCATCAACCCGGCGTCGGTGCCGACCGCGACGCCGAGATGGTACTCACCTTTGAGCACGATCTCCTCGCTTTCCTCGTCAAGCGAGCTATTCAGGTAGGGGAACTCCTGGAGGGCGGTTGCACACGCCCGCATAATCAGGGGCATGTAGGTGAGCGAGATGCCCCGCTCGGCGGCGACGGGTTTGAGTTCCTCGCGGGTCTCGACCAGCCCGCTCGCATCGACCGTGTCGTGGTGGGTGACGTGGGGAGCGGTGTAGGCCGAGCGCTCCATCGCCTGCCCGGTCGTCCGCCTGATCCCCCGATAGGGCACTCGCTCGCCCGGCTGCTCGCCCTCGGCTTCGGTGCCGGAAGCCGAACCGGCCTGTGCGTCGGCTTCCTGTGCTTCTTGCTGAGCCTCGGCGTACTGCTCGACCGCCTCGCCCGTGACGAAGGCCTCGTCCTCGCGCTGTTCGGTCGCCGGCACCCGATCGAGGTCGACGCCGAGTTCACGGGCCACCCGACGGGTCGCGGGCGCGGCGAGCGTCCGGTCGCGGTCGGCCGCTTCGACGCTCGTGGCCCCGGTTCCAGATCCGGGTCCGGGTTCGGGCTGGGGTTCGGTCGCGTCGCCCGGCCGCTCGCCGCCGACGTCGGCCGACTCGGCGACCGGTTCCGGTTCGTCCTCGGCCGTTTCGCTCTCGGCTGCCGTGGACCCCGAGGGGCTACCGCCCCGTCGGCCGTTCCCGGCGGCCGCCCGGACGTCGCCCGTGCTCACGCGACCGGCCGGTCCCGATCCCTCGATGTGCCCGATGTCGACGCCGAGCTCCCGGGCCATCCGGCGTGCGCTCGGCGCGGCGAACACCCGAGCGCTACCCCGATTCGGCGACTCCGATGCCGTACCGTCGTCGGCGGCTTTGGCATCCGAAGCGTCGGTCGCGGCGCTTCTGTCCGCCGTCTCGCCGCCGCTTCCGGTCGCGTCGTTCTCCTCGATCGGTTCCGCTTCGGTAGCCTCGGTCTCTTCGTCTTCAACAGCGAACGCAATTATCACCTCGCCGACCGGTACGACCGCGCCGGCCTCGGCGTGGAGTTCCTCCACCGAACCGTTGACCGGCGAGGGGACCTCGACGACCGCCTTGTCGGTCTCGACCTCGACGACCGGTTGGTCCTCGCTTACTTCCTCGCCTTCCTCAACCAGCCAGGCGACGATCTCGCCCTCCGCGACGCCCTCACCGACGTCCGGCAGTTCGAACTCTCGGACCATTAGAAATCCACCGTCTCCTTGATCCGGTCCTCGATGCGGGTCGCGCTCGGCAGGTAGTAGTTCTCCAGTGCGTACAGCGGGAAGGGCGTATCGAAGCCCGTGACGCGGCCGATCGGTGCCTCCTGGTAGAGCAAGGAGTGTTCCTGGAGCGTCGCAGTGATCTCGCCCGCCAGGCCGCCGGTTTGAGGGGCCTCGTGGACGACGACCGCCCGCCCGGTCTTCTCGAAGGACTCGACGATGGTCTCCTCGTCCATCGGCGATAATGTTCGAAGGTCGATTACCTCGACGTCGACCTCGTCTCCCAGGTTCTCCGCCGCTTCAAGGGTCGGTCGAACCATCGCGCCCCAGGTGAACGCCGAGACGTCGCTTCCCTCCCGGCGGACCGCGGCCTCGCCCAGCGGAACGGTGTAGGGTTCTTCGGGGACCGCATCGCGAAAGGCCCGGTAGATGAGTTTCGGTTCGAGAAACACCACGGGGTCGGGATCGCGGATCGCCGCGGCGAGCAACCCTTTCGCGTCGTAGGGCGTGCTCGGCACGACGACCTGCAGCCCTGCCTCGTGGACGTAGAAGGCCTCTTTCGATTCCGAATGATGTTCGGGTGCCCGGATCCCGCCCCCATACGGCGCGCGAAGCACCAGCGGACAGGTGAAACGGCCCCGGCTCCGGGTCCGCAGGCGAGCGGCATGGGAGACGAGCTGGTCGAAGGCGGGGTAGGCGAATCCCGAGAACTGCATCTCGGGCACGGGCCGCAGTCCCTGGGAAGCCATCCCGATCGCCGTGCCGACGATGCCCGACTCCGCCAGCGGGGTGTCGATCACCCGATCCTCACCGAACTCCTCGAAGAGCCCTTCCGTGGCGCGGAAGACCCCGCCGTTGCGACCGACGTCCTCGCCCATGACGATCACGCGCTCGTCGCGCGCGAGTTCGCCGTAGAGTCCCTCCCGGACCGCTTGAACGAGCGTCAGATTCTCGGTCGCTACCTCTTCGGGAATCGATTCCTCGCGTCGCTCCTCCTGTTGTGCTGCTGTCTGGCTCATCGAATCACTCCTCCAGTAGCGCCTCGTCGCCGTGTGTCTCACGCAGTCGCTGTAGGTACGCGCGCTGTTCGCGAAGCCGCTTTGGCATCTCCGCATAGACGTGCTCGAAGATCTCCTCGGGCTCGGGCCGGGCGGCGGCTTCCGCTTCCTCGATCGCATCCGCGACGCATTCCTCGACGTCGGTCTCGATCGCTTCGACCGACTCGTCGCCGATCCGGCCGGTCTCCCGGAGGAAGGTCTCCAATCGGGGAATCGGGTCCTTCGCGCGCCACTGTTCGACCTCCTCGTCCTCGCGGTAGACCGAGGGATCGTCGGCGGTGGTATGCGCGCCGAAGCGGTACTGTACGGCCTCGATCAGCGTCGGTCTGGGCTCGCCGTCGTCGGGGTCGTTCGCTTTCTCGATCGCTTCGCGGGTGACCTGATAGACCGCGAGGGGATCCATACCATCGACCTGGACGCCCTCGAAGCCATACGCCTGGGCCTTCTGTGCGATCGTCGCGCTCGCGGTCTGGCGCTCGCGGGGCACGGAAATCGCCCACTGGTTGTTATTGCAAAAGAAGACGTTCGGCGTGTCGAACACCCCGGCGAAATTGAGGCCTTCGTGGAAATCGCCCTCGGAGGTCGCGCCGTCGCCGAAATAACAGAGGTACGTGCCGTCCTCACCTTTGAGCTTCGAAGCCCAGGCTGCGCCCGTGGCGTGAGGGATCTGGGTGGCGATCGGGACGGCGACCGTAAAGATGTTGGTGTCCTCGGGGGTCGCGTTGCCCTGTTCGGAGCCCATCCAATACAGGAGGGTTTGTTCGAGCGAGAGCCCACGGACCAGGGCGGCGGCGTGCTCGCGGTAGCTCGGGAAGATCCAATCGTCCTCGCCGAGCGCGTACGCCGAGCCGACCTGGGCTCCCTCCTGGCCGGACAGGGGCGGATAGGTCCCCATCCGGCCCTGGCGCTGGAGGCTCACCGCCCGCTGGTCGAAGTGACGGGCGAGGCGCATCTCCCGGTACATATCGGTGAGGGTCTCGTCCGAGAGGTCGGGTACCTCCCGACCGTCCCGAACGCGACCGTCCTCATCGAGGACCTGGACCTGCTCGTCGGGATCGTGCTGTAGCGTGCTCACGAGCGTCGCCTCCCTCCTGACATATAATGAACGTTCGGCGCGCAGGTTATAGCGTTTTCGTAAATAGCTTACCCTCGTTACTAATCTTGCCACAGCAGCGCGATCGTCCGCCTCGATGGATTGAAATTTTCGTATCGAACTCTGCAGCGGATCGAAATAGACGCCCGTCACAGCTGTCGAGAGACAGAGGGGTCGTTCCCGAACGACCGTAGTGTTCTTCGGTTGTCGACGCATGAGGTGGCGCTCGCCGACAACGAAGCGTTCGCCGGCTCGAAGCCGCAGTTCGGAGGGCGATCGACCCAGCAGGACGAGTGGGTCGAGCTTCCTACGTCAGGGGGAGACGGTGATGGTCACCGTACCGCCGATCGGCGAGCAGGCCCTACCACCGCTGGTAGGGAGGGTCGGAGGGGACTTCAAGGGTTGATACAACGAACACGAGCTACTCTCTCGTTTTCCCCCGAGGGAGAGGTGTATGGCAGCAGATCAGAGTCGATCCGGCGGTTCGGGGAGTTCCGACAACATCCTCGCCAAGTACTGGGAGGAGGAGACCGCAGCCGTACTCATCGTGATCGGCGCTATCCTCCTGTTCATCCCCTTCGCCAACCCGCTCGGGATAGTCCTGGTCATCGTCGGCGTGCTCCTCTGGCTGTGGGGCTGGATCCGAGGGTAGCGCCGCCGACCGAGATCGATCGAACGGATCCACGTCCGATCGGCGGGCGTCCCCCTCGTCGCGGCCGATCGTCGAGTGCGACGCGGTTCGTGAGTGCCCGTACCTCCTCGATCGGACCGTCTGCGAACGGCGCTGGCGGCTTGTTCACGTTACGTCCTTAGCACATCACTAACTCTCCCTGTTCGCTCGGGAGTACCGATCGGCCGCCTCGATCGCGGTTTCGATGTCGACGCCTGGGTCCCCGTGGTGATCGGCCCGACAGAACTCGGCGATCGACGCCTCGAAGCGAGAGGAGCGCTCGTCCTCGATCAATCGTCTGGTGTTCGATTGCACGAGCGTCCCGCCGACGTAGTACTCGCTACGGATCTCGAGGGTGCCGGCCTCGATGTGTGGGCGATACTCCCGGCGGACGGTGCACTCGCCGTGCGCGTGGGTGCCCCGAAAACCCGCGGTAGCGGCGTCGGAGCGTTCGGTGGGCGACGACTCGATCGGTTCGAACGTCGAGTCGACGTCCGTCGGAGGGATGCTGGTCCGCTGCATCGCTTCAACGCGAGATCTCGAACTCGTCGGCGAGGTCATCGTTCCCGATCGGGACGATCGCGGCGATGTCGCTCGGCCGGTCGAAGGGGGGCGCGAAGTCGGTGTCGCCGAAGTCATACGCCGCATCGACGATGTCCTCGTTGTCGAAGAGATCCCACTGCTCGTTGTCGTTGCCGTCGATGTGCATGAGCGCGAGCAGTACCGCCGGGTCTTCGAGGCGGTCCGGATCGCTATCGCCGACCGGCGGGAGGTCGTCGTCCTCGTAGATCTCGACGCGCACCTCGTCGTAGATACCGGGTTCGAGGTACTCGGAGTAGCCGACGATCGTCTGAGCGGCGTTCTGCGGGCCGCCGTTCTCGCGATTGACGTAGTAGAACTCGTCGCCGTCGATCTCCGTCTGTAACTGGTGGATCGAGAGGAACCCGGCAGTAGGAACCACGACGTCGTCCGCAACGATGTAGGTCCCGTCGGTGACCTGAGCATCGAAGCGAACCGAAGCTTTCCGGTCGAGGTCTTTTTCCGGTTCGGCCGGGGTCGGCGCTTCGGGTTTTCCGTCGCCGTCCTCGTCTTCGGCCGGGTCGTCATCGGTGTGTCCGTCGTAGGTCTCGTGGTCGTCGTCTTTCTTCGGGCCCTTGTTGCCGGCACTGGCCACGCCGGCCGCCGCGAGCACCGCGCTCGCCCCGCCCAGCGCCCGCAGCACCCGGCGGCGGGGCGTTCGGTGCCACGCCCCGGCGGAACTCGTCGTCGCGTCGTGTTCGCTTTCGGCCGTCCGGTCGGTATCGTCAACCATCGGTTCCTACCGGAGGAGGGAGAGTCGCTGGTTCTACTGCCTGGGTAGTAAGGGCGCTTCTGTAGTCGAAAAACATCCTGGTACAACCCCGATAGTTATGCTTCGACTGTGGTTCGATGGATTAGGTTTCGTATAGGTTCATCGTAGTACGAGACGCCTGCGAAGAACGCGCCGGCGACGGCGCGGGGACGAACAGAAACGCCGGGAGCGGTCGGTCGGCGAGGGCCGTCAGTCGAGCGTATTGTGCGATCAGTCCCCGGCGGCCGCTCGGGCTCGCTGTCGTGCCTTCTCGATCGAGCGACCCCCTCCCAGAAGCGCATCGACGAACAGTTCGCCGGCCTTGTACGACGAGCGGACCATCGGGCCCGACGCACAGTACAGAAAGCCCAGTTCCTCCTCGGCGACCCGCCGCCAGGTCTCGAACTTGTCCGGCGGCACATACGAAGTTACGTCGAGATGCGAGCGGGAGGGCTGGAGGTACTGGCCCAAGGTCACGATATCGACGTCGGCCTCCCGCAGGTCCGAGAGCGTCCGGTAGACCTCGTGGTCGTACTCGCCCACGCCGAGCATGATCGACGTCTTCGTGTGGGTCCCTGATTCGCGCTCGACCTGTTCGAGCACCGCTAAGGACTGCTCGTAGCCCGCCCGCCGATCCCGAACCGGGTGCTGGCGACGCTCTACGGTCTCGATGTTATGAGCGATCACGTCCGGCTCCGCGTCGATGATCTCCCGAACCAACTCCTCTTCGCCCTGGAAGTCCGGTATCAGGACTTCGACCAGCACGCCGGGATCGCGCTCGGAAATCGCCTCGATCGTGCGCGCGAAATGCCCCGCTCCCTGGTCGGGCAGGTCGTCACGATCCACGCTCGTAAGCACGACGTAATCCAGCCCGATCTCCGCGACCGCCTCGGCGACGTTTTCCGGTTCCTCGGGATCGAGAGGCTCCATCCCCCCGGTCTCCACATCACAGAAGTTACAGCCCCGCGAGCACCGATCGCCCATCAGCATGAACGTCGCAGTACCGGGACCGTTCCGCCCCGACCAGCACTCGCCCATGTTCGGACAGGAGGCCTCCTCACAGACGGTATGGAGGTCCCGGTCGCGAAGCGTTCGCTTGATGTCGGTGAAGCGCTCGCCCGACGGCGGCCGCGTCTTGAGCCAGTCGGGCTTGCGTGCGAGGCTCATACTCGCTATCGCATCCGAAACGGCAAAAACGTGCGGTCCGTTCCGGTTGCTTCGTGGGCGAATCGGGGAACGGCCAGCGATCGAAAGGAGTTGATGTTTCGTCGCTCGCGCCGGAACGTTTAATCCCCCGCCGGTGAACACGCCGATCGTTTATGCTCGACGTCTCGCCGGAGGACATCACTGACGGTCCATTGCTACGGTCGTTGGCCGTCCTCTCGGCACCGCTGCTCGCCCAGAACCTCGTGCTCGTCACCCAGGAGGTAATCGATCTCTTCTGGCTCGGCCGGCTTTCCGGCGCGGCGGTCGCGGCGACGGGCTTTGCCTTTCCGGTGATGGCGCTTCTGTTCGCGCTCGCGGTGTTCGCGCCCTTCGTCGGCACGCAGGTGCTCGTCTCCCAGCGAATCGGCGGCGAGGACGCACGCGGCGCACAGCGGGCGGTGTTCACCGGTTTCGCCGTCGCGGTCGGCGGCGGCCTACTAGTCGGCGTCCCGGCTTATCTCGGCGCAGGGCCACTGCTCGAAGCGATCGCGTTCGCCCAGCCACAAGCGGTCACCGGGACAGTGATCCGGCTCGGGGCTGCCTATCTGGGGGTGATCGCGCTCGGCCTCCCCGTGCTCGCGGCGACCGACGCCGCCGAGGCCGCCTTCGTCGGCTGGGGGGACTCGCGGGCCTCGCTGTGGATGAACCTCTTAGCCGTGGGCTCGAATCTCGTGCTCGATCCTATCCTCATCTTCGGATGGGGACCCGCCCCCGCACTCGGGGTCTACGGGGCAGCGCTCGCGACCGTCTTAGGCTCGGCCGTTGGACTCGCGTTCGCCGCCGGCCTGCTGGTTCGCGGGCGCAACGACGGCATGGTCTCGCATGCGGCCGCCCGGATCGATAGCGGGGAGATCCGCGAGCTACTGGAGGTGGGGCTGCCGACCGCGGGCCAGCAGGTCGCGAGCCAGTCGGTCCGGATCGTCATCGTCGCCGTGGTCTTCGCCGCGGGCGGGGCGGCGGGGCTGGCAGCGTACATCGTCGGCGCACGGGTCGCGACGATCGCGTTCGTCCCCGCCCAGGGCCTCCAACAGGCCACCCAGAGCGTCGTCGGCCAGAACCTGGGGGCAGGTAATCCCCGGCGCTCCAACCGGGCGACCTGGCTCGGCGTCGCCCTCGCAGTGGGAGCGCTCTCCGCCGTCGGGATCGTCCAGTGGTTCGTCCCCGGGGAAATCGCGACGCTCTTGGTACCCGAACTCGGCGGCGAGGCCTTCTCGCTCTCGATTTCCTACCTCGAAGTCCTGGCGTATGGCTATCCGGCGCTCGGCGCGATGTATCTCTTCCAGGGGGGGTTCAATGGCGCGCGCCGAACGACGGTCAGTTTCTACGCGTCGGTCGCCCAGTACTGGATCGTTCGCCTACCGATCGCGGTCCTCGGCGCGTTCGTTCTCGGGGTCGGCGTCGTCGCCGTCTTTTGGGCAGTGACGCTCTCGAACATCGCAGCGGCGCTCGGCCTCGGGTTGTACTACCGCTACAGCACGCACCGAGGCATGTTGGAGCGGGCGACCGAGGCCGCCGCCTCGCCGGCCGACTGATCGGTCTCGAAGTGGTTCGAACGCTCCAGGGTGGATCGGCCGCCGGAAACCGAATCCCTTTGAGGCAGTGCGCGCCTTCTTTCGGTAATGGCCGGTGCCGTCGCCGACGCGCTCCCCGAGTTCGCCGACGTCTTTCCCTTCGAGCGGTTCAATCGGATGCAGCGCGAGGCCCTACCGGCACTCGTCGGCAAGGAGGGAAACGTCGTCGTGAGCGCGCCGACCGCGAGCGGGAAGACCGTGCTCGCGGAACTGGCGATCTGTCGGGCGCTCGACCGGGGCGAAACAGCACTCTTTGTCGCGCCGCTGCGCGCGCTCACCAACGAGAAGGAAGCCGAATGGGAGCGCTTCGAGTCCTTGGGGTATTCGGTCTATGTCGTCACCGGCGAGCGCGATCTGAACTCCCGGCGAGCGAAGCGGGCCGACGTGCTCGTGATGACGCCCGAAAAAGTGGACTCGGCCACCAGAAAGCACGACTCGCCGAAGTACGAGTTCATTACCGACGTCGCCTGCTGTGTGATCGACGAGGTCCACCTGCTCGACGCCGACCGCCGGGGCAGCGTGCTCGAAGTGGCGGTCTCGCGGCTGCGCCGACTCTGTGAGCCCCGTATCGTCGCGCTCTCGGCGACCATGGGAAACGTCCGGGACGTCGCCGAGTGGCTCGACGCCCCGCCCGAGTGCACCTTCGATTTCGGCAGCGACTACCGGCCGGTCGATCTCCACGCCGACGTCCGAACCTATACCCACGGCGAGAACGCCTTCGCCGACAAGTATCGCCGCCTCTATCGCGCCCTCGACATCGCCGAACCGCACCTCCGTGAGGAGGGCCAAGCCTTGGTGTTCGTCGCCTCCCGGCAGGACACCGTTCGTGCGGCGGAGAAAGCCCGGGACGAACTCGCCTCTCGGGACGTCCCGATGGCAGCACGGGGCGACAGCGACTTCCAGGGACGCGCCGAGGAGTTGGAGAACACGAGTCTGCGCCGCTCGGTCACTGACGGCGTTGCCTTCCACCACGCGGGGCTCTCGAAGCACGACAAGGACCTGATCGAAGGGTGGTTCCGCGAGGGCTCAATCGAGCTTCTCTTTTCGACCTCGACGCTCGCCTGGGGGGTCAATCTGCCCGCACGATGTGTCGTGCTCCGGGATACGAAACACCACGACCCCCTAAAGGGCGAAGTGGACATGAGTCCGCTCGACGTCCTCCAGATGCTCGGGCGGGCGGGTCGGCCGGGTTATGACAACGTGGGCTATGCCTGGGTGATCTGTGACGGCGCGGAAGCCGACAAGTACAGACGGCTGCTGCGCGAGGGCAAGCCCATCGAGTCCCGGCTCGCCGAGGACTTGGATGCCCACCTCAACGCCGAGATCGCGATGGGCACGATTCGGGACCTGGAGGACGTGATGGACTGGCTCGAAACCACCTTCTACTACGTGCGGGCGGGCAGCGAGCCCGAGGACTACGACTTCGCCGGGTTGCGCAAGCGCGTGCGCGGGACCCTCGATTCGCTCGTCGAGAGCGGGTTCGTCGAGTTGGGAGAGGACCTCTCGGTCTCGGCCACCCCCTTGGGGACGCTCGCCTCGGCCTATTACCTCCGGCTCGATACGGCCGAACGGTTCGGCGAGCTGGCCGACCGGGAGAGCCGGGAGAGTCGAGACGGTCAGGGAAGCGGGGCCATCGATACCGATGCGGTCCTGACTACTATCGCCGGGGCCGCGGAGTTCGACAGTGTGAGCGCCCGCCAAGCGGAACGCGACGCGATCAACGCCGTCCTGGGTGGACAGAACGTCGCCGCCGATCTCGGGGGCGGCGGCCGCAAAGTGCTCGCAGTGCTTCGGGCGAGCATCGCGGGCTCGACGCCCCAGGAGCTGCGCAGCGACGCCTGGGTCGTCCGGCAGAACGCCCTGCGACTGCTCGGCGCGCTGCGGGCCTTCCTCGCGCGGTTCGCCGGACCCGAGGCCGCCAACTGCGCCCGGCGTGTCGAAGCCCGGATCGAACACGGCGTGAGCCCCGACGCCGTCTCCCTCACTGCGATTTCGGGCGTCGGGCCGGGCCGAGCGAGCAAACTCGCCAGCCGAGACGTCACGACGCCCGGAGAAGTCCGGGCTGCCGGCACCGAGGGACTGGTCGCCGCGGGTCTCTCGGAGGGCGTCGCCGACGCGGTGTACGAGAACGCCGAGGAACTGCCGGCGATCGGGATCGACTGGGGCGAATTTCCCGACTGGATCGCAAGCGGCGAAAACGAGATCTGCGAGGTCAGCGTTATCAACGAGGGAGGGGACGCCCGTGGTGGCGTACGGGTAACGGTCAACGGCATCGAGATGTCGGGGACGACGACCTACCTCGGGGAGGCGACCGTCCCGGTCGGCGTCTTCGGCGGCGATGTCGAGGAACTCCGCTTTGCCGTCCGCGTGACCTTTCCCGAGCTCCCGATCGAACCGATAGCCGAAACCCGAACCGTCGCTGTAGAGTAACTAATCATCGAACGCTGGTCATGGGGGAACCGCGAGTTCGGCGTTCGGTAGCACCGACATCGGCTCATCAGCAGGAGGCGAAGGACGACTCGGGACGGTCAAGTGATCAACACCCGACGACTATTAGTCAGTACGATAGTAGTCGTTCAATTGCCATGTTGCATAGCAGTCTGATGAGCAATCTAGAGTTCTCCGTTCGGCACGGGGCTCTCACCGCTCTCGTCTGGCTCGTCCGTTGAGGTCTGGCTAACGGTGTGTTCACCGATCGAAACACGGCGTTGGCAGCGACTGCCCTGCTCGCTGCTGTTGTGCTGTTCGTGCTCTTCAGCTATCTGTAGCTGAAGGGTCAGGGAGCGATCATAGCGTGTTGCGTTCCGGTTCGAGGAGTGCGGCGGCGCCCCTGGCTCGTGGTCCGCGACTCCTTCGCCGTCAGATCTCGCCGTCTAACCGGCGGGATAGTTCCGTACGGAGTTCATTCGAACCCGAAACGACGGTGCCAGCGGCCGGCAGGGAGAGATCGGTGTTTGCCTCGCCACGATAGCCGATCACCCTCGCGCCCGCACGCGCTGCCGCGCGCGTCCCGTGCTGTGAGTCCTCAACCACGACACACTCGCTTGGCTCGATCCCGATCAAGTCGGCGGCGTACTCGTAGACGTCCGGCTCGGGTTTGCCTGAACCCTCTACGTCCTCGACGCTTACGACCGTATCGAAAGCCAGATCGAAGCGTTCGGTGACGAGGGCGATCCACTCCTGGGGCGAAGAGGAAACGACCGCAGCGATCACTCCCGCCTCGCTCAGATCGGCACACAGCTCCCGGAAGCCGGGCATAAGCGAGGCGTGTTCGGTGTAGATCTCGCGGGCCGTCCGGTCGTAGAGATCGATGAACTCCTTCTCCTCGACCTGCACGTCGTAGTTCGCCTCGAGGTGTGCGTAGATCTCCCGGAAGTTCATCCCGGTGGTCTCGCCGGGTTCGGGGCGCTTCCCGCTCTCGCCGAGCACCCTCGGGAGGATCCGTTCGTCCTCGAAGGCCTCCCAGTAGACCTCCGAGTCGACGATCACGCCGTCCATGTCGAACAGCACGGCCCGGTTCTCGTTCGTCATCGATTGGCCGTTTCGAAGGAGGCTAGCCGCTAAAGTTCGCCGATCCCGCGATCGACCGCGACGACTGGAGCGTACCGCGGCGGACCGACGCGAACCGGAATCGATCAAGCCGAGCGAACCCGATCGGAGCGGACTTGCCGTTCGCGCGGGGAACGGGGGGTATGAACGGTTCCTCGGAGGACGGGGTCGTCCACGTCGGCGGGGACGCCCGCCAGCGCTTTCACGACTCGCGGGGGTATGGCGCGCCGACCGGCGCGGGAAACGACCTGTATCTCTCGCCGGTCGAGGCGGCCCATCTGCTCTACCGAGGCGATCTCGATGGCGTCGATGGGATGGGATCTAGGGACTTTCTCGCCGCGCGGGAACTCGGCGTGGAATTCCTGGTCTACAAAGACCTGCGCGAGCGGGGGTTTTACCTCTCGCCCGCGCGGAGAGACTGGCTCGACGAGTCGATCGCCCCTCGCGAGGACTTCGTTGTCTACCCCCGGGGGTTGGGGCCGTGGGACGGCGAGGTCAGGTACTATATGCGGTGTGTCGGCGAGCGCGATACCGTCCCCGCTGCGAACCTCGGGGAGGTAGTACTGGGCGTCGTCGACGAGGACGGCGATCTGTCCTACTTCGAGACGAGCCGGGTGGAGTTCGACGGCGAAACGACCGACGGCCCACCAGGAGGGCTCCGAGGGCGGCTGCTGAGCGATCGGGCGCTCGTTTCCGACCCACCGGCCGACCTCTACGAACAGGACTTCTACGGCCGGCCGCTGGAAGGGGCCGACGCGCTCGGGCTCTCGCTGGTCGAAGCCGCCTTCCTCGAACGTGTTGGATGTCTCTCGATCGACGGTACCGGGACGACCGAGGCAACGAACGCGACCGGCGCGACCGATCCCAACGCCGGGAAAGAACCGGAGAGCGAGGGATCGATCGTCGAGCGCGGGCGAGCCGTCGAAGGCGAGCGGTTCGACCGCCGGCTTGCGGTCTACAGGGCGCTTCGGGAGGCGGGCGTCGTCCCGAAAACCGGCTTCAAGTTCGGTGCTGACTTCAGGACCTACAGTCACGTCGAGTCGGTCGATTCATTGGGGCACTCCGAACGCCTGGTTCGAGTCCTCCCCGCTGGGCACGTCTTCTCGCCGCGCGATCTCGCGCTCGACGTCCGGCTGGCCGGCGGCGTCCGCAAGGAGACGGTCTTCGCGCTCGTAGGAAGCGGAACGAACGGTGAGGAGGGCATCGAGTGGCTCTCGGTGACGCGACTGACACCCTGAGCGATGATTCTATTTCGGGACGTACACCAGCGGGTTGTGTCGCCAGGCCGGATACCGCAGGTCCTCGCTGACGACCGACCAGACGCTTCGTGGCCGGGTTCCCAGCACGTCGTGGATGCGATCGTAGGACAGCAGGTTCTCGCCCTCGATGAGTAGCTCGAACCGCTCGGTGTACCGCCTCGGTTCGAACGGCGATGACTGGTCCAGACGTTCCTCGGGGGCTTCGGCGACGCTCCCGAACTGCGCCCGGGCGAGCCGGTTGTGGTAGGTCAACACCAGAAGTCCGCCGGGAGCGACCGCGTCGTAGAGGTTCCTGAGTGCGCGTTCGACTTCGGCGACGTAGACGAGCGTGTAAAAACAGGAGACGGCTTCGAACCGTCGCTCGGGATCGAACGCGGGCAGGACACACCGTTCGAATTCGACGTTCGTCAGTGAGGCATTTCGGGTCCGCTCACGATTTCGTGCGAGGACCTGCTGCGCCGAGTCGTACCCGACGACGCTCGTCTCGGGATAGCGCTCCGCGAGGCCGAAGACCACTGCGCCAGCACCGCACCCGACGTCCGCGTACGGTCCAGAAACGCCCATCTCGTCGAGGAACTCGAAGAGTGGATCGACGATAAGGTCCGCGCTCGGACTCGCATCCTCCGCGTCCTCGTCGTCGGCCTCGCCCCAGTAGCGGTCCCAGTCGATCGTACCGTCGTACGTCGTGTTCATTTGTCGTGTGATAGCTGGTGACTACGGGTTTCGTAGGCCGATCAGTCGAGGAACAGCCGGATATCGTTGAGAATGCCCGGGCCGGCATCGTCCATCCTGAACGGAAGCTCGCCGTACCACCCGAGTTCCCAGGGATTGTCGGCACAGAGTCCGTCGGGGATCGTACCCGCCGATGGGGCCGATGCGCCGAAGACGATCTAATAGGTGACTGATTCGACGCCATCTCTGTTCTCGATAGCGTGTTCGACCCGCCGCACACGCTCGATATCCTCGATAGTCACGTCGACGCCCGCCGCTCCTTCGACCCAGCTCCGGCCGACGGTCGCCCACTCCTCGTCGGGAGCGACCGTATCGTTCGGGAGGATCGCGATCCGTTCTTCCGGATGGGCCACTAATAGAACGCGGCCGTCTACGTCGGTGACGCCGATGATAGCCCGTTCCAATAGCGTCGGTCTCGCAGTGCTCGTCGTACCGTTCGGCGTCTTCGTGAGTGAGGGTCAGTCGTTTCGTATCGACGTGACCGTCCTCGAACGACCGTTCCGGATCGATAGTCGCGTCGGCTGATATCGTTCGTGTCATTTCGATCTAGTCGTAGCTGGTCGTCGTACGGTTCGTGCAGTTCGTGGCGGCTACAGACCGTTTTTGAAACAGGTTCAGCGTAGCTACTCGCGCTGTAAAAAGCTATCGAGCAGCAATAAATTATTCTGTACTTACTGCTCCGGACTAGTAATTATTAGTTGTTTTGCCGGATCATGTGATAGGTTCGGTCATCGAACTCGGCGATTCGGACTGATACCCCCGAGTGACCGCCTCAAGCGGGGGGCTTCTGTGACGCGCGCGGTTAGCAGATGCTCCGAGCGTTCACCTCTCACGTGAGGCCAGCAGGCCGACGCGATCGGAGAGCACTTCCCACCGATTGCAAACTATTATATCCTTCGTAGCAGGTACAACATCGTGTGACGCCCGCTCTCGCAGGCATCGCTCGGTGGCGCTGGCGATGAGAGGCGAGAGCGGATAGTTTCGCGACCCGGTCCGGCGAGCCTCACTCCTGGATAGGGTAGCGATGCTCCCTTCGCTTTCCTACCCCTGAGGTACAGTGCAGCGACGATCCTACACACGAACTATGACAGACAACACGGACTCGAACCGGCGTACCGACCCAGTTGACGACAGCGACGCGGACTCGAAACCGAGGGTGCGATCGGGCTCGGGGTCAAGACCGAACTCGGACGCCGAGCCACGGCCACAGGCCGACGGCGGTACGGCGACCGGCGCGGACGAGACGGCACTGGACCCGTGGGGCTCCTCGACGATCGACGACTACGAGGGCCTCTTCGAGCGCTTCGGCATCGAGGAGTTCGAGGCGGTCCTCTCGGAGGTGTCCAACCCTCACTACTTGATGCGCCGCGGAGTCATCTTCGGCCATCGCGAGTACGACCGAGTGGCCCGAGCCCTACGAAGGGGCGAGCCCGCCGCGGCGCTCTCGGGCTTTATGCCGACGGGCGAGCCCCACGTCGGCCACAAGCTCGTCTTCGACGAGCTGATCTGGCACCAGCGGCAGGGTGCGGATACCTACGGGCTGATCGCCGATCTGGAAGCCCACTCCGCACGCGGTCTGTCCTGGAGCGAGATCGACGAGCACGCTCGGGATTACCTATTGAGCCTACTGGCACTGGGCTTCGATCCCGAGGAGGGTGAGCTGTATCGCCAGTCGAGCAATCGAGAGCTACAGGATCTCGCTTTCGAGCTCGGCATCGAGGCGAACCTCTCGGAGATGGGCGCGATCTACGGCTTCGACGGCGGGACCGACCTCTCACATATGCAGTCGGTCGTAACCCAGATGGCCGACATCCTCTATCCCCAACTCGACGAACCGAAACCGACCGTGATCCCCGTCGGCCCCGACCAGGACCCCCACGTCCGGCTCGCCCGCGATCTGGCCGCCCGAACCCGATATTTCGGCGTCGCTGAGGCGTACGCGAGCTTCGAGACCGACGCCGGGGAGCGGGCACTCATCGCCGCGGCGTACGGAACCCTCAGCGACGAGCGCGCGGACGATCCGGACGCCGAGGACGTTCGGTGTGCCCATGCTGCCGACTGGCTCGCCGAGAACCCGGATGCGACGACCGACAGCGAGGGAAAAGCAACGGAAAACCGTGGCCAGCCCGAAGAAAGCTCAGCCGACGCCGAGGAGAAAACCCCGCGCGAGCGGGCGATCGAGAAGCTGGAAGCAGCGGGCAAGGAGCCGCTTCGCCCCCGGGTGCGCTTCCTCGATCGGAACGCTACCTCGGAGGCCTTCGAGGCGCTCATCGAGCGAGTAGAAGGCGAGAAACGGGTCTACGAGGGCCATGTCGACAGTTTCGACCTCGATCGTATCGAGGCCGAGGACCTCGGGCGCGAGGTAGAGATCGACTATGGAGGGTATGGGTTCGTCCCGCCCTCTTCGATCTACCATCGGTTCATGACCGGGCTCACCGGCGGGAAGATGAGTTCTTCCGTGCCGGCGAGTCACATCTCGCTGCTCGACGACCCCGAGGTGGGCTACGACAAAGTGAAAGCCGCGACCACTGGCGGCCGTGAGACCGCCGAACTCCAGCGTGAACTAGGGGGGAAAGCCGAGGAATGTCCGGTCTACGAGCTCTATGCCTACCTGCTCGCCGCGGACGACGACGGGTACACGAAGCGAGTCTACGATGAGTGTACCGGCGGTGAACGTCTCTGTGGGGGCTGTAAGGAGGAAGCCGCCGAGCTCATGCGGGAGTTTCTCGCC
>PXRA01000023.1 GCA_003021725.1 Halobacteriales archaeon QH_8_64_26
CTCGCCGAACTCGGTATCAAGGAGTTCGTGAACCGCAAGAACGTCTGGGTCCAGAGCGCGAACCCCGAATAGTCGGAATAACCTCGATCACACACCCGGCGACGCCGACCGGCCAAGGTTCTTGGCGTGCCCGTTTCGCGCCGTGTCCATACCGCGGTTCGATCACTTCTCCGATAGAACGAGAGCAAACGTCGGATTGGACACTCTCACTCTTCCTTATAGGAGGTGATCCGGCCCCAGCTGGAGGTCTTGCCCCACAGCCCCGACCGCATGCACTCGAGTTCGACGATCTGTGAGTTATCGACGAAGAGGTTCAAGTTCGGGCCGAAGATCTTCACGTACCACTCGAACATCTCCGGGCCGGGGGCTTCGAACACGCAGTTTTCCATGCCGACGCCCTCTATGATCTCGAAGACCGCGTCGGTGCGCCAGTCCTCGACCTCTTCAGTTATTCCTTCGGCCTCGACCATGATCTTGTACGCCCCGGCGTCGAGGTGACGTTTCGCCTCCTCGACGGCCTTCCGGGGGTCGATCTGTGCTTCGGCTTCCAACTCCTCGGGATCGGAGGCCCCGCCGGCCCCGAACTGGACGTTGATCTCCGGCTTAGGTTTGAGACCGTGGTCCGAAACGAGTTCGGTCAAGCCTACGAGGTCCTCGGTGTCGATCGAGAGGAATCCACTCGAGATTTCGACGATGTCGAAGCCCAACTCGCCGGCTTCCGTGATGTAATCCTCGACTTTGCCGTTGTCCTTCACGAGAACGTTCTCGATAAACCCTCCAGTGGAGACCTGCACGTCGTGTTCGTGACAGATCTCGTTGAGTTCCCTTACTTTCTCCTCGGGCATCAGGGCAAAGGACCCTCCCGAGTACTTGTAGATATCGACGTACCAGCCCATCGTCTCCAAGATGTCCCGGAGTTCGCGGGGGCCCATCGGGTCGTAGTAGGGCCCGCGCATCTCGGTGATGCCCTTCTCGCGGGGCTTGTCCGGACGGTCGTTGACGTGCAGGAAATCGAACGCGCGGTCGAACGGTCTCTCTGCCATGATGCATGTGAGCGTAGATCGAACGAGCACTTATGTGTTGACCCAGCCGGCGAAGGGACTCGAAGTCCTGGCTGGTTTCAGCTTTTGCGGACAGGGCGGAGCCTCCTGCCTCAAGGATGGAGGTGAACGGACGTGAACCGACCGAGTAGGTGGGAGAGGAAGCCCGTACGCTGTCCCGCAACCGAACCAATTGCCGGGGCTTTCCGACGGCCACCGGCCGACTCCCGAACACAACGTTCAATCACCGTCGGATCCTGTCTGAAGCGTGGAAGTGCATCGCACTGCCGTCGTGAAACTCTGCGTTTCCGACGAGCAACGCGATGCACTCCATCGTACCGCCGAGCAGTACCTACACTGCGCGAACCGAACCAGCGAGTTCTGTTGGGACAGCACTTCTTACGAGAAGTGCGAGACCCACAAGCGAAAGGTTCGGAACGCTATCTACGCCGATCTCCGCGAGGAAACGGACCTTCCTGCACAACTCGTGCAAGCGGCGATCAAACGCGCCGTTGAAGCCGTCAAAGGCGTGGTCGAACGGTGGGAAAAAGGGCCAGCGCGTTTCGCAACCGGAGTTCACCGCCGAGACGATGGACTACGATCTTCGGAGCGGAACTTTCTACCGACAGAAGGCGTCGCTCGCCACCGTGGACGGTCGGGTCGAACTTCCGTTCGTTCTGCCGTCGGACAGTCCAACGCCCTACGAATGGTACGCGCTTTCGGGGAGCTACGAGTTCCGCGAGAGCACGCTTCGGTACGACGCGGTGACCGGCGACTACTACCTGCACGTTTCGACGCGAACGTACGATGGGGACGACGAGCAAGACACCGACGATCCGGCAGATACCGAGCACCACGACCAAACGGTCCTCGGTATCGACCTCGGTGTGAACTCGCTCGCCGTCGCTTCGACGGGTCGGTTTTGGCAGGGCGACGACTACGACCACTGGATCAACGAGTTCGAGAAACGCCGGGCGACACTCCAACAGCGTGGCACGCAAGCCGCGCACAATGCCATGCTTCGACTCGGCAAGCGCGAGCGGGCCTGGCGCAAATAGTACATCCATACGGTGGCGAACGAACTCGTCGCCGAAGCCGTCGAGAACGACTGCGACGTGATCGTGTTCGAGGAACTCGACGACATCCGCGACCGCCTGCCGCTCGCCGAGTGGCACCACATCTGGGCCTTCCGCCGGTTGTACGAGTACGTCGCCTACAAGGGACCGGCGCGCGGTGTTTCGGTGAAACAAGTCGAACCACAGCATACGAGCCAGCGGAGTTCGAAATGTGGGTTCACGCACGACCGGAACCGCGACGGCCAGCACTTCGAGTGCCTGTTGTGTGGCTACCGGCTCAATGCAGACTACAACGCCAGTAAGAACATCGGGCTACGGTACGCCCGCCAGCAGACCCACCGACTCCGCTCGGGGCAAAAGTCCCTGAGCGGAGACGCAGATGTAGACCTGCGTGTGAATCGTGGGACGATGACCGACGACGGTCCACGGCCTATTGCCGGGGATTGATCGCCGGGAGTCCATATGAAAGCCCCACCCTCAGGAGCGAGCGGCGTATGCCGCGAGCGAACAGGGGTGGGGTAGTTTACTCCAGTAGTTCCACTAGGTCGGCGACAGCGTGATCGTCGAGATTCCTGACGACCTCAACGATCTCCCTGCGGCGCTTTTCGTCGTAGCGGTGGGCGGCCATCGTCGCGAATTTCTCCTCGACTTCCTCCCAGTTCATCGGGTTTCGAGGGTGACCGGCGAAGTCGTCCTTCTCGATTTCGTGGGTCGTCCCATCGACCGTCGTAATCGTGATCCGGGCGGGCATCTCACCGTTCTCGAAGCGCTCGGTGAACGCCTCGTCTTCCTTGACCGTCACCGTCCGGAGGAGGTCCTGGACGTCCTCCGCTTGGATGCGCTCGGGAACGTAGGCCTCGTTCGTCAGCTCCCGGTCGATCAGCGCGGCGGCGAGCATGTAGGGTAGGGAGTGGTCAGCCTGGGCTTTCGTCTCGACCTCGTAGCGAGACCCTTCCCCGCCGCCGATGATGAGTTTCGCGCCCGCGAAGGTGTCGAGATCGATGCTCTCGACCTCGGCATGATCGATGGCCTCGCGGTCGGCCAGCTCGATGATTCCTTCCACTGCGGATTGGGCGTAGGTCTCGGCGACGTAGCGTTTGGTCATCGTATCGTACACCCGTTCACAGCCCGGATCGAGGTCCACGTCGAACTCCCCCGAAACGACCTGCTTCCAGCCCTTCTGACCCTCGAAGAGATCGGTGGGCCCTTCCATGCCGTTCTTGCCGAGTAGTGCCGAGTGGACGGCGTTACGCGCGGCGTTCGCGCTCGCGACGCCCTTCCATTCGTTGATCCCGCCGGTTCTGGTGACCCGCAACGCGTTATGGGCGGTGCCGGCGATCCCGATCGCGTTCCGCAAAGGCTCGTGATCGAGATCAAGCACCTTGCCGGCCCCTGCCGTCGCCGAGATAACAGTGTGGGTGACGTGATCGAAACCCCGATTCCTGACGGGGGCGTTCCAGGCCAACTCCCCCTGGATTTCGTAGGCGACGCCGACCGCCTCGATGAGGTCCTTTCCGGAGGCATCGATCGACTCCCCGCAAGCGAGGAGGCTCGCGATATTGTCGCTCGGGTGTGGGGTCTCGCCCGGCGCGAGGAACGAATCCATGAAATCGAGGTAGCGAGTCAGGGAAGTGTTGTACATCGCCGCGCCCGTCGGGCTCGTCCGTTCGTCGGTCCCCCACAATCGGCAGTCCTCGCCCGGGGCGGTCTCTCCGACCGTCTCACGGACGGTCCCGGTCGCATCGGTTCCCATCGCCCCGACCGCGATCCCGATCGAATCGAGCACGCGTTTCTTCAGTTCCTCACGGGTGTTTTCCGCGAGTTCGTCGTACGCGACGGAGCCGGTGAAGTCGGCAAGCTCTGCGGTCGTCGTCATGTCCTGTGGTGAGCCACCGATCTGCAAAAGCGTTGGCGGGGAAATGCGGCTCCGAGCGGGCCGACCCGGCGCGACCGAGAAATCAACAGTGGGACTAATAGGTATCCTCGGCGTAGGCGGGACTATGGGAACCGGGTCCGATCTCTTGGTACGCTGTCTCGAAGTCGAGGGCGTCGAGTACGTCTTCGGCCTCCCCGGCGAGGAGTTAGAGGACGTCCTCTTCTCGCTGCGCGATTCGACCATCGAGTTCGTCCCCGTCCGCCACGAGCAGGGGGCCGCGTTCATGGCCGACGTTCACGGGCGGCTCACCGGCGATGCCGGCGTCTGTCTGTCGACGCTCGGTCCCGGCGCGACGAATCTCTTGACCGGTGTCGCGGACGCCCAGCTCGACAAGAGTCCCCTCGTGGCGATCACCGGCCAGGGCGGGCTCGAACGCTTGCACCAAGAGAGCCACCAGCACCTCGACGTGGTCGATATGTTCGAACCGGTCTCGAAGTGGAACACCCGAGTGTCGGACCCCGAGATAATTCACGAGTCGGTCCGGAAGGCGTTCAAACTCGCCGAGCACGAGAAACCCGGCGCCGCCCATATCGAATTTCCCGAGGACATCGCTGCCGAGGAGAGCGAGGTCCGCCCGCTTCCGCCGCGCAACCGGGTCCGCCGGCCCAGCCCCGACGCCCAGTCGGTCGATCGGGCCGCCTCCCTGCTCGCCGACGCCGACCGGCCCCTCGTACTCACTGGTAATGGCGGCGTCCGCACTCGCTCCTCCGAACGGCTCCGATCGTTCGTCGAGACGACCGACATGCCTGTCGTCGCGACCTACATGGGCAAAGGGGCAGTCTCGGACGCCGACGAGCGCTCGCTGCTCACCCTCGGGTCCGGTAGCGAGGACCAGGCCGCAGAGGCGATCTCGCGGGCGGACGTCGTGCTCGCGATCGGCTACGACATCGCCGAACACGACCCCGAGAGCTGGAACCCCGAGAGCGACAAGCGGATCATCCACCTCGATTTCGAGCCTGCCGAGGTCTACGAGCACTACAATCCCCACGTCGAGGTCGTCTGTGACATCGGCGCGGGCCTGCGCGAACTCGAAGCTTCCTGTGAGAGCGTCCGGACCGACCCCGAGTGGTACGCCGACCTGCGCGACTCGCTCGCCGCGGAGGTCTTCTCGACGCCCGAGCCCGATTCCGAGAAGCCCTTTTCCGTGCGCCGGGCGCTGCCGGTCCTGCGCGAGACCATGGCCGAAGAGGACGTCCTGCTTTCGGACGTCGGCAGCCACAAGATGGCCATCGCCCAGCACTACCCGACCTACGATCCGAACACCTGTATCATCTCGAACGGGCTGGCGACGATGGGGATTTCAGTACCTGGCGCGGTCGCCGCCGACCTGGTGACCGACTCGAACGTGGTAGCAGCGACGGGCGACGGTGGCTTCATGATGAACGGCGCGGAGATCGAGACCGCGACCCGCCTGGGCTGTGGCTTCACGATTTTGCTGTTCAACGACGACGACTACGGCCTGATCTCCGAGCAGCAACGCGAGAGCAAAGGCGAGAGCACCGGCACCCAGCTCACGAACCCCGACTTCGTGACGCTGGCCGAGAGCTTCGGGATCGAGGGCTATCGGCCGGAGAGCTGGGCGGAGCTCGACGACGTGCTCAGCGAGGTCGTGCCGACCGACCGGATGGCACTCATCGAAGTCCCCGTCGAGTGATCGGTAGTAGGCGATCGGTGACCGTCCTGGCGTCGAGTCGGCATGGCCCCGATCGCACTTCATGTGCGGCGAGCGGGCAATGAATAGAGGTGTTCCGATACCTCGGCTACGAGTCGAGCATGAAGCGCTATGGCTCCGTCGCCTTCAGTTCTCTCCGGCTTGACGACACGGAAGCCCTTCCTGCCGCACTGGATGTGGTCTTGTTTCGCCTATGGAATCACCTCCCCTCGCTTGCTGGGTCGGTCAGGGCGTAGCTCACCACGGTCGATACTTACCATCAGTTTACTCTGCAGTTCGGGCGGCTTCCCGACCTCATTGTCATGTGGTAACACAACAGGTAGGATGGTTATGGAGAAGGGGAGCGGGTCGACTCGGTAGTGGGTCTCGAAGTCCACTCCCCCTGGCTACTCGCAGGGCCGTGTAGTAACGATTCGCCTTGGCTCAACAATTACCTTACTCTTTCCTGGTCGGATCGAACACTGGTGTCGGATGGCCGTCGGCTTCTATCGCTTCGATGAACAACCCCGAGAGAGTAGCCTCTCGGATGCCGAAGGGCGTCATTCCGATGCCGATCACGCTTGCTCGTGTCATCGGCCCTCCGTACTCGGTCGAACCGAACGACCCTGCGGGCGCTGCGGTGCTATTGCGGCTGCGGTGCTGTCGCAGTAGCACAGGTAGTCACGCCGCGAGCGAGCCGGCGGCGAGTGAGCGGCTCTTTATTCGAGGTTTTCGCTGAGGTCCTCGCTCGCGCTCACCCCGTTCGCGCTCGCTGTGGGCTCAGCGAAAACCTCGGTTCCTAGGTCCGATCGATGTCGGTCCCGACCGAACAGACGTATTCGCCGCTCGCCACTTGCGGCAGCCGCCGCGATCGCCAGAAAATCCCCTCGGTGTCAGCGCTCACCGCGGCCTCATGCTCGCCGAAGACGTCGGTCACCGCGAACAGCCGGTCGCCGCGCTCGACGCGATCGCCCAACTCCCGCGCGAAGTCGACGAGTCCGCCCGCGGGCGCGTCGTACTGCTCGAAGCCGGTCGCTCGGACCTGGGTGTTCTCCGGGGCGTCGCCGTCGGTCATATCGAGGTACGAGAGGACGTTCTTGACTCCTCGGACGCCGACCTCGATGCTGCGTTCGTCCCAGCCGACCGACCCACCCAGTTCGGGATCGATCATCGGTACGCCCTCGTCGGGGGCCGCGCGGGCGAGCTGGCCGTCCGGGCCCTTCTGATCGAGGACGTACCCACAGTCGAACGCACGCGCCAGCTCGAGACACTCCCCGTGTAGGCGATGCCGGGGCCCACAGCGCACGCGGGTCTCGTGGAGCATCCGGCTCGTCGAACCCTGATGCAGGTCCAGCCCGTAGTCCGCGCGGGTGGCTGCTTCGAAGGTCGCCGCCGCGATCCGCTCGCTGGAGGTACCCTCCTCCTCGCCCGGATAGGCCCGGTTGAGCTTCGTGTCGTCGATCGGGTTGCGGTGTTCGGCGACCTGGAAACCGTGGTAGTTCGCGATCCCAGTAACTAAGATCGTTCCCGAGAGGTCTGCGGGGTCGACCTGTGGAACGATTCGTCGGATCACGCCGACGCCGTTGAGTTCGTCGCCGTCGGAGGCCGCCTGCAGGTAGAGCGTCGGCCCCTCGCGTTGCCCGCTGATCACTGCCACTGGCAGTCCGATCGGGCTGCCATCGCGCGATTCGCCGACGGCGAGTCGGCCCGTTGCCCGCTCACCGGGCGCTGCACTCGCCGAGCCGAGGGTCGTCATTACAGCTACAGGGAGGACGAACTCCCTTGAGGGTTGCCATACCCGTTCTCGTTTCCTCGAACCCGACCGTTAGTGGCCCGCGAACGTGAGAACTCGCCCTCTCGTCGGCCCCGGTCTCTCCCGCCGATACCGATCGACGCGTCTTTGAGGTGTTCGAGCGTAGTACGGTCGTGTCCGATTCGCCGCGCTCGCCGACCGCGACCTTTCTCGCGGCCCTCGACGTCGAGCGAAACGCCAAGCGCGGTTTCGCCCTCGGCGGCGTCCTCGCGCTCGTGGTACTGGTCGTGTTCGTCTTCCTGCCGGGAACGACCCGGCCGGCGGCGCTTTACTTGCTGCTGGCGGTCGTGCTCGCGACCTCGGCGGGCGCGCTCGCGACCGTCGTCCTCGTGCTGGTCAGTGCTTACCGGCTCTCCCGCGAGGTTTGAACTCGACTCCGACCTCAGGGAAGCGAAGCACTCACGGGTGCTACGGGACCGACCCGTCCCCGGCATCGCCGACCGCTCCTCCCTCGATGTGCCGGTCGTCCTCGCAGATCTCTTCGAGGAACCCGATCGTTTCCGCGAGCGCGCCGATCGACTCCGCTGCCGTGATCGGTCCCTCACAGCCTTCCCACTCGATCAGTTCCTTCTCGGCGAGCATCGGGAGGTGGATCTGTAGTAGTGATACGTAGACACACTTGTACTGGCGCTCGGTGACGTGTGCTGCGGGGACTTCGTGTTCGCTCGCCGCGACCGCTCGGGCGAGTGCCGCCACCGACCGTGGTTCCGCTTCGCTCGCCAGAACGGTGATCGCCGCCCGACGCCGGTCGTTGCGCAACACCGCGAAGACTTCCTCCGGCGGGAGGGAGATCGCGTCCGCTACCGCCTCTCGCCCGTTCGCTTCCCCCGATCGACGCCGTGACCATGCCTTCTGGATCATCGCTCCCCCCTCAGTCAGCGCGCGACCGGCTACTGGCGTGCGTGCGGCCGGTCGTCCCCTCGGTTCGTGCCCGATCGCTTCGGTACCATCCCTGGCTGTGTCGGTTGCTATCGAGTGCATTCCCTGCTTACTGCTGGTGATACGAGCGGGTTATACACACCGTCAGTACCGTCTCCCATGGCGTAGAACACGTCCCACGGTACGAAACGAAGGGGAGTCCGGCGGGGTCGGGCCGATCCACGGCCGGTCGCTCGCGTCGGGTCTTGTGGGAGCGTTCACTCGCTGACGGCGGTCCCGCCGACGGTTCCGGAAGCGGCGTCGATTCGGCTCGACTCCTCCCGGTAGCGTTCGTACGTCTCGCTCGCCCACTCGATCAGCACGTCGTTCGCTCCATCGAGACAGGCACGCGGGTTTCCCTTCCCGTCATAGGCACCCACCAGCACCCGTTCGGCATCGAGGATCGTGAGTCCGAACGTAAGCGTCTCGGGGTGGATATAGGGAGTGAAGTTCTCGCTGTCGAGGCCGAGTTGGTGGGCCTCGGGGTAGCTCTCGCGTGCGGTTTCGAGTACCTCGTCGTCGATCACCATCTCGATGTCGACGTTCGCCTCGACGAGGGGCCGACCGGCCTCGTTCAACAGACGGCTGGTGATCGGAACGATCGTACGCATTCGGTCGAAGGCCTCGGACTGGAAGGTCTCGATGGAGTGTTCGATCGTCGCATACGGGTTCTCCGACGTCGCTTCGATCACGGTCGCTTCCGAGATCGCTCCTATGGGGAGTGTCCGTCCGACGTCACCGAGCTGTGTGAGTACTTTCCCGTGCTCCGCGCTCACTCTGATGGTCTCGGTGAGTTCCTCGTACGCGGAGAGCACGAGTTCGCCGGGCGTCGTGAGCCGATGGGTACCGCTTTCCTTCTCGACCCATCCGCGCGCCGCCAACCCGTCGAGACAGCGATGGACCGTCGAGCGCGGCAGCGAACACCGCCGCGCTAGCTCCGCTCCCCGGCCGGGTCGCTCGCGGAGTTCGCGAAGCAAGCGGACCCGATTGGGAGAGCCGGCGAGAAACGCGACGCGTTCCTGTGGGTCCATACCGATTCGTTACGCGACATCGGCATATATCCTCCGGACCGACTCATCGGTGGAAAAACACTACCGCGCTCTCGACCGGGGCGGTGTCGTTCAGTCGCCTTCGCTCGACCCGTCCCCGGCGAGCGCGTCGAGGCGCTGTGCGCCCGCTAGGGTTCCTTTCGCGATCAGTACGTCGCCGGCGTGTAACTTCGTCTCGGGACCGGGGGAGATCACCCACTCGTTGCGAACGCTTCGTCCGCTCCCGCCCCCTTCCTCGTTGGCTTCGTTTCCCTCGCTTTCGCCGCTCAGCAGCCGATCGTCCGTCGGGGCACCTTCGTCGCTCCCCGCTCGCCTAACGGCGATCACGCGCATGCCGGTCTCGGGTTTGATCCTTCGTTCCCCGATCGTAACGCCATCGAGATTGCTCCCGGGCGAGACGACCGAGCGGGTGAGTACCTCGTCGGATTCGAGTACGGCTTCGGCGATCACCGGGTGGGTCCCGATTCCCCGGAGGACTCCCTCGCTGATCTCGACGGCGGCGTCGCTGATCACCTCGGTGCTGCGTCCGAGGTGGACCAGTCCTCGCAAGCGCACGGGATCCTCGACCCGCCCGGCGGCCCGCAGCGTCCAGGCCTCGAACCGGGACTGGAGCGCGTCGACCTCGACTTCGAGTTCGACGACCTCCCGGGCAAGGTCCTCGCTGCCGAACAGTATCGCCCCGTAGGCCAGATCGACCGCGAGTTCGCTCATGTTCTTCATCAGGACGATCGCTCCCGTCGCCCGCTCTAGGTCTTCGCTCCCCGATTCGGGTATCGTGGGCGGGTCGTAGGTCTCGCCCGTTGCGCTCTGATAGACCCCTTCGACGTCCTCGGCCGCCCCGCGAACGAGAACGGTCGTCCCCGGTTCCAGGCGCGTCTCGGGCCCGGGGTCGGTGTTCCACTCGCCCTCGCGGTGGATCGAGATCGCCCGCACGCCCGTCTCGGTCTCCAAGTTGAGATCGCCGAGCGCCTCCCCGGCCAGACGGGTGTCCGCCTCGATCTGTGCGCTGGCGACGGTTTCGAGGGCTTCGGGCAGTGCCGCGGCCATCGCTTCGGGGAGCCCGATCTCCTCGACGACGACCTTCGCGATGTCGCCCGCCGCATCGCTTATCTTCTCGGCGGCCCCGATAACGCTCAACACCGGCGCGAGGGCTTCGGCGTCCTCGGGGCTGCGTGCAGCCATGAGCAGGCTCATGCGCGCACGCATCTGGAGGACATCCATGCGCTCTTCGAGTTCCAAGACCTCACGTGCGACGTCCTCGGAGCTCAGGAGAACGGCCGAGTAGGAGAGATCGATCAACAGCTCCGCGGTGTCTTTCATCTCCGCGAGGACCCCTTTCACGCTGACTGGCTCGTAACTGACCTCCCCGGCCATACCTATCGGCTCGCTACCGAGCGCGCAAAAGCGTTCGCCCGATCGGTGGAATTCATGTCTTGGGTCTTGTCTTTGTTATTTCGATCTCTTCTTTGGCTTAGGAGGGGGGTTCATAGGGTACATTTCCGCTCGTAGCAGTATGTCTGAGGATGTGTCCTCTGTTCTCCAAGCGGTGATCTGTGCTTGGCGATGTCGGAGGTCAGCGCTGTCCCCTCTGATCGTTTTGCGACCGCTGGCTCCTCTCCAAAGGGTGAGGCGCGGTTTAGTGCTCTTTTCCACTCCTCTCATTGGTTCTTCTTTCTGATGGAACCACTGCAGCAATTCCTCTCTGTGTCTTTGTAGGTATATTTCGCAGTACGATATAGCATCAACCAAATCAATCTCCGGAAAAACCTGGATTCCTCCTTCTGTACGGCCGTTTCGGTAGAGTTTCATTCGGAGACCGTTCTTCGTTCTGTCCTCCGCAATTTTGTTGCTTTCGTCATGATCAAAGCGTGCAACTAGTTTCCAACCCGACTGAGTGTGGTATTCTAACTGCGTAACAAATGACTCCGGTGGACCATGTCCTGATGACACTAGAACGCGCACGCGAGCATTCGGACTGTTTGTGGCTATCACGCATTCTGTTTCCTTGGGTTGCTCAAGTTTACGTCCCCATCTGACCGAATCCAATCTCAATTGTTTGTCTTCTTGCGGTATACGTTGGGCTTGGAATCTAACAGCAAGGTACATCAGGGGAGGTACAATGAATGGGGTTGATATGTCTATTACTCTAACTATTTCTCTTGCAATTAGTTCTGTAAACAATGGATTTGACTTAATTAGCAGTCGGAATTCGGGCGGAATATTATTCAATTGAAGCATTGAGGATGCTTGAAACATTACCCCTGTACTAAGCAGTAGGAATCCTAAGTGGGTAAATGCAACTAAGTGCGCCCTATACTCGCTTTTTGTCAAGAAATTGTCTATAAGTGCTCCGTAGGCTAGAAAGACACTTCCCGCATAAACTAGTGATAGACCATGGCGATCAAACGTGTATCCTGGAAACCACACAAGACCGATATAAATCCAGTCAAGTAGAACCCAAGCGACTGGAGCAAGATACACAATTATAATGTAATAAACAAGCAACCACCAATCCACGCCGCGTACTCTTCCCGCAGTCGGTATACTTCCGGCCCCCCTGACCCTTCTCTTAAAACATCAAAAACTCTTCTACCGATACGCTCTCCGACCTGACCGAATCTGTCATGTAGCCACCTGATTAGCGCCGGTTGAGGTGGTATATTGCTCAATAAGCGTTTCTTGAGGGGTACTATCTAAATCTCTTTGATCTCGTCAATCGTTTAACCGTCCTCAGACCACGCGGTTCGCGAGCGGTTTTCCGATTCCCTGCCGTCGCAAGTTCTCACGAACGATCGCCCCGACCCGATCGGCGTAGCCCTCGTAGGCCGCGGCGACGTGAGGCGTCACGAGCACCTCCTCCATTCCCCACAGCGGGGATCGTTCGGGCAGAGGCTCGGCCTCGAAAACGTCCAGTGCCGCCCCGGCGATCCCGCCGGCTTCGAGCGCATCGACGAGCGCTCCCTCCTCAACGACCGCGCCGCGCGCGACGTTCACGAGATAGGCGCCCTCGTCCATCGCCGCCAGTTCCTCGGGGCCGATCAACCCCTGGGTGTCCTCGGTCAGTGGTACACAGAGGACGACGAACTTCGAGCTCTCGATCGCCCGCTCCAGCTCCCCGGGCGTATAGACCTCTCTCACGCCGTCGACCGGCGTCGGCGTCCGCCTTACCCCTGTTACCTCCATGCCGAAAGCCTCGGCGCGCCGGGCGACCCCCTGCCCGAGCGTCCCGAGGCCGATCACACAGACCCGTTCCCCGCGTAGCGTCCCCAGCTCGCTCCAGTCGGGATCACCCCAATGGGCCTCGTGTTGGGCGTCCCGGTAGCGATGCAGGCCGCGGGCGACGGTGAGCAGGTAGCCGAGCACCGTCTCGCCGACGACGTCGCCGTGGATCCCCTCGCTGTTGGTAAGCGCCATCCCTCGCTCATCGAACGCGTCGAGGGGAAAACGATCGATGCCCGCCTGGACCGAGTGCACCCACGACAGATCACTATCGAGGAACGCCCCCTCGTAGGCGAGTGTCACACAGACGTCGAGCCCTGAGAGAGTCCCGGGATCATCGCCCCCTACCTCGACGACCTCGATTCCCGTCTCCGACCCGTCCGTTTCGGCCGGTTCGCTTTCCTCGAGCGCTCGCTTGAACCATGTAGGCGGGAACAGCTCGCTTATCGACTCGTGGACACCGACCCATCGGGTCATGTAGGGAGGGCGCTCCGAGGGCCTATCAACGTTCGTCGTCGCCGTATTCATCCGATGGAGAGAGGCTTTTGATTCGGGAACGACGAGTTCCGGGCATGGCCAACGAGGATCGAAACGTCTTCGGGACCGAACTCCTGACCTGTAGCACCGACCCGGAGACGGGTTTTCTGCGCGACGGCCTGTGTCACCATCTCCGACGCGATCCGGGCCGCCACGAGATCTGTGCGGTGCTGACCGCCGACTTCCTGGAGTACAGCAAAGCCCAGGGCAACGACCTGACGACGCCCCGGCCCGAGATGGGCTTTCCCGGACTGGAGCCGGGCGATCGGTGGTGTGTCTGTGTCCCGCGCTGGATCGAGGCGCTCGAAGCGGACGCTGCACCGCCCGTGATCCTGGAAGCCACCAGCGAGGCCGTGCTCGATGACGTCGAGACGGGGACGCTGAAAGAACACGCTCATCGCGAGTAACCTGACCCGACATCGCGATGACGGCCGGCCGTCACGATCACACCCCGCCGATCGTCCCCTGGAACCGTCCCAACGCCGACCGCGAGCCGTCTATCGGAGCGCGTCGAGGCCGACCTCGAAGGCCGCGACCGGCACTTCGAGGTCGTGTTCGATGAGCACTTCGGGATGGATCTCGCCGATCACCCCCGCAGGGGCACCGTCGATTCGCACCTCGGCCGCCCGCCCATCGATGAAGGACGGGTGATCGGTCGGTGGGGTCTCCAACTCGACCCCGAAGGCACGACAGAGCGCCGCGAGTCGGCTCTTCGCCGCTTCGTAGGAGGCGTCGGTGCGTGCGAGTACCGCTCCGACGGTGCGGAACTCCGCGAGGCCGGTGTTCTCGCTATCGTCCCGACCCGCCGCGAGCCCGATCTCCGCGAGGTCCTGTGGGTACGGTCGGTGGGTGTTGTTCTCTAGGACCATCATGAGCGAGGGCAACGCCCAGGTCCGAAGTATCCCGTAGTCCTCGCTGTAGGGCTCGCGGATCCGCGCGGGGGCGGCCCCCCCGAGTGGCGTGGTGGCGTCCGCCTCGCCCGCTTCGTCGGTCGCGTTCTCGGCACCCGCTTCGTCGTCCGCGCCTCCAACAGCGGCGTCGGGCGAGGTCAGACCCATCCGATCGTAGTTCTCCCGCTCGGCGATGAGATGGAAGTCGAGCAGGTCCTCGAAACCCAGGCCGACGAGGGTCTCCCTGACCTTGCGTCCGAGTCGCGAGCGCTCGTGACGGCCGCCGACGGTGCTCACGTCGGGGTAGTGGGGTTCGAGGTCGTTGAATCCATACGCTCGCCCGAGGTCGTCGATCAGGTCCAGCGGCCCGAGCACGTCCTGGCGGTACGGTGGGATCGACACCTCGTAAATCGGGTTCCCGGCGCTTCCGTCCTCGTCGCTACCGCCCCCCTCCCCGCTCCCTGTGACCTCGGCATCCAGTCCCGAGCGCTCGGCCAGATCGATCACGTCCTCGGACGCGAGGGCGATCCCCAGTACCGTCTCGACGCGCTCGTGGGCGAGGCGTTTGGTCTCGACGCCGAAATCCGGCCGGATCAGCTCGCGGTCGGGGTATTCGACAACGACCTCCTCGATCGTCGCGCCGCGGGCCGCGAGCGCATAACAGAGGATCGCGCCCATTCGGTCGATCGTCCACTGGTCGGTCCCGGTGAGTTCGATCAGGAGATCGGTCGAATCGATCTCTAGTTCGGTTCGCCGCCCGTTGATGACCGGCGGGAACGAGAAGAGCCCGATCTCGTCGTAGATCGCCGGCAGTCGCTCGTAGTCGCCGACGACCGGGGCGTACTCCTGCCCTGTGGGGTGCTCGGAAAGCACTTCGCCGGGAGAAAGCTCGGCATCGGCGTCGAGGGGAACGAACGTGTCCTCCTCGGGCTCGACGCCTCGATACTCGATAGAGTTGTCCTCCGATCCAGCGGCTCCCCCTTTGAGCATGATCAGATCGTGGATGCCGATAGCGCCTTTCACCCGATCGCGGCCCATCGTCGCGTGCAGTTTCTCCTGGAGCTGGATCAGCGAGTCGAGCGCCGCCTCGTCCAGGTTCACGCCGCGAGCGATCGCGCCCGTCACGTAGGGGCGTTCCTCCGGGACGCTCTCTTGCACTTCGTAGCGCCAATCGGGCGAATTGGTTCGGGGGACGTACACGCCCCGATCCTCGCCGTACTGGTATCGTAGGGAACGGGCGATCCCCTCGACCGAGAGGCGATCGAGGCGATCGGGGGCGAATTCCAGTTGCTGTAATCCCTCCTCGGTCTCGCCCTCGTACTCCAGGCCGAGTGCGAAGAGGTCCGTTTTCAGTTCCTCGTCGCTCTTTTCCTCCTGGCCGGTCAGGCGTCGGAGTTCCTCGAAGTCGATGTCGACGACGGGCATCAGTAGCTCACCTCCGCGTTCCGCAGGAAGTCGAGGTCCGCGAGCGTCCCGTGAAGATCCCGGATGTCCTCCGCGCCGGTCGTCAGCATCGCGAGGCGTTCCAAGGCGAGCCCCCAGGCCATCACGTCGCACTCGACTCCTAAGGGTCGGAGCACCTCGTCACGGAAGAGCCCCGAGTTGCCGATCTCGATGAGTTCGCCCGTGACGGGATGGGTCCCGAAGAGTTCGAAGCTCGGCTCGGTGTAGGGGTTGTAGTGGGGCTTAAACTCGATGTCGGTGATGCCGAAGCGCTCGTAGAACTCCGTGAAGGTACCCATCAGATCCCGTACCGAGAGGTCCTCGGCCATCACCCACCCCTCGATCTGGAAGAATTCGAGCAAGTGGGTGGCGTCGAGCGTATCATTGCGATATACCTTCTCGACGCTGAAGTAGCGCTGTGGGGGTTCGAGGTCGCCGATCGCTTCTCCTGAAAGGTATCGCATCGACAGCGAGGTGGTATGTCCCCGCAGCGCGAGCTGACGGGCGAACTCCGCGCTCCAGGGCGAGTGATACCCCTCGCCGTCCTCGCCGACGCCCTCCCGATGGGCGTTCTCGACCCGCTCGACTAACTCCTCGGGGAGGTCGTCGATTTCGGCCGGTTCGGAGAGGGCAAAGCGGTCCCAGTGGGTGCGTGCGGGGTGGTCCTGGGGCATAAAGAGCGCGTCGTTGATCCAGAAGTCGGCGTCGGCGTGGGGGCCGTCCATCTCCTCGAAACCCATGCCGATGAGCACGTCTTTCACCCGTTCGGCGGTCTCGCGCAGCACGTGGGTCCGGCCACCGTACGTGCGGTCTGCGTCGGCCTCGACGTCGTATGTGCGGAACTCCACGTCGTGCCACTCCCCGCTCGCCAGTAACTCCGGCGTGAGCCGGCCGACCGTATCGGCGGCCTCGATCCCCTCCATCAGTGCGGTGACGCCCTCCTCGGTGAGAGTGACGGCCCGCTCGGTCCTCTGTGATCGCTCGGCGAGCCCGCGTTCGACGAGCCGATCGAGGACCGGGGGGGCGACGTCGCCCGCGCCGCCGGCTGCGATCGCCTCTATCGCGCCGGCTTCCTCGTCCGCGTCGGGGTCGGCCTCGGCGTTCGCCGATAGCTCCCCGGAATCGATTTTCCCATACTCCTTCCGGGCGAAGTTCGACAGCGCGATGTCGACTGCCTTACCCTTTAGGTCGGCCGCGCCGATGACCTCGCCCATGCTCGCGGCTGTTTCGGTCGCGCCGGCCTCCTTCGCCACACGGTAGAGGCGCAGCTCCGGCAGCCCCTCCTCACGGTAGGTCCGGCCTTCCGGGGTGAGTTCGAGGGAATCCTTCTCGCGCTCTTCGATCTCGATCAGTCCCTCCTCGGCGAGGTCGAAGGCCGCGCCGGTGAGGGTAGTGGTCTCTTCGCCGGTCTCGGCGGCGAGCTGTGCGATCGTCCGCTTCTCGGTGGCGCTCGCGGCTTCGAGCACCGCGAGCTGTACTTCCGGGAGTTGCATTCGGTTGTCCCGGTGTGTGCGTGGCGTTCTGTTATCGGTTCCGACTCCAGGTAGCGGCTCTCGCTACCGACATCGGGACTCGGACCGACCCCGCCGCAGCGGAGCTTTACGTCCGTGGACTCGGCGTGATGTGCAAGAGCATCGAGGAAGCCGTCTCGGCGTTCGACGTCGATGGCCGACAGTGCTAACAGGAGCGCTACGGATAGCTAAAAACAGCGTATAAGACTCTCAACTGACAACCTAACCCTGCATGGCTCATCCTATTTTTTCTACATCACCCTCCGTAACAGCTATTGCATAGAACTTCATTATTACCCGAGCCCGCTTCCTTCGTTTGTATTCTAAACTTAAATGAAAGAAAATATAAGATGTCAACAAAAACAACAGAGGAGAATATGCGAATAATCCTCCGAGATATATGCTGAGAAGAGGTGTGTAGTGAACATTAGAGAATAGAGCAGGCCCGAAAAGGCTTAAGAAAGCAAATATTGCTGACACAGCGGTCAGCACCTCAGAGAATAGTTGGACTTGAACAAGAAAAGTCAAGCTTTTACTGATATAGTAAATCAGATAAGAAACAAATGACACGACTCCGAGAATGGCGGGTAGTGTATTTATTTCTAGTAAGTAGTAGAGCAATCTTCCGTTAGACTGGTATGGAGACGTGTTATGAGATATTATTATTAAACCAGCGACCAACGCTGCTGGAATAAAAAGCTTCGCCAATTGTCTAAATACTGACGACAAATCTTGATACATCTGAAGTTCTCTTTCTCCCTTGCGCAGCAAGTATGTCTCAGCAAGCTCAACCGCTGGATATCCTGTAGTATCAGACACTGTTCCATCTTCTAAAAAGAGGTCGTATGATGCCCATTTGAACCTCTGCTGAGCCTCCTCGCTAAAGTCAGAGAGATCGGGATAGGGATCTGGTGCTAATGGCGAAAAGAAAAAGAGTTTAGACAAGGTAGCCTGGAATGGAAAGTAGTTACTGAAAATATCGACGATATGTCCGAGTAAGTACGATACTATTGCGAAAAACAATATCGGTATCAATCCAAATAATCCGGAATCGCTGGCCGATATTAGTAAGGAACCTACCTCAAGGAGGTTTGAAGGAAGAAACAGAACGATCAATAAAAGAGCAACAGAACCTGGCACAATTCCTATTAGGAAATCATGGACGCTCCAGCTAGTGATGGGTTTCGATGTGCCTGAAGGAGATTGACTCATCGTTTAGTACCCTGTTGATCTGGCTCCTGCTTGTAGTTTTCATATAGCCGAATGCGGTTCGAATTGATACTCATGCCTTCCTCAATTCGCGGCATCCACACAATATCGAGTGCTACTATGCTCGGGACGAGTCAAGATCGATATCGAGATCGTCCAACAATCCCTCTACCTCCTCGCGTTTCTCCTGGTGATCGGCGAGAAACTCCCGCATGAGCTCGGCGGCTTCCTCCTTACAGCCCCCACAGAGACGTTCACCGCCGGTACACTCATCGTAGACTCGCTTCGTGTACCC